>DAOWEB010000261.1 GCA_030638735.1 Spirochaetaceae bacterium
AATCTATTGAGAGAAAGGGAATTCCCCTAAAGCATTCCAAAAACCATATCGGTATTTCTAATATTCATCAACGGATTCAATATGAATTTGGAAATCAATACGGATTGGAAATTGAGAGCAAGCAGGGAAGCTGGACAATGGTTCATATAACAATTCCTAAGGTAACCGGGCAGGAAAAAATATGTTGAAAGTTTTAATTGTGGATGATGAACCATTAATCAGAGAAGGTATAAAGAAACTAATAGATTGGAATAAATATAATGTCATAATTGCAGGGGAGGCACATAATGGAGAAATTGCGTTGTCAGAACTTGAAAGAACTCAAATAGACTGCATAATTACAGACATTCGAATGCCGGTAATGAACGGCCTTGAATTGATACAAAAAAGCAGACAGATACAACCTAATCTAAAAATAGTAGTTCTTAGTGCCTATGATGAGTTCCACCTTGTAAAAGAAGCTTTCAAAATGGGAGTCACAAATTACATCCTGAAATCTGAAATAACAGAAGAAGAAATTATTGAGGTAATGGATAAAATCCAGAAGGAATTAAAAATTTCCAGAGGGGAAAAAACAATTCTATGGATGGAAGAGCATTTAAAAGATAATATTATTGTACTTAAAGATAAGCTATTAAAAGATATTGTTTGGGGTAAACGGAAACTAAACGAATTAACCTCTATTGAAAGAAAAGATTATGAACTTCAACTGAGTGGCAGTAAATATTGTATTCTGTTTATAAAAATATGCGGTCACCAAACCAAACAGGGGAATACTGCATCCATTGATCTAAAACAATATCAGTTTAAAATGCTCACAATTTTTTATCATTTATTAAAAGATAAGCAGGCAGGGAATTGTTTCTCACCGGCTCCCGATGAGTATGTAGTTTTAACATCCTATAAGAAGCAAGTTGACTGGCGCACAGCCCATGGGAACTTTAGAATTCTGTTAAATGAGATTCAGTCTGAACTGGATAAGTTTGGTCTGCATGAGACAGCATCTGCCGGTATGAGTTCTTTCCAAAGTAATCCGGATCAACTCCGGGTACTTTATCAGCAGGCAGAGACTGCATCAGCTTATTTTTTTATCCATGGTAAAGGGAAACTTATTTCCTATGCTTCAATTGCTGATAAAAACCAGCTTTTGTCACCGGAGATTGAACATTTTCCGGAAGAATTAGAGACCATTCTTAAGTCCAGAAACAGCAGCCTGATCAGGGCGGCAGCCTGTAATTTAAGCATTAATACTTTGCAATTATCAATTTGTGAGATTAATCGAATTAAGAGATTATTCGATAAATATTCCCTGCATATTGCTGCTTTTCTTGATAAAAACTCATTAGCAAATTCAGAGAGAATCAGAGAAACTTTAGAAAGGTTTACATCTACAATTCGGGAGTCAGAAGATCTACATGGTTTTAATTGCTGGTTTAGGTTAGTCCTTTCCCAAATAGCTTCCACACTGGAGCAAAACAGCCTGATTGTTACAAGAACTTTGGAATATATACATAACCATTTCTGTAGTAATATTTCACTTGATCAGATTGCTGATTACCTTGAAATAAGTGTTTCTCACCTTAGCAGGGTCTTTTCCCTCGAGGTAAATACTTCGATTTATAATTACATTACTAAAATACGAATTGAAAAAGCGACTGAATATCTGCAGCACTCGGAAATGAAAATATATGAGATTGCAGATGCTATAGGCTACGGCAGCCCTGAACACTTCAGCCGGGTTTTTAAAAAAGTAATTGGGAAAAGTCCAAAAAAATATATGAATTAAATAATCTCAAGGATTTATAAATGATAAATATTGAATATAAAGATGAGAATATAAAACAGAGTGTTGAAAAAACAAGTTCAAACAATATTGATTATTACCTGATCCATCTTTCAACTGATACCCCAAAACCTTTTCCGATAGTCAGAATTGAATTTAAATATTCATCCATTGACATTGCTTCATTATGGCATCCCGGGGCTTTTCGCAATAAAAGTCTGGGAATGGTCTGGGAAGATCCTGAGAATTCATCCGGATTTGTATCAAGGACAACATCACTGGCCCCTGTAGGTTGCTTTATTAATATAGAGAACCAAAACAGATTGGCAGCTGCATTCTCCGATACAATTAATCCAGTAAGATATAATTTCGGTATTTATGAGGAAGATACAAGCATTAAGTGCAGATTTGTACTATTTACAGAATCACAGATAAAAAGAACAGAGTATACAGCTATCCTTAGAGTCGATCGACGTGATATTCCGTACTATGATGTATTGAGATCAATAGCAGATTGGTATGAAACACAACAAGAGCTGCCCATCGCTTCAATTCCCGAAGAAGCAAGAGGGCCTGTCTATTCAACATGGTATGGTTTTCACCAAAACCTGGATGAAAGGGATATAGAGGAGGAATGTGCTGCTTTCAGAGAGATGGGTTGTAAAACATTAATTGTAGATGACGGATGGCAAACCTCTGACAATAAGCGTGGATATGGTTTTTGCGGAGACTGGGAACCACAGAAAGATAAAATAAAGAATATGAAACACCATGTACAAAGAGTGCATGATATCGGATTGAAATATATACTTTGGTACAGTGTCCCTTTTATAGGTAAATATTCAAAACAATGGAATCTTTTTAAAGATATGCTTCTTTATGAGAGAAAAGATATTCAGGCAGGAGTTGTCGATCCCCGTTTTCCAGTGGTTAGGGAGTTTATAATAACCACCTATGAAAAAGCCCTTTTGAATTGGAATCTGGATGGGTTTAAACTTGATTTTATTGACGATTTCATTCCCGGAGAATCTGAATTGCATGATGTATATCATAAGCCCGGGCAGGATTACGATTCCCTCCAGGAAGCTGTTGATTGCCTTCTTAGTGACATTATGAGTAGGTTAAAAAAAATAAAACCAGGGATCATGATCGAATTCAGACAGCGTTACATTGGACCTGATATGCGTAAATATGGTAATATATTCAGGGTTGGAGACTGCCCGCTTAATTATATTTCCAACCGTGTTGGTGTTATCGATTTAAGGTTGTTTTCAGGAAATACTGCTGTCCATTCTGATATGCTGGCATGGTCGCCTTCAGACAGCCCGGAACATGCTGCATTACAGATAATAAACGTTTTATTCGGAGTACCTCAAATATCTGTAAGATATCACACACTCCCGGAATCGCATAAACAGATGCTGCGGCACTGGTTATCTTTCTGGATAAAACACCGTGATATCCTTCTTAAGGGGCAATTAAAACCACTAAATCCGGAACTATTATACCCCATCGTCTATTCAGAGAAAGAGGAAGAACTTCTAATCTGTATTTTCACAGACAGACCTGTAACCATTGATAAGGAATTTCAGAGAATCTATATTATCAATGGGGCTTTATTAAAGAGGATTATTATATCAAATAGATTTACTCTTCAGCATTGTCTGGTAACAGCTTTCAATTATTCAGGAAAACAGGTTTTCAGAAAAGAAATTCGACTTTCCGAAAAACTTATCGAAATATCGATACCACCATCAGGGTATATAAAGATTGAGCCGTTAGGCAATCCATAAATCATTTCCTCTTATGGGTTATTTTGGGTTTATACTGATTTTATCCGAGGGTATTCTGTATACTCTGGGAGCAGGTATATATTACTTTGAAAAATCTAACATTACCACTGAATGTATAAGAGACGGAAGCTTTCAGAGCGTTAGAGAACTGGAAGATCATATAAAAGCATATA
>DAOWEB010000075.1 GCA_030638735.1 Spirochaetaceae bacterium
ACTAAAAAATATCCAATTATAAAAGAAGATAATATGACTACAATAGATGCAAACAATATTGCCTTTTGCACTGATTCAAGAAAAGCTTCCTGTACAGGTAAAAGTTCAGAACCTATCATGGAACCGGCAAATACGGTTGCAATTAGGGAATTGTTTAATCCATAAACCGGTATTCCTGAATTTTCGGGTATTTTAAATCCTTTATCATCTATATTGGTAAAAATTATACTGTTAGTGGAAGATATCAGCATTACAGGAAGAGCTCTATATTGTCCACGGGCAATAATATGATCTGTATAATCAGAGTTCGTATCCTGTCCCTGTGTTCGAGGTCTTCTGCTTGTTCCCATCATTCCCATTTGTGAAGGCAACCTAATGATATTGGCAACACCATCCCATGTTCCCGATTGTATATAGTAGATCGAGAGTATAATAGATAATTCCTCTGCATATGCTATATCACTTTCACGAACCATAGCGGTAAAGGATCTGGAAGTGGAAATATTTATTGTAAGTGCAATAATTCCTCCACCCAGAACAATTATGAGCATAAAACTTAACATTATCTTATACATAAGTTTCATTTTCATTTACTGTTCTGATCCTCTGAAAGCTTATAGCCAACACCCCAGACTGTTAAAATATATTTAGGTTCAGATGGAACGGGCTCTATAGCCTTTCGTATATTTTTTATATGAACATCTATAGTTCTCTCATAACTCTCATATGAAGCTTCCTGAAGAACACCAAGAAGATCACTTCTTGTAAAAACCCGTCCTGGGCTAAGAAGGAGTGATTTAAGCAGTTCAAACTGAACCATAGTAAGATCTATAGCTACTCCACCTCTTGTAAGAGATCTTTTAACTGTATTCATTTCAAGATTACTGTACTTTATTATTTCAGCAGAATTGATGTTAAGCTCTCCTCCCTTACCTGCTCTTCTTAAAACAGCACGTATCCTGGCGGCAAGCTCCTTCATACTAAATGGTTTTACAATATAATCATCTGCACCAATTTCCAGGCCCATAAGTTTATCATTTTCTTCTGCCCTGGCTGTTAACATTACAATTGGAATTGAGGACTCTTCCCGTATACGCCTGATAACATCAATTCCATCTAATCCCGGCATCATAAAATCGAGTACTATTAAATCAAAATCAAATTCTCTATATTTTTTTAATGCAGTAATACCATCAGGAGCCCCTGTAACTTCAAATCCAACAGCTTCCAGATAATCACTTACCATTTTTAAGATTTTAGCTTCGTCATCTACTACTAGTATTTTTGCCATTAATCACTTCCTCATCGGTTATTTCGATACATTTTGCCGAGGCAAAACACTCAATAACCGAAACATCATTCTCCAAAAGGAGCGCTTATAGTTTACTATGAATACAAGATAATATAAAAGTGTAAATATATTATGAACTTTTAGTGAAGAGGTATTAAAAAAGGATATATGTACTTTGATTATTTTGATCTCAGTTTAATTATTCCAATATTACCACCGAATATCAGTTTTTCTTCTATAATTTCAAGTTCAAAAGGTTTAAGGAAGGCAATAAGCCCTCCAAATTTCATAAATTTTTTGTAATTCCGGTAGTGGCTCCCACCGACCAGCTTCTCTATATAATGGATGGACCTGTTTCCAATTTTTCGATAAATACTTTTTTTATTACTTTTTGTATAATCTACAATAACAAGATAACCATCTGATTTAGTTACCCGAAGCATCTCAAATACTAATTGTTTACTAATTTCAGGATCTACCTCATGAAGAGCCAGTGTAATTGTAGAAAGATCAAAAGAATTATTTTCCAAAGGGAGCTCTGTTCCATCTGCATTGAGACATTTTAAATTTCGTTTATCCGCTACAGCCAGCATAGCAGGAGAAAGATCTACTCCTGTGTACTCAGCACCTGCCTTCTTAAACCGGACAGCCTGGGTTCCTGTACCGCAGGCAATCTCAAGAACCTTCATTCCAGTTTTAACCTGGCTAATTTTAATAATTTTTCTTCTCATTTTCCAAAGAATCGGTTCAAGAATTCTGTCGTAGTATGATGCCATAGAATCGTATTCGCTTACTGCCATAGAATAACTATAGTATATATCTGTATTATGTATACCAACATAAAATTATTAACAATTAATTTGCTAAATATCTCCAGAACATATATTCTTAATGCAGAGGAAAACCAGCCATGGTATCGGATACTAAAAAAACATTACTTCTTGTTGAAGATGAAGCTGTTCTGGCAATGTCTACGGAAAGAAATCTTAAAAAATATGGCTACAATGCATTAGTTGTAAATACTGGTGAAAAAGCAGTTGATATTTGCAAAGGAAACATAAATATCGATTTAATTCTTATGGACATTGATTTAGGCAGTGGTATTGATGGAACAAAAGCAGCTGAGCTGATATTAGAAGAGAGAGAAATTCCAGTTCTATTTTTATCCAGTCATACAGAACCTGAAATAGTTGATAAAACTGAAAAAATTACCTCCTATGGTTATGTTGTAAAAAGTTCAAGTATAACAGTACTTATTGCATCAATAAAAATGGCATTCAAACTTTTCCTGGCTCATGATCATATAACAATCAATGAAGAGAAATTTTCCAAGGCTTTTTTTAACCACCCTGCTGCAATGCAGATATTAAATATTAAAACCGGCCAGAGAGTTGAAATGAATGAAAGTTGTATAAAACTTTTTGGAATAGAAAAAAAAGAATTCCTAAAAGGGAATATATATACAAATAATATCTCAGCAGATCCTTTAAAAAGACAAAAAATTATAGATGACTTAGTAGAAAGAAAAAAAATTACAAATATTCCTTTCGATATTATCAGTACAACAGGAGAAATAAAAAATCTTCTTGCAAGTGGTTCTATTCTAAATATTGATAATGGTGAACTGGGCATTTTTTCATATATTGATATTACCGATTCAAAGAAAGCTGATTTAGAACTAATTAAAAGTGAAGGAAAATATCGTCGACTTGTAGAAAACCTAAGTGACGATTATTTCTTTTATACCCATGATACAGCAGGAATAATGACATACATTAGTCCATCAGTAACTTCAATGCTGGGGTACAGTAAAAAGGATTTTATGGATCATTATTCAAAATACTTCACTGATAGTCCTATAAATGATATTGCAATTAAACATACAAAAAAGAGTATTGAAGGAATGAAGCAAAGACCTTATTTAGTTGAAGTTTATCACAAAGATGGAAGTATCCGCATACAGGAAATTAGTGAAACTCCTGTATTTGATGCAAAGGGGAAAGTAATTTCCGTAGAAGGGCTTGCCCATGATATAACTGAAATAAAAAAAGCTGAAAATGAAGTAAAACATCAATTAGCTGAAAAAGAAATTATTCTCAAAGAAGTTCACCATAGAATTAAAAATAATTTCACCTCAATTGGAAGTCTTCTTTCTTTACAGATACAGAAAACTACAAATCCAGAAGCAATCTCTGCATTACAGGATGCCATTGGCAGAGTAAGAAGTATGCAGGTACTCTATGAAAAACTGCTTATTACAGAAGATTATCATGTTACCTCTGTTAAAGAATATCTGAATAATCTTATTGATGATATTTTAAATCTATTTTCAGAAGCAATTTATATTACGGTGAAAAAAAATCTTGATGACTTTCAACTGGATCCAAAACTATTGGTTCCGGTGGGAATTATTGTTAATGAAATTCTTACCAATGTTATGAAATACGCTTTTACAGGGAGAGAGTCAGGTTTAATAGAAATTACAGTCAAAGAGATTTCCGGGAATGTAACCCTTACCATACAGGATAATGGAATTGGACTTCCAAAAGAGTTTGACCTGCATCAACAAACCAGTTTCGGTTTGATGCTGGTCAGGATTCTTAGCGAGCAGCTTGGAGGGACTTTTACTATTCAGAACAATAATGGAACACTTAGTATTCTGAAGTTTAATATAAATTCTCCATAAACGGACAGCAACTGGAAAACACATTATATACTACAAAACAATATTTGTTTTAAAACTTGCAATGTGCCTGTTTATAAACTATCATTAGTAATAGACTATTTATAGAAAATAGAGAGGTTCTGATACTTTGGATGAATATGGACATATCCGATGAAATTACAGTACAAAACCACTGGAATAATGATACTTTTGGGTATTGTTATCCTATTATTTATCACTATTGTTTATTCAAATCTTAATCAACAGATTGTCATACAAAAAGAACTACAGAATATAGAAAATATTGCTAAAGAAATATCACACCATATGGATACACATATAATGGCAGATATTATAACGACAGTATCATTTTCAAGTGCCCCCGTTATTATGGATGCCCTTAGAAACAGCAATAAAGAATTTGAAGAACTTCCGCCAAAGGAGATCAGAAGTAAAATCGATACACTCAATAACAAATGGATAGAAGCAGAAGAGATAAGAGATCCTTTCATTCAGGAATATATAAAAAATCCGGCAGCGAAGTTTCTCGGTTTACAGCAGATTAATTTCCCGAAAATGTATGGTGAGTTATTTCTTACTAATCGATACGGGGCCATGATTGCATCTACCGGTAAACTTACAACCCTTGCTCATGCCCATAAATACTGGTGGAAAGCAAGCTATTCTAATGGAAAAGGAAGAGTATTTATTGATGATCGTGGTTTTGATACCAGCGTTGAAGGTTATGTCCTTGGAATTGTTGTACCCATTATAGATAAAGGTGAAATTATTGGAATTATAAAAAGTAATTTAAACCTGGATGGACCTTTGACGGATGTGATAGATAATTATAGTTCCCGACACCCTGGAAAAATTCAGATTGTCAGATCAAATGGCCTGATAGTAGCTGAAGCAGGAGAAGTACCTCTTTCAAACAGTTTATCTGAAGATATAGTAAAATATCTCCAGACAAAAGAAATTGGTGCTGAAATAATTGAGTCCAATGGGAAAGAGTGTCTTGTTTCTTTTTCTCCAATCCAAAGCACCCTCGGTTCGGAAAAAACAGGATTCGGCGGAAAATATGAATCACTTGATCATATACAAGGGAATGAAGGTGAGGCGTGGCATATTGTTGTCACTCTGGATAAAGAGACTGCCATTCATGATGCAGCAAGAATGAACAAACTATTAATAATTGCAGAACTTATATTTTTGGCAATAACTTCTTTATTGGCTTTGTTTTTTGCCAGATGGATTGCAGGACCCCTTGTAAAACTATCAATCATCGCTAAGAAAATTGGAGAAGGGGATCTCCATGCAAGAGCAAAAATTACAACCAAAGATGAGATTGGAGATTTGTCCCAATCAGTTAACTCTATGGCAGAAAATCTGGAAAAGACACTAACATCCAGGGATGAACTGGTCAGGGAAATAGAACTCCGAAAAGCTGCAGAAAAAGAGATAAAATATCAGCTGAAAGAAAAAGAAACCATACTCAAAGAAGTTCACCATAGAATAAAAAATAATTTTGCATCTATTGTAAGCCTTCTTTCCCTACAAGCTCAATCAACCAGTACCATTGAAGTACAATCTGCATTAAATGACGCAATTGGACGAGTTGACAGTATGCAGGTACTATATGAAAAGTTATTACTTTCTGATAATTTCCAGACTACTTCTGTAAAGGAATATCTTGATAATCTTATTACTGATATAGTCAATCTATTTTTAGACAATATCGATATTGCAGTAGATAAACAAATTGATGATTTTCAACTTGATCCGAAATTACTGGTTCCTGTCGGAATTATTGTTAATGAACTGCTTACGAATATAATGAAGTATGCATTTTCTGACAGAACCTCAGGGTCAATAGAGATTATAGTAAAAGAAAATCAGAAAAATATAATTCTTATTATTCAGGACAACGGGAAGGGACTACCAGAAGGATTTGATCTTGATATACAGGAAGGTTTTGGACTTATGCTTATTAGAATGCTTTGCGAACAGTTAAAAGGTAATTTTATTATTGAAAATAAAAACGGAACAAGATGTACTCTGGAATTCCCCTATGAAAGGTGATTATAAAAAGACAATACTTCTTGTTGAAGATGAAGCGCTTATAGCTCTTGCAAAACAAAGAAATCTTGAAAAATATGATTATAATGTACTTACAATCAATACTGGTGAGAAAGCCATTAAAATATCCAGGGAGAATGATAATATTGACCTGATTCTAATGGATATAGATTTAGGGCGTGGTATTGACGGAACAGAGGCAGCCGAATTGATTCTAAAGGAACGGAATATACCTGTTGTTTTCCTATCGAGTCATACGGAACCTGAAATTGTTAAAAAGACCGAAAAGATTACCTCTTATGGCTACATAGTAAAGAACTCAGGCATTACTGTCCTTGATGCATCAATTAAAATGGCATTCTTTTAAAAATAACAGGGACTACGAGTTATTTGATGCACCAATAGTTAATGGAGATGGTACTATTTCAAAGCTGAGAATTTTCCATGATGTAACTGAGTACAAACAGTCCAAAGATCTATCCTGATCCACACAAAAACTATTTTATATTATAATTTAGTTGACATCTGCTTAAATAATAATATCATAGAAATATATGTAAATATTATTTTAAAATTGTGTTTAGGAAGTTTAAGTATGAAAGTTGATTATAAAAAAAGATTACTTCTTGTTGAAGATGAAATACTAATAGCTTTGGGAAAACAAATAGAACTTGAAAAGTATGGCTACAGTGTACTAACAGTTAACACAGGGGAGAAAGCCATTGATATATCCAAAGGTAAAAAAGATATTGATCTTATTCTAATGGATATAGATTTAGGTAAAGGAATTGATGGTACTGAAGCAGCTGAAATTATTTTAAAAAACAGGAATCTTCCTATTGTTTTCCTGTCCAGCCACACTGAACCGGAGGTTGTAGAAAAAACTGAAAAAATAACCTCCTATGGCTATGTCGTTAAAGGATCATCTATTACAGTATGTGATGCATCAATTAAGATGGCATTTAAGCTGTTTGATGCTAACAGAAAATCAGAGGCACACAGGCAGAACCTGAGTACTACTCTTAATTCTATTGGTGATGCCGTTATTGCCACCGATACTAAAGGAATTGTCACAAAGATAAATCCTGTTGCAGAAAAGCTTACCGGGTGGAATGTTGAAAGGGCTTATGGTATGCCCCTTACTGATATATTTAAAATTGTAAATACAGAAACACGAAAACCAGTTCAGAATCCTGTAAATAAAGTTCTCGAAGATGGTAATATCGTTGGCCTTGCAAACCATACAGTACTAATTGCCAAAGATGGCAGGGAATATCAGATTGCAGACTCTGCCTCCCCTATTATAGATAATGAAGGTGAAATTACAGGTGTAGTTCTGGTGTTCAGAAATGTAACAGAAGAGTATAAAATTCAGAAAGAACTGAAGGACAGCGAAACAAAATTAAAAGAAGCACAGTGCCTTGCAAAAATTGGAAACTGGGATTTAGATCTTATAACTGGTAAACTCTATTGGTCCAATGAAATTTATAGAATATTCGATATTAATCCAAAGCAATTTAGTGCTGATTTTGAAGCATTCCTTAAAACTATTCATCCTGATGACAGAGATTTTGTAAACGATGCCTATACAAAATCAGTTAAAAATAAAACTCCCTACAATATCAATCACCGCCTCTTGTTAAAAAACGGGTTGGGAAAAATTGTAAATGAATGCTGTGAAACATATTATGATGAAAAAGGAAAACCCATTCGTTCGGTTGGGACAGTACAGGATATAACCTATCGCAAAAAAGTAGAAGATGAATTAAAAGAGTCAACTAATATGCTGAATGATGTGTTAAATACCATTCCGGTCAGAGTATTCTGGAAAGACCTTGACGGAGTCTATTTGGGATGTAATAAGCTTTTTGCTCAGGATGCAGGTAGAAGTACACCGGAAGAAGTTATTGGTAATACTGATTATAATATGGGATGGGCTGAACGGGCTGAATTGTATCGAAAGGATGATAGAAATGTTATTAAAAGCGGTCAACCGAAAATTAATTATGAAGAACTTGTACCTACTCCGGAAAGTAAATTTAACTGGGTTAATACGTCAAAAATCCCACTTCGAAATGATGAAGGTTTAATATATGGTATGCTGGGAACATATGAAAACATTACTAAACGAAAGGAAATGGAAAGATCACTATCTGAAGCCAATTCTATTATAAATCGCAGCCCCATAGTGGCTTTTCTATGGAAAAATAAGAAAAACTGGCCTGTTGAATTTGTTACCAAGAATGTTGAAAAACTATTTGGATATACATCACAGGAATTTATGGAAGAGAAAATATTTTATAGTAACATCATTCACATTAGTGATTTTAAAAGAGTTGCTGAAGAAGTAAATAGTTTCAGCCAAAAAGAAGGAGTAAAATCTTTTCCTCATGAGCCATACAGAATTATTACTAAAAACAAAGTAACTAAATGGGTATCTGATACGACGTACATCCGCAGAAATTCACGTGGGATAATTACCCATTATGAAGGGATTATTACTGATATCACGAATCAAATGGAAGTTGAGGAAAAACTTCGCCTGAGCGAGTTGAGATATAAATCCATCTTTCAAAAAAACCATGCAGTAATACTGCTTATAGATCCGGATACTGCTAAAATTGCAGACGCCAATTCAGCTGCATGTCGATATTATGGATGGACATATGAAGAGATCATTTCAAAAAAAATAACCGATATTAATGTAATGAAACCCAAAGAACTATATTCTTCAATAAAACTTGTCCTTAAAGAAAAACAAAACCATTTTTTCTTCAGGCATCGCATGGCTTCCGATGAAATTCGTGATGTTGAAGTGTATACGGGACTTATAAATATAAAAAAACAAAAACTACTCTACTCACTTATTCATGATATTACTGATCGTAAAATTGCAGAGAATAAGCTAAATCACCAGTTATTGGAAAAAGAGATTATTCTTAAAGAAGTTCATCATAGAATAAAAAATAATCTTGCCTCTGTGGGAAGCCTTTTAACCCTCCAGGCTCAATCGGCAACTAATCCAGAAGTGCAGTCAGCTCTGCAGGATGCAATTGGACGTGTTAACAGTATGCATGTTCTCTACGAAAAACTAATAATCACTGATAATTATAAGGTTACTTCAGTCAGGGAATATCTTACTAATCTGATCGATGATATTATCAATATGTTTTCTGAAAGTATTGAAATCACTGTAGAAAAACAAATTGATGATTTCGGGCTTGATCCAAAACGACTGGTTCCTGTTGGGATTATTATAAATGAGCTTCTTACAAATATAATGAAATATGCATTTATTGGTAAAACATCAGGTTTAATAAAGATTATTGTTAAAGAGAAGCAGGGGAATGTATCTCTTACAGTACAGGACAACGGAATTGGATTACCTGAAGAGTTTGATATTGATACAGAGAACGGTTTTGGTCTGATGCTTATTAAACTGCTCACAGAGCAGTTAAATGGAAGTTTTAAAATTGATAATCATATTGGGACAAAGAGTACTTTGAAGTTTAGTATTTAGGTTTCTCATTACTGTATATCTCTTAACTGTCCACACAACTTTCTGAGGCTTTTGCGATGTCTATGAAATCGGCTTGTTTTTGGCTTTTTGCGCCAGTTAGAGTTACATATTTTAGAGAAGAGCTGACTTTTACATTCAAAATGTGGTACAGCGCAAAAAGCTGTTTCTGTTTCTTCTGCACGATATGAAATACTATGCTATAATACTAACTAATAAAGTCTATTCGGTAAAATACTGGAGCAAGACATGAACAAAGCCGCCTTAAGCATAAGGGGTGTTCTGATTCTGAAAAATCCTGCCACTCCCCTGGTCTCTGATACCATGATCATCAAATGTAACTCTAATAAAATGAAAGGTTAAAGCTCAACAATATTCACCTGAGATCTTGCATTTACTTCCACTCCAATAATTATCTGGTAGTAGTATGAAAAGATATAAAAACCAGGGAGGTTTAACTATGATTTACAGTAAGAAGATTATTTTTTTGTCGGTATTAGTGTCACTCTTCATTCTCTTAATTTTTTCCTGTCAATCTGTTGGAGAAGGACAGCTTGAAAGTTCAAGCGTCAGTAAGCCACTTAGGGTTTTATTTGTGGGGAATCAACTAACAAGCTTCTGGGATTTTCCATTACAAGTGGAAGCTCTGGCCAAGGATTTAGGAGCTGAACCAGAAATAGATACTGAAGCGAGTACAGAAAGTGCAGTAGGCCTCTCACACCACATATCGCCTGAATATTCAGATACTTTGGATATTATCAGAACCGGTAAGTTTAATATTGTAGTAATTCAGGGATCAATTGAAGATCCGGTTGAATATCCTGAAAAATTTCTAAAAAATGCACAGACATTGGCTAATGAGGCTAAAGCAGTAGGGGCAGAAGTTGTTTTCTACGAGACCTGGGTTTATGACCCTATGGGAACAACGGTTAAATTAACAAAAGTATATGAAAAATCATGGTC
>DAOWEB010000219.1 GCA_030638735.1 Spirochaetaceae bacterium
AAGGCCACCTGGAAGAGATGGGGACTCACAAAGAGTTGCTGGCTTTAAAGGGGATCTACTATAATTTGTATAAACTTCAGTATGAAAAGCAGGGAAACAGCAGTTAGGTTATTGTATATACCTTACCCAACACGTTAATGATTGGAAGGGCGCGTAGCGGTCGGGTTTATTCGTAGGGTCGCCCCTGCGTGGGCTTCCATACGAAAAAACCCGACGGGATCCCTGAAAAGAATGACCCATCGTAGAGACGCGATTAATCGCGTCTCTACGATGGGGAACGCCCAAATATAAATAATTTTTAATTTCCTATTGACAAAAAAAACAATTTCCAATATGTTTCTATTAACAGTAACGTTTCTACGCAAAGAAACCTGGAGGATTATATGAGCACTATGGTAAAAACACCTAATAAAGAGGGATATTTTGGAGAGTATGGTGGAGTATTTTTACCACCCGAATTACAGCAGGTAATGAATGAAATCACAGAAGCTTATGAAGGAATTCGTAACGATCCAGATTTCCAGAAAGAAATTACAGCTCTTTATCAGGATTATGTAGGACGTCCAAGTCCAATTTTTTATGCTAAGAATTTATCAGAGAAGATTGGCGGTGCTCAGATTTATATGAAAAGAGAGGACCTTAACCATACAGGAGCTCATAAAATTAACCATTGTCTTGGGGAAGCTCTTCTTGCCAAAAAAATGGGTAAAAAGAAAGTAATTGCAGAAACAGGTGCAGGCCAGCATGGTGTAGCTCTGGCCACAGCAGCAGCTCTTTTAGGTCTTGAATGTGATATCTATATGGGTGAAGTTGATATAGTCAAGGAACATCCAAATGTAATACGAATGAAGATTCTTGGAGCAAAGGTTATTCCTGTGAAATCCGGTTTAAAAACCTTAAAAGAAGCTGTAGATGAAGCTTTTACAGCTTATGTACAGGATCCTGTAACCCAGTTTTATGCCATTGGTTCGGTAGTAGGTCCCCATCCATTTCCAATGATGGTACGTGACTTTCAGACGGTTGTAGGAATAGAGGCAAAAGAACAGTTTGCACTATCTCCTGGTGGTCTTCCTGATAATCTGGTTGCCTGTGTAGGTGGTGGATCCAATGCACTTGGTCTTTTTACAGCTTTTATGGATGATGAATCTGTTAAAATGATTGGTGCGGAACCGGCTGGAAAAAGTTTTAAGATTGGTGATCATGCTGCAACAATGACCCTTGGAAAACCTGGTGTAATTCATGGTTTTCGTTGTTATCTTCTTCAGGATGATGAAGGGAATCCTGCTCCAGTGTATTCAGTAGCCAGTGGGTTGGATTATCCTGGTGTTGGTCCGGAACACAGCTATTTGAAAGATATTGAAAGGGTAGAGTATGTTTCTATAAATGATAAAGAAGCAATTGATGCATTTTTTGAACTCTCCAGAGAAGAGGGTATAATTCCTGCTCTGGAAAGTGCCCATGCAGTTGCTTATGTTATGAAGCTGGCAGCCACCCTTCCAAAGGACCAGACAATTCTTATGAATCTTTCCGGTCGTGGTGATAAAGATATAGATTTTATTGCAGAAAATTATGGTAAAGAATACGGTATTGACGAGTAATAGATAATTTCTTTTTTTCTCCTTTACAGCAGTTGTTCTGTCAGAATGACTGCTGTTTTAAATTCCGGGAGAATGGAAACGGGAGACTGAAGAATAAAAGAATTTAAAATCATATATGGCAACCAGTCTTCCTTTCTCCCGTCTCCGGTTACCGGTCTCCCTTCTTTACTTCCGCTATTATTGTAAAATCATTGGGAATATAACCGGTTACTGCAATTGCATTATCTGTATACTCTCTTATTAGATGAAGAACTTCCTTTTGATTGAAAAAGTAATACTTTTTTGTAGGCACAAAGTGACCTGGATCGAGTAGATTGAAAACCACTTTTTCTTTAGCATGAGCAAAAAATACAGGCAGAGCTTCTTTTAAAAATGACTCATTATCTCCCATATTGAGGTTGAAAATACCAGAACAGAATATAATGTCAAATTGTTTTTTACTAAAGGGTGATTCTTTAAAAATATTACCAGTAAAAAATCTTCCTTCCGGATAAATTTTATAAGCTCTCTCAATCATTTTTGGAAGAATATCTATGCCGTAGTAATTTATATTCAGATCCCTGTTTTTTAAAAAGTCAAAGAGATCGCCTGTACCGCATCCAATATCCAGAAGTTTTTTGCCAGACAGTTCTATATTATTCGTAAGAACTTCAAATCTTTTAATCTGGCTGTCCAGGCTTTCCCAATCCAGAATTTCATATCCTCTGGAATATTTATTTAACAGAGGTTCATAGTGATTGGCTACAATTCTTTTTCTATCTTCCATACAGCTTAATCATTTCATGTAATCTGGAGCTTACTAATTTCTCCATATCATTCTTTCCCATACGCCATGACCAGTTTGAATCTTCCAGGGTCGATGGTGTATTCATTCTGGATTCAGTATCCAGATCCAGAATATCCTGCATAGGAATAATTGCATAGTTGGAAACAGAAGAGAGAGCTTCTCTTATTAGATCCCATACAATATCATTATCAGATCTGGCAAAATACCTCCGGACAAGATCTTTTTCTCTGATGCTTATTGAATTATACCATCCTCTTGTTGTGTCATTATCATGTGTTCCTGTATAAACTACTGTGTTTGAAGAATAAGTAAATGGCAGAAACATGTTTTTACTGTCCTGATTCCCATTGTTATCAAATGTAAATGCAAACTGAAGAATTTTCATACCAGGAAACTCAAAGTCATCTCTTAATGCTTCAACATCTTTTGTCAGAACACCGAGATCCTCTGCTATAATAGGCAGATTCCCCAGTTTTTCTTTTAATGTCTCAAACATTTTTCTTCCAGGAGCTTTGACCCATTTTCCTGTTTCTGCTGTTGGAGCATCTGCAGGGACTTCCCAGTAGGCTTCAAGTCCAATAAAATGATCAATTCTGACAATATCCACCATTTTTAACATTCCCTGAATTCGACTTATCCACCATGAAAAACCATCTGCTTCATGTTCTTTCCAGTTGTAGATGGGATTACCCCATAATTGTCCGGTTGAACTAAAATAATCCGGAGGAACACCTGCAACAACGGTTTGATGTCCATTTTTATCCAGGTAGAACATCTTTTTATGACTCCAAAGATCTGAACTGCATGCAGCAACGTATATTGGGATATCACCAATTATGCTTATACCTTTACTGTTTGCATATTTTTTAAGATTGTCCCATTGTGTAAAAAAGAAATACTGTAGAACTTTTTTTATTTCAATTTTATCTTTATATTTTTGAGTCCACTCAGCTTCAGATTTTTTCTGTTTAAGTATAATTTTTCTATCCCAGTAATAATTCCATCTGGAATCCTGTACTTTTTCTTTTTCTGCCTTGCTATCATAATGTTCTTTTATTACTACAAAAAGGGTAAAGTCATTAAGCCATTCTGAATTTTCACTGCAGAAATAGTCAAAATCTTTTTTTACTTTAGCTGAAGCTGTTCCCAGGAAGTTCTCTGCTGCTTTCTCTAAAAGTGGAACTTTCCAGCTTGTTACAAGGTTGTAATCTACCTCTTCAGGATTAGAACCGGGGTAGGTCGCCAGGTCTTTGTTACTTAAATAACCATCAGTATTTAATTTTTCCAGACTTATAAGGAATGGATTACCTGCAAAAGTTGATAAAGCTGCATAGGGAGAATTACCATATCCTGTCGGGCCTAAGGGAAGTATCTGCCAAAGGCGTATTCCGGATTTTACAAGATGGTCTATAAAGTTATAGGCTTCTGAACCCAGTTCTCCTATACAGTAATCTGAAGGGAGAGATGTGGGATGGAGTAAAACTCCTGCTGATCTGGGAAAATTCATTTATAACTCCTTTGGTTAGTATTAGAAATACAACATAGTTTTTACAAAATCAAGCGATGAAAGCCATTCTTATTTTAACTATTATTAAGATAGGCATGAAATATTGACAAACATAGGTGTGATACTATAATTGGAGTGAAATTTATTTTTTTAATACAGAAAGAAAAGGTTAGATATTTATTATGAAAAAAGAATATGAAGATTTGCTTGAACAGGCAAAAATAGATCTCCCTGCTAATAAAAAGATGCTGAAACATCTGAAGAAAAAGAATATTGATACACTTTTTCAAAAGTATCATGAGAAAGTATTTGAAAAGATTGATTGTCTTGATTGTGCCAATTGCTGTATTACAACAGGACCAATGCTTGTAGACAGGGATATTACCAGAATATCAAAGTCTTTAAGAATAAAACCTGCAGTATTTGAAGCTAACTACCTTCGACGTGATGAAGATGGTGACTGGGTCTTTAAAACCATGCCATGTCCATTTCTTGGTAGTGATAATTACTGTCTTATATATGATGTAAGACCCAAGGCCTGTAGAGAATACCCCCATACAGATAGTAAAAATATGTATAAACTATTTGATATAACTTTGACGAATTCAACAATTTGTCCGGCTGTAGCATTGATTTTGGAGGAGATTCGGGTAATAAATCCCATTAAAATCAAAAATGAAAAAAGACTGGATGAATATGGAGGAGAATAAAGTGATTAATAAGCGAATAAATAAATTAAGAAAAATAATGAAAGAAAAGGGGCTGGATGCCTATATTATCAGCGGCAGTGATCCTCATCAGAGCGAGTATACAGCAGAACGCTGGGAAACCCGAAAATGGATTACAGGATTTACAGGTTCTCAAGGAATTGTGGTTGTAACCGCTGATAAGGCAGGTCTATGGACCGATTCCCGCTACTATCTCCAGGCAGCAGCGGAATTAATTGATACAGAAGTAACTTTATTTAAATCCAGTTTACCTGATTTCCCGGGATATCTTGAGTGGCTTGCAGCAGAATTGAAACCGGGATCGACTGTCGGGAGTAATATCTGGACTACATCCATCGATCGGGGGGAAGAATTTGAAGCAGAACTTGCGGGTTCAGGTATAAATTATAAGGGCAGTGGGGACCTGCTGGATGATATTTGGGAGGAGAGACTGGGATTACCCACACAACCTGTATTTCAACTTGATCTGAAATATTCAGGCCGCGGACGTAAAGATAAAATTGCTGAGATAAGGTCCTGGATGGATAAAAAGAGGCTCTCATGGTATCTGGTTTCATCACTATCTGATATTGCATGGACACTCAATTTGCGGGGCAATGATATAAGTTTTAATCCTTTATTTATGAGTTATTTGCTTATAGGCGGAGAGTCTTGTTATTTGTTTATCAGTAGAGAGCAAATCTCATCAGAACTTTCAGAATTATTGGAGGGCCAGGGGATAATTGAAATACTCTATGAAAATCTGGATAGTCATATTGAAACTCTTGCACCAGGCAGAATAAATCTGGCCCCTGATACTTCCAGTATAGGCGTTCAGAAGCTGTTTGGAGATCGATGGGGAAAGGTCTATGAGAAAGATATTACTGTTGGAATGAAGGCAGTCAAGAATAAGGTTGAGATATCCTCTATAAAAAATGCCATGAAAAAAGATGGAGCAGCCCTTGTCAGGTTTCTGATATGGCTGGAGGATATCTGGCCTAAAGGCTATTTGACTGAGGTAAGTGCAGCAGCAAAGCTCGCCAAGTTTCGAAGCATGCAGGATGGATTCATGGGCTTAAGTTTTGCCACTGTGGCAGGGTATAATGATCATGGAGCGATTATTCATTATTCTGCAAATGAGGAAAGTGCCTATACACTTAGTTCTCCTGGAGTTCTTCTTCTGGATTCCGGAGGCCAGTATCTGGATGGTACTACAGATATTACCCGGGTACTTAAATCCGGGGATGTTTCGGCAGAAATAATTCATGATTATACTCTTGTTCTTAAAGGACACATTGATCTTGCAACGGTAACTTTTCCTGTTGGAACAAAGGGTTTTCAGCTGGATATTCTTGCAAGAAAAGCACTTTGGGATGAAGGCAAAAATTATGGACATGGAACAGGGCATGGTGTGGGATTTTTTCTCAATGTGCATGAGGGGCCCCAGAAAATAAATACAGGGGTAGTAGATATTGCCATTGAGGAAGGAATGATTACATCCAATGAACCTGGTATATATTTGGAAAACAGATATGGTATACGAATTGAAAATTTAATTCTGGCTGTAAAGAGTGAAATTGGACAAACAGAGGATTTTCTCGAGTTTGAAACACTGTCTATGTGTCCATTGGAACTGGAACTTATTGATGGTGATCTATTGACAGAGACACAAAAAGAGTGGGTTAATAACTATCATAATCAGGTTTATAAAACCCTTAGTCCTCTTCTTGAAGAATCAGAAAGAGTCTGGCTCAAAGGTAAAACCAGGAGGTTTTAGTGCCCGGAGATTCAAAGGTTGAAAATATAACAAGTAATCGAACTGCAGTAATTCGAAAGGCTTCCTGGGTTGGTATTATAGGTAATGCTTTTCTGTCAGCTATAAAAATTACAGCTGGAATTTTGAGCGGTTCTTTTGCCCTTTTGGGTGATGGAATAGATTCAGCAACAGATATTGTTACATCCGTGGTTACTCTGTTTACGTCTAAAATTGTGGATCGACCTCCTGATGAGGGGCATCCCTATGGTCATGGAAGAGCCGAGACAGTAGCCACAAAAGCTTTATCGTTTATTATATTTTTTGCCGGGGCACAACTTGCTCTGACTACAATACAAAAACTTTTTGATACTACTGAAAGGAATATTCCTGATTTTTTTGCAATTTATTTTGTAATTATTTCAATTTTTGGAAAAGCATTCCTGGCATTCTATAAGTATAAAGCTGGTAAAAAGGTAAACAGTTCTATGCTTTTAGCAGATTCCAAGAATATGATGAATGATATTCTTATTTCCATAAGTGTTCTTATAGGGCTGATATTCACATTTGTACTCAATTTGCCTATTGTTGATTTAATTACAGCTTTGTTTGTCAGTGTGTGGATAATGAAAGTTGCATTTGATATATTTTTAGAAACAAGTGTGGAACTTATGGATGGTCTTGCTGATCAATCTATCTATAATAAAGTTTTTAATGCAACCTGCGGTGTAGAGGGAGTTAAAAATCCCCATCGTACCAGGATAAGAAAAATCAATACAATGTATGTGATTGATATGGATATAGAAGTAGACGGTAATATTACAGTTACAGAAGGGCATGATATTTCAAAAAAGGTTCATGATTGTATTCAGAATCAAATAGAAAATATATATGATGTAATTATTCATGTGGAGCCAATTGGCAACAAAGAAGAAACAGAAAAATTTGGTTTATCAAAAGATTCTATAAGTAATCAACGGTAAGTACAATGTAGGGGTAGGTCTCGCGCCTACCCACACAAATATGGGGATAGAATCTGTATCTACAACGGCATACAGATGTTATAAAGGAGAAGAAAATGGTAGATCCATTAAAAGTAAATAATAAGTTTAAAAAAAGAAAAGGACCTGTAGTTCTTGTAATTATGGATGGTGTGGGGTTTGGAAAATATAAAGACGGGGATAGTTTCGCTGCTGCCCATACAGAGATTCTGGATAAACTGATGGCAGAAAATCCTATGGTTCCGCTAAAAGCCCATGGAAAAGCAGTTGGTCTGCCGGATGATAGTGATATGGGTAATAGTGAAGTAGGGCATAATGCTATAGGATGCGGCAGGGTTTTTGATCAGGGTGCAAAGCTTGTTTCAAATTCAATTAAAACCGGAAAGATGTTTGAAGGTGAAGTTTGGAACAAACTTGTTGATAATGTAAAAACAAAAAACAGTACATTTCATTTACTTGGATTACTCTCTGATGGAAATGTTCACTCTCATATAGATCATTTGAAAGCTATGATTATAAGAGCAAAGGAAGATGGGATAAAACGTGTAAGAATTCACACCCTTCTTGATGGCAGAGACGTAGGTGAGACTTCGGCTTTTGATTTTTTTGATCCCTTTGAAGAATTTCTTTCCGGGATAAATACTGATAGTTTTGATGCTGCCATAGGTTCTGGCGGAGGTCGAATGGTTATTACAATGGACAGATATAATGCCGACTGGAACATGGTTAAAAAGGGATGGGAAACTCATATTCTTGGAGAAGGGCGCTCTTTTAAATCTGCCCATGAGGCAATCGAAACATTAAGAAATGAAACAGAGGCTATCGATCAGGATATCCCTCCATTTGTAATAACAGATGCAGATGGTCCCATAGGAACTGTTGAAGACGGTGATAGTTTTATTCTGTTTAATTTTAGAGGTGACCGTGCGTTAGAGATTACCAAAACCTTTGAGGAAGGTGATACTTTTGATAAATTTGACCGAAAAAGAATTCCTTCAGTTGAATATGCCGGAATGATGGAATATGACGGTGATCTCCATGTACCAGATCAGTATCTTGTTACCCCTCCATCTATAGACAGAACTATGTGTGAATATCTTACAGCCAGTGGTGTAAAACAATATTCGATAAGTGAGACCCAAAAGTTCGGGCATATAACGTACTTTTTCAATGGAAATAAAAGTGGAAAATTCAGCGAAGAATTGGAAACTTATGTAGAGATACGTTCTGACATTCTCCCCTTTGAGCAGAGACCCTGGATGAAGTGTGCAGAGATATCAGATAATGTAATTGAAACCATAAAAGGTGGAGAATACGATTTTCTAAAACTAAATTTCCCCAATGGCGATATGGTTGGCCACACAGGTAATTATGAAGCTGTTATATGCTCATTGGAAGCTCTTGATCTAAGCATTGGAAGAATAAAAAAGGCTGTGGAATCTGCTGGTGGAATAATGGTTATCAGTGCAGATCATGGAAACTCGGATGATATGTTTGAACATAATAAAAAAACAGGTGAGGTTGTTTATAAAGAAGATGGTTCCCCCAAGGCAAAGACCTCTCATTCACTCAATCCTGTTCCCTGTATTATTTATGATCCTAAAGGGCATGGGGAGTATAAGTCTACCCTTAAAGAGGGGCTGGGGATTAGTGCGCTGGCTGCTACCTGTATAGAGCTCTTAGGGTTTGTAGCTCCGGAGGATTACGATAAATCTGTTCTGGATCTATAGCTGTTGGGGCAGGGTTCCCCTGCCCATCACTACCAGGGCAAGGGAACCTTGCCCGTACAGAGAAGATTTATATGTATCAGATTATGTGATTACGATTTCGCAGGGAAAGGATTTATTTTATTGTATCTGCCAATTTCATCATAAAAAATACCATTTTTTTCATAAATTCTTACTTCAAAGTGTAAATGAGGACCTGTGGAAAATCCAGTGTTACCAATATTCCCAAGCTTCTGGTTTTCTTTAACAAATTTACCTATAGACAAAAAAGAATCTGATTCCATATGAGCATAAAATGTTGCCCATGCTATTGCATCAGGATAGAGTGAACTGAGTTCTTCTGTAAGTGCATGTTTAAGAGTTATATAATTTCCGTATCTGTCATCAAATCCCTTATCAATAACAGATCCTGAATAAACAGAAACAATATCACCTGGAGGATTACCCTGCCTTATTATTTTCCCGGCATGATCCACATAGGAGATATTACTTACATTAATAATATCAATTGCATAATGTGGTGTTGCTCCGCCACTTCCAAATGGATTTTCCCTTTCTGTCATATATCCGTCAGTAACTCTGAAGCCTTTTCCATCGTTCTGCTCATCTGATATCTTTACCGGATACATCATATCTGAAAAAACAGGATGCCATCTGGTAAGAGGAATTACAGAGTTTCTATTTGTAGCCAGGAATATTCTTGCCTGGTACTCCTCGGTAGGCAGTCTGGATATTTCATAGATGACTTCGCTGTAAGTTGCAGCTGTTTCAATATTTCCTGCAATTAGTTTATAAGATTCTTTTCTTGCAGGTAGATATCTTGTAAGTTCTTCTGACATGCGGATTACATTCAAGTAAGAATTATGTCTGTCAAATTCGAAATTTTTCTGATTACTTTTTATATCATTAACTAAAGTTGAAATTTCATCTTCTGTATTTGCAAAAAAATCATCAACTTTAAGATCTACCTGACTTGAATATTCTTCAATTGAAGATTCCATAGTTCTTTGGAACCTGTCTATATTAAACATGTAAATAAGACTCAAAATAATTACACCTGTTGCAACGGTCGATGTTATAACAATTGCAGTATATCTGGAAAGTACCATATTCATTCTATTTAGAATACTTCCTTTATCTACAATGGGATCAGAAGGAAGCAATACATTTAGAATCTTATCAGATTGTTCAAGAATTTCAGAATAATATGCTCCTCTGCTTGCCTGAATTGCCAGAATAACTCCAATTCTTTCAATAAAATCATCGCTTTCAGTTTTAATATCTTTAAACATTACCGGTATATTATATTTTTCCAGACTCGAAATTTTCCATATTGATGATTTTTTTATATTCCAGCTTCTAAGAACAACCTGACCTCTTAGAGTAGAGGAAATAATTTCCTGAATAAAGATTTCTTTGCTGTTTATTAATAAAACATTTATCATATATGTACCAGGAGTAACTCCATCAATAGTTATCCTGACAGGTTTTGTTGAGTAAGATGAATTTGTATTAAGCCAGTTTAAGGCTATTTTTGCTATATTCACACAATTAATGTGAATTCCCTTTGCCATTTTTTTTCCCGATTATCCATTCTGTTCTATATCTGTTGTTTGATTGTTAAGGTAGGGACGATAGATACAAAAAAGAAAATAGTATATTTATCACAATTTTTCAATAGATGTAATTCTCATTTTGACTATTTTTTTGATAAATTTTTCTCTAATGAAGAAATATCCTTTTCAATTTTTTTCATTTTACTTGTTATCTGATTCATTCTGTATTCAATTGAATTAAGTATCCAGAATTGAAAATGATTGAATTTATGCTGGGAATGGATCATCCATACAATTTTTATGGAAACCAGGAGAACACTGATTTCCAGGGAAATAAAAGAGGGCAGCCAGTGAGTTGTTATTTCAAGGACAAAGAAGATACTTATTAGTGATAGAAACACCCCATTAATTACGGCATCTGATTTTGAATAGGATTTTCCCCCTATTTTGCCAAGCATATTCTTTATTTCATCACGTTCTTTATTGTACTCCTGAATCTCTTTTAAAATTTCTTCTTTTTTACCTTTTAGATCTTCTGAGTCAATAGAAGAATTATTTGTTTCAGTTTTACTCATTTATAAAGTCCTTTTTATGAAAATATAGCTTTTATAATAATTTGAGAATATATCAGTGCAAACACCAGCATCGAAACTATTAATGGCAGCAGGGAGGTTAAACTCTTTGCAAGGCTTGTTTTAAAGTGTTCATTAGTAACAATGAGACATATATGAACAGGTGACATCATTACTCCCATAAATCCAAAAGAGAACGCCAGAGAAACAGTAGATAACAGCTGATAGAATGCCGGATCTGAACCAAGGAGTGAAATAGCAATTGGGATTGATGCTCCTGCAAAACCAACTGTTATTCCTGTAGTAAGTCCGCTGACAAAGGGTATTATCATAATTAATGCAATAATTGGAATACCAAGATTATCAAGTTCTATTCGCATTTGATCCATCAGAAGTGTACCATTTGGCATTTTTGCTTCAATAAATGCCCCATATATACTAACAAGAACAACTATTAAAACCATAATTAGAGGTTTTTTATTAATTATTATATCTTTCCAATTCTGTAAGGATATTGGTCTTTCGAATTGAAGAAGAATCATAGCACTTAACAAACCTATACTCATAGGTAAATATTTACTAATTTGTGAAATTTTAGGAAAGAAAACCAATACTATTATATAAACAACAATTACAACTACTATTGGTGAAATTAGTTTAAATAATCCTTTTTCAGATTTTTTTCTAATTATTTCCTGATTCTTTACTTTTCGAAGAAGGAAAAAATACCCTGTAACTACAGCAGCTGCAGTCATTGGTAATCCCAATAGAAAGAGCTGCCAGATTGGCAGGTCAACAATATTTGAAGTTAAAATTAATCCTGGATAAAGCGGCCATGTATATTCCCATATATGTCTGAACCAGTAATTTATTTTTGTTTTTAAAACAGGATCAATTATGGAATTCTCATCACAATCATCTACTAAAGGTGCAGAGAAAATTGCTCCGCCAGGCATTGGAAGAAGGCCTATAATTGCCGGTAGGACTGCAATAGCTCCCTTTAAAGAAAGTTTTGCTTTAATTGTATTAACAAGATCTCCCATAATACCGGCTTTTGCCATCTGGGATGATAGCCAGATAACAAGAAAAATAATTGTAGACAGCATGGCATTATCTATACTGTAAAATTCTGTCCAGGCAATTAATCCTATTGTAGAAATAGAATGACCTGACCAAATTGCCAGGGTGGCTGTTCCTGCAAGAATGGAGACAGCAAGATTTTTGATCAATTTGTTAACAATAAGAATAATACTTAGTGAAACAAGAATTTTTACCAGTACAGGTATTACCAAAATTATATCCTTAACTTCTTATTCTGTTTTAGAATCTGATATTTTCTCTGAAATATTCATAAATGCTTCAAGGCCAATGGCATCAAAGGGGTTAGTCGGGGATCCTTCGCC
>DAOWEB010000230.1 GCA_030638735.1 Spirochaetaceae bacterium
CCGTACAATTCTGGAATATAATCCTACAGGGATTACTCTGGACTTTATCCGTTTTTTTGTCTTTTGGGAAATGACAAATCCTGATACGATTTTCGACAATATCTCCCATGGCTGTTTTGATTTATGTTGTATTAACTCATTTCGAAAAAAGGTATCTTTACCATCGCACTTAAAGAGACCATCTGAGTTCGCCAACTGGATTCTTAACAATAGAAGAAAAGAATGGACAAAATGGAAAAATAAAACAATTACCAGTGCTGCAGAAAGGCTAATTATAAAAGCAAAGGAAATTAATCCTAAGATAAAAACAGGTATTCATGTTCTTCCATGGCTGCCGCATGATTATGAAGGAGGAATTGAATCAATTGCAGGACAGGATATCCATAAATTGTCTGCTTTTACCGATTTTCTTTCGCCGATGTGCTATGCTTCAATTTGTAGAAGAGAGTCTGAATGGATTAACATTGTTGTAAACTCTCACTCCAAGAATTCCATTACCTCTGTTATTCCCAGCATTCAGGTTAATGAAGCATATGACGAAGGCATTGTCAGCAATAAAAGGTTTGAGAAAGATATGAAGGAGGCTTTAAAATTTCCTTCTTCAGGTATTCTAATTTGGTCATGGGAAACACTACTGAAATCTAAAATGAAACAGAGAATTTTAACAAAGATTTTATAATCCATTCCCTACAATAATTTGGAGATTATGGTGAAAATGTTAACAAATATCATTGAAAGAATTCGAAATATTAGTATAGGCGGCAGGATTACTTTCTTCTACTGTATGCTTCTTATAGCTTCTCTAAGTATCAGCAGCATACTTTATCAAAAAATCTATTCTGACATAATGCTGAAGAAAGTCAGCTCTGTTTCCATGCAGACTCTCCATTCTATCAGTTCAAATGTTCGCTCACTTTTTCTTCTTGTTAACAATTATTCAAAGATGATTCTTTCAAATCCTGATGTACGTACTGTGCTTAAATCAAGGGGAGATTATATAAATGTAGAAGATAGGCGAAGAGTCTCAGAATTTATGGAAACAGTAATGGGCAGTTTTTCTGAGATATCCTCTCTCTACCTGGTGGATAATGAGGGCAATCGATTTTACATAGATAAATTCCCAAATCATTTTCAATACTTCAATTCAGATAAAAAATCCAAATGGTGGAAGAAAGCATCAGAATTGAATGGAGGATCGTATTTTGTACTAAATGGAGGTGATTCGTTTTCACAGCCATTAAAAGAAAATTTCATTTCCAATATTAGAATTATCAATAACATTGATAATCAGATTCCTATAGGAGCAGTAATTATCAATATTTCTGAAAAACTTTTTATAAAGGCATATTCAGAAATCGCAAAGAATTATGAAACGGAAATAATCCTGCTTGATGAAAACAATAACAGTATAATTCATTCGTCAGACATAAATACCAATCGAATAGCTGAACTACTGGAAAAAGTCGGAACAAAAAATTCCTTTTTTGTTAATTTTGAAAAGGATAAACAGCTGTATTCCTATCTAAAAATTGAAGGATACAACTGGAAAATCATAAGTATTATCTCTTTTGGAGAGGTAAAACAGGAATCAAGAATTTTTATGGTGGTAACCTCTGTTGTCATAATTGTTATTGCAGCTCTTATTCTTATTGGCTCTGTGATTATTACAGGAATGGTTACCAGGCCGATCAATACACTTGTTGCATCTATGAAAGACATAGGTAGTGGAACATTGAATAAGGTTGAGTTTGAGACATCCATAAATGAATTTATCCGCCTACGAGATGGTTACAATCTAATGATTGAAGAGATCCATACTCTTGTTAACAGGGTAATTGAAGAGGAAAAAATTAAGAGAAAGGCGGAAATGGAAATCCTGCAAGCTCAAATAAAACCACACTTTTTATACAATACATTTGATTCTATCAGCTCCCTTGCTCTAATGGGGAGGAATGATGATGTATATAAAATTATGACAGCCCTGGGAAGCTATTACCGTATAAGCTTAAGCAGAGGAAAAGAAATTATTACAATTAAAGAAGAAATTGAGACAGTAAAAAATTATCTGGATATATTGAAACTCAGATATGAAAAAGTTTTTTCTGTGATTTATGATATTGATGAAAACCTGCATAAGTTCAAGATCTTAAAACTGGTACTCCAGCCATTTGTTGAAAACGCTCTTTATCATGGAATCAAGCCAAAAGGAGAACCAGGTAAAATTCTGATAAAAACATGGAAAGAAGGTTCATTTATTAAACTTATGGTTAAGGATGACGGAATAGGTATGAGTAATGAAAAAACTTCAAATCTGAGAAAGGGAATCAATAGAAATGATGAATCTGTAAGTTTCGGTATAGCAGGAACTGTACATCGGCTGCAAATATTTTGCGGGAGAAAAGATGTCTTTTTATTGAATAGTAAAAAAGGTTCTGGTACAGAGATTGTTATTACTATACCAGCTGCAGAGGAAAACCTATATGAAGGATAAATTGTTTTTGGTAATGATTCTGGATGATGAGCACCTTGTACGGGAATTATTAAAGCGTTCTATTAATTGGAATGAAATGGGAATGACTATTGCTGCAGAGGCATCCGGAACAATGGAAGCACTTGACATGGTAGAAGAGTTTCATCCTGATATTATTTTTGTTGATATCTGTATGCCAATAATAGATGGTATGGAATTCAGCAGAAGGGTACTGGAGAAATATCCTCAGATAAAAATAATAATTCTAACCGGTCATGATGAGTTTGAATATGCCAAAGAAAGTATCAAAATAGGTGTTACAGATTTTTTATTAAAACCCATAAATACAGATGAAATACAGAAAGTTCTTCTACGTATTCGTAAAAAAATAGAAAAGGAAAAGTTGTTTAAAAACGAGTATAAAAAACTTAAAGAACAGATAGAAGAGAACTTTCCCTATTTAAAAGAAAAATTTTATAATGATCTTCTTTTCGGCTCTCTTTCAGAAACGGAGATTAAAGAAAAACTGACCTATTATAGTATTGAGTTCGAATTCCAAAATTTCCAGATAGCTGTCATTGAACCTTCCCATTTATCCGGTAAAGAAAACCAAAAGGAGGAGAACCTGCTGATTCTGCGCCTTCAGTGTCTGGAAATAATTAAAAAATATTTTAATGATAATCAGCATATTTCCACCTTTTTCGGTCTTCAGGGGAATATTATCTTATTGAAAAATAATCCTGATTTGGAAATATCTCAATACTGTGAAACAATAAAAAATAATTTAATGAACCGTCTTGATTGTTCAATCTGTATTGGAATTGGAAATATTACGAACTGCTTGTCCGGTATATCTATCTCATATAATGAGGCTAATATTGCCCTTAAATATAAGGTTATTGAAGGAAAGAATAATGTAATTTTATTTTCTGATATTGATTTATCGGAAAGGGAGGAAAATATAGTCCTTACAGAACATTTGGTTGATCTTGGATTCTATTTGAGAGCCGGTGTCTATGATAAAACAAGTGAATTAATTGATATTATTCTCAATCAACATTGTGCAGATACAGATATTCAATCAATCAGAGTTTCTGCTTCAAATATTATTTCTGTTATACTTAATATAATGATCCAGGGGAAAATTAATAGCAGTACTATTTTCCAATATGGAAAGCAGCCCTATGATTATGTATTTAAAATAGAAACTCTTCCTGAAATGAAATCCTATTTAAAAAAACTTACAGATTTAATAGTGAAATCTATTAATACAATTCAATCAAAAAAAACCTGCAAGCTGGTAAACAATGTAATTGATTATCTCCAGGAACATTTTTGTAATCCGGAATTAACACAGTATGTAGTTGCAGAAGAGTTTAATATAAACTCAAGTTATCTTAGCCGAAAATTTAAACAGGAAACTAAACAGACATTTGTAGATTATCTTTCCCGATTGAGAATAGAAAAAGCTATTATGTTTTTTAAGGAGACAGATAAGAAGAATTATGAAATAGCCGAGGAGGTGGGTATAGCTGATCCTCATTATTTCAGTATCTTTTTTAAAAAACATATGAATATGTCCATTAGCGATTACAGAAAAAAAATAAATTTTAAAAATAATAGTTAATGTAAAAATAATTACAATTTGAGTAAAAATAGTAAATTCACTTCAACTATTAAGTCTTTATAATAAAAGACACCTGAAAAGGAAAAACAAAGAGGAGAAAGAAAGTGAAAAAACTAATTCTATTATGTCTTTTACTAACTGCTGCTGCTTTTATTTTTGCAGGAGGAAGCAAGGAATCTTCAGATAGTGATTCCAAAGACCCCATAACTCTAACATTGTGGGATATCATGGTAAATGCTGAAGAGGAAAGAGCTATTAAACCTGCAATTGAACAGTGGAATGCAGAAAACCCGGATGTTCAGATTGTACGTGATTCCCTGGATGATGAGTCCTACAAAATTAAATTAAAAACCGCTATTGCTGCAAATGAAGCACCGGATCTGTTTTTTACATGGGGTGCCGGATTTTCACAACCCTTTGTAGATGCCGGAAAGATTCTTCGCCTTGATGGTGTTGTTTCTCAGGATTTAGTGGACAGAGCAATCGAAGGTACACTTGGTTATGTTACTTATGATGATAAATTATACGGCCTTCCCTACAGTCAATGGGTAGGTGTTCTTTACTGTAATCAGGAAATGTTTGATAAATATAGTGTAAAAATTCCTGAAACCTTTAATGAGCTGAAGAAAGCTGTGGAAATCTTTAAGAAAAATGGTATTGATGCCATTGCTGTAGGTGCAAGTGAAAGATGGACAGCTATGTTCTACCATAATGTTCTTGCCCTTAGAACTGCCGGTGCTGAGCTCTGCAACGATGCTCTGGCCGGAAAAGCTCCTTATGATGGTCCTGAATTTTTAAAAGCTGCTGACAAACTAAAAGAACTTGTCGATTTGGATGCATTCAACAATGGATACATGGGTATGAACTATGATGAAATACTTGCACTTTTCACTAATGGGCAAATCCCTATGCTGTTTCAGGGAGATTGGGTTGCCGGAGATTGTGAACTTGAAGACAGTGCAGTAAAAGGTAAAATTATTGCAACCCATTTTCCATATATTGAAGGATCCACCGCTTCTCCCCGCGATTTTCTTGGGGGTGCTCTCGATAGTTTTATGATCAGTGCAAACACAAAACACAAGAAAGAGGCTGTAAGAGCACTTGAATTTTTATGTGAAACTCAATCAAGACTTGTCTTCAAAGAAGGAATGGGGCTGCCTGTTTATAAGGGAGATCTTGATCTTTCTGGAACAAACCGTCTGACAAGACAGATTGTTGAACTTTCAAATGAAGCAACAGGGTTTACACTTGCATGGGACACCTTCCTTGTTGGTGAAGATACGGAATTACATCTGGATCTTGTTCAGGAACTCTTTGCCGGCGTTAAAACTCCTGCTGAGTTCTCTGCAGAAATGCAGACAATAAATGATAAATGATAAATAGTATTTTAAATTAGATATTAAAAGCAATTTGATACCGGGTAGTAGAATAAATAATACTGCCCGGTATTTACTTGGAGGAGAAAATCTTTTGGAAAAAATCCTGAGTGACAGAAAAGCAATTCTGGTGTTTGTACTACCTGCTTTTATTATATTCTGTGGAATTGTAATTCTGCCAATGTTTATATCCACATACTACAGTGCATTTAAATGGGATGGAATTGGTGAAAAAATATTTATTGGATTGGCAAACTATTCAAAACTATTTTTAAATAACAGTAATTTTTTAAAATCACTGGGGAATACAGTTACACTGACACTGCTGACATTGCTAATACAACTTCCAATGGCACTTCTTCTTGGAATAATACTTGCCACAGGAATAAAAGGAGAAGCATTTTTTCGTACTGTGTATTTTATTCCTGTAATGTTATCCGCGGTAGTTATTGGTCATCTTTTTAGACGTATATATGATCCCAATTTTGGTTTATTGAATGTACTACTCCAAAATATTGGACTGGAATCATGGGCCAGACCCTGGCTGGGAGATATGGATACTGCATTATATGCAGCAACGGTTCCGATTATCTGGCAATGGATAGGATATCACATGTTATTACTCTATGCGGCAGCTAAATCGATTCCTCAGGAACTTAGAGATGCTGCAAAAATCGATGGAGCAAATGCTTTTCAAACATCGTTTCAAATAGTGATACCTTTGATGACTCCAGTGTTAAAAATCTGTGTAATTATGTTAATTATCGGGTCATTAAGAGAATTTGATATGATATTTACCATGACAGGAGGCGGTCCTGCACATGCCAGTGAAATGCCCAGTACTTTGATGATTAGTACACTGTTTTCCAAATACCAATATGGTTACGGCAGTTCAATGGCCGTTTTTATTGTTTTGGAATGTTTAATCCTTACCGTTATTATTCAGAAAATATTTAAAACAGCAGATGTAACTTACTAGAGGAGAGACAAAATGAGCAAAAAAGAAAGAACCCTACTGAAACCAATATCTGTAAGAATTGTAATGATAAAAGAAAAATCCTCTATATACGGGTGGAAGTTTTTAATGTACATTTTTTTAAGTACATTTGTTGTTGTTCAGATTTATCCTTTAATTTACCTGTTCCTCTTCTCTTTAAAATCAAATAGTGAAATTTTTCATGGAAATGTTGCCGGTTTACCCGAAAACTGGCTCTGGAGTAACTACAAAATGGTACTTGCAAACAGTGACATGCCTTTATATTTTCTAAACAGTCTGATTGTCACATCTACAACTATTTTAGGAGTAATAATTCTCGGAGCAACAGCAGGTTATGCAATACAGAGAATGAAATGGAAATTGAGTAAGGCTGTACTGATAATTTTTCTTTTAGGAATGATGATTCCATTTCATTCTGCACTTCTTCCTCTTTTTATGATTCTTAGGAATTTCAAACTACTGGACTCATATGCAGCTCTGATAATTCCCTACATAGCCTTTGGTCTTCCTGTCTCAATCTATATTTTTACAGGATTCTATCAGTCAATACCATACGAAATGGAGGAGTCTGCTTTCATGGAGGGGTGTACAATATATCAATCGTTTTTACATATAATACTGCCCATGGTCAAACCGGCAATTGCAACTATTGCAATTTTTACTTATAGAAGTGCATGGAATGAACTTATGTTTGCCTTTTCATTTGTAAGTAAAAAGGCATACAAGACAATTCCCATTGGCATTTTGGCTTTGAACGGACGATATGCTACAAAATGGGGCCCAATTGGTGCTGCACTTTTAATTGCTGTACTGCCTAGTTTACTGATCTATCTGTTATTAAGTAAATATGTTCAGGATAGCCTAAGGTCCGGAGCTGTGAAGGGATAAAAATTACATCAATTTTCCTGCAATAAACCCAGTTGTCCAGGCTGCCTGCAAATTAAAACCGCCTGTAATTCCGTCAATATCTAATACCTCTCCGGTAAAGTAAAGGTTTTTACAGACCTTGCTCTGCATAGTAGTAAAATCAACATCATCCAGATTTACCCCTCCACAGGTAACAAACTCCTCTTTAAATGTTGTTTTATCTTTTACAGAGTAAACATCGTTGGTTAATACATTTACCAGCTTATTAAGTCCCTTTTTACCCAGCTCATTCCATTTTTTAGATTCAGATAGTTCACTTTTGTCCAATAAATAGGCCCACAACCTGCCAGGAAGAGCATAAGGTCTAAAATTTACTAAAAGTTTATTTGAATGATCATTCAAAATATTGATTAATTTTTCTTTTACATATTCAGTATTCTGCTCATTAACCCAGTTAACCTGAACTTTAAAATCATAGGATTTATCACTTAGTAAACGTGCACCAAAAGATGATAATTTCAGTACAGCAGGACCACTCATGCCCCAATGGGTAATAAGTACAGGACCGTTGGATTTAAGTTTTGTACCCTGAATACCAAGTAATACATTCTCTATAACAATTCCCATCAACCCGGTAATAGATTCTTCAGGCATATTAAATGTAAACAATGAAGGAACTGGATCCTCTATTTTATGATTTAATTTCTCAAGCCAGATCAGGTCCTTCCTTTCGGTCGATCCACCTGTTGCAACAATGACCTTATCAAAAATTACTGATTCAATTTTACTCTCTAAAAAATGTATTTCCAACTTGTCAGCTATTGGTACAATCTCTTTGACACCCCATTCTGTTTCAATATTTACACCATTTTTTTTTGCTTCCCTGATAAAACAATCAATTATACTTTGTGAGTTTTGAGATACAGGAAATACACAATTATCAGTCTGAACTACTAAAGGAACAGCCCTGGATTCAAACCACTGCATAGTATCTTTGTTACTGAATATTTTGAAGGCAGATTTTAATTCTTTCCGCCCTCTGGGATATGCATCAGCAAGTTCTCTAATAGTCTGGCACCCATTGGTAAGATTACATCGACCGCCCCCGGATACTTTAACCTTGGAAAGAAGCTTTTTTGACTTTTCAAAAATAATAACTTCCGCATCAGGATAGTTATCCTTTGCAGTAATTGCAGAAAAGAATCCAGCCGCTCCACCGCCTATTACTGCAATTTTCATGTTAGTTTTTCTGTTGACGATATATAATTTGCCATATATGTTACTATAATATAAATTTTATATATATTTTATAGATAAAACCTTAAATATATCAATTATTTAACCATTAAGGAGGAATAGGTGCAGATAAATATAACAGTAATTATTATAAATGTAATTGCAATTCTTGGAATTGGCTTTTCATTTTAAAAGAACAGACAAAAGACAATAATGGCTCTTACAGTTGCTTTATAGTCTACACTTAATA
>DAOWEB010000231.1 GCA_030638735.1 Spirochaetaceae bacterium
AGAGGTTTTCTTAAACCTTTGTCTTCCAGTGTGGTTTCAAAAATAGAAAATAACTACACAAGTGCATGGAAAGAACTTGGTTCCTATGACGGCAAGGTCTATGGTGTCTTCCACAGAGTAAACGCCAAGAGTTTTGTCTGGTATCCAAAGAAAGCTTTTGAAGCAGCGGGCTATAAAATTCCTAAAACATGGGATGACCTTATGAAACTGTCAGATCAGATTGTTGCTGACGGAGGTGTTCCATGGTCTATCGGAATTGAAAGTGGTGGAGCTACCGGCTGGCTGGCTACTGACTGGATGGAAGATATTATGCTTAGAACAGCAGGACCTGATGTTTATGATAAATGGGTTAATCATGAGATTCCTTTTAATGATCCTGCAGTTGTTAAAGCTGCTGAAATCATGTCTGAAATCTGGATGGATGAAAAATATACTTACGGTGGACCAATGAATGTTCTTACTACATTTTTTGGAGATGCTGTTACTCCTCTTTTTGATACTCCTCCAACAGCATGGCTTCACAGACAGGGAAATTTTATAACAGGTTTTATGCCGGAAAGTATCCAGGCTAACCTTGAGGAAGAAGTTGGAGTATTTGCACTTCCTGAGATAAATCCGAAGTGGGGTACACCCGTTCTTGGCGGTGGAGATCAGTTTGTAGCCTTTAATGACAGTCCCGAAGTAATGCAGCTGATGGAATATTTTACTACATGGGAATCAGCATCTCCATGGGCAAAAGCAGGAGGGGCTATGTTTCCTCATAAGGATTCAAATTTTGCCGATTACTCCTCTGATATTGGAAGGAATCTGGCTAAAATTCTCGTAAATGCAGAGGTATTCAGATTTGATGCTTCTGACTTAATGCCAGGTGAAGTTGGTGCAGGATCATTCTGGACCGGAATGGCAGACATGGTCGGTGGAGTACCGATTGAGGATGTTCTTAATCAAATAGAGGCAAGCTGGCCTTCTGAATAGACAATTTTAATTATTCGACAGGAAGTCTGTAGTTTCAGACTTCCTTAATTTTTTATAAGGAGAAAATAATGGGCGATCTGTTTGTACAGAATAAGCCGGGAGGTGTTTTTCAGAGAACTTTTACAGCTTTTGGTAGAATAGCAGTATCTTTGTTAATTCCTGTAATTACTTTTATTGTATTGTGGCAGGGGTTTCTCTTTCTAAGAGACAGTGGTGCTTCCCAGGTAGTTATAGCTCTGGTTGCTATAGTCTGGGGTGTAGGGGGTGTTGCGGCTCTTTATATTGTAACTAATTATGTATTACAGAAAATGCCTATAAAGTGGAGAAAGAGGTTTGTTCCTTTTATGTTTGTAGGACCTGCTATAATGATACTGGGATATTACCTTTTACTTCCTACTCTCAGGTCATTCTATATGAGTTTTATGGGGAAATTCTCTGATGATTTTGTGGGGTTTGCAAACTATAAATATATTTTTACAGACCGTACAATGCGAATTGCGTTTGTTAATAATCTTGTGTGGATGGTTTTCGGTACCACTCTAAGTCTGGTGTTTGGAATGCTGTTTGCTCTTCTTTCGGAAAGATCAAAATTTGAGAAGCTTGCCAAGTCACTGATTTTTCTGCCAATGGCAATATCTTTTGTCGGTGCAGGTGTAATCTGGAAATTTATTTATGCTTTCCGCCCTGCAGGTCAGGTCCAGATAGGATTACTCAATGCAATTATTACCGCTATCGGAGGAGATCCTGTTAACTGGATTGTTCTGCGGCCATGGAATACACTATTTCTTATTATAATTCTGGTATGGCTTCAGTCAGGTTATGCCATGGTAATTCTCTCCTCTGCCATAAAAGGGGTTCCTGTTACACTTCTGGAAGCTGCAAGAATTGATGGAGCAGGGGAATTCCGGATAATTTTTCAAATAATTATACCCTATATTAAAGGGGCAATTATAACTGTAGGAACAACAATTCTTATTTTGACTCTCAAGATTTTTGATATTGTTTTCGCTATGACTAACGGATTATTCGGCACCGAGGTATTGGCCAGTCAACAGTACAAACAAATGTTCAAATTTCTTCATTATGGAAGAGGTTCGGCCATTGCAATTGTAATTCTGATCGCAGTAATTCCTGTCATGTGGTACAACCTTAAACAATTTGGCGATAGGGAGGTGTTTTAATGAAGACAAATAAATCCGGATCAGGAATTATTGTAAATATTGTTCTAATACTACTTGTAATAATGTGGACTGTTCCTACTTTTGGAATCCTGGTTACTTCATTCCGGATTAGAGACAATGTCTCCAAAACAGGATGGTGGCAGTCACTTTCCGATGAATCAGGATATACTCTTGATAACTACAATCAGGTTCTGGGTGGACGTACCTTTACTTTTACCGATTCCTCCGGAAGAACTGCCAGAGCCAAGGGAGACGATATGATGGGTGCCTTCCTTAACAGTCTGACTGTTACAATCCCCGCAGTTGTAATTCCTATACTTATAGCTGCCTTTGCTGCGTATGGTTTCGCATGGATTAATTTTCCAGGGCGAAAAACTTTTTTCGTCATAATTGTCGCCCTGTTGGTGGTCCCTCTGCAGATAGCTCTTATTCCAGTATTAAGAGATTATCAAACTCTTAAGCTTAACGGGACCTATCTGGGCATATGGCTGGCTCATACCGGTTTTGGATTACCACTTGCGGTCTACCTTCTTTTTAATTATATCAGTACAATCCCCAGAAGTATCATGGAATCAGCGTTTATAGATGGAGCTTCACATTTTACTACCTTTGTCAGGTTGATACTGCCTCTTTCTGTTCCTGCGTTGGCAAGTTTTGCTATATTCCAGTTTTTATGGGTCTGGAATGATATGCTTGTTGCTCTTGTTTTTCTTAGCGGGGCAGGTGCTAAGATGCAGGTTTTAACTTTTAGGCTTCTTAATATGATAGGTTCGAGAGGGCAGGATTGGCATCTGTTAACTTCCGGAGCATTGCTCACTATGGACCTTCACTGGTATGTTTTTCTGGCATTACCACGAGATGTTGTAC
>DAOWEB010000161.1 GCA_030638735.1 Spirochaetaceae bacterium
CCCGTGGTATAATTACTATTCTGTGTGCAATCAATACCCGTGAAGCGCTCATAATGGCCCAGATCCAAATCTGTTTCCGCACCATCAACCGTCACATAAACTTCCCCATGCTGATAGGGCGACATTGTTCCGGGATCAACATTCAAATATGGATCCATTTTCTGCAGTCGTACACGATAACCACGACGTTCAAGGAGCAACGCAACAGATGCAGCTGTCAGCCCTTTCCCCAACGATGAAACAACTCCTCCGGTCACAAAAATATGTTTTGTCATCAGTCTCCCTTATTATTTTGTATGTTGGTTTTCTCAATATTTACAACCGAAACAAAAGATCCAGATATGTCGGGATAGGCCACATCTCACAGGGGATAAGTGTTTCCAGTGTATCTGAAGCGATCCTTACATTTGCCATCTGAGTAAAAACATTTTTTCTGTATGCGACTGCCTGATCCAAAGCTCCTGAGTTTATGGACAGAGCTTCTGAAAGGAGAGTTTCCAGAGTTAAAATATTTTCATAAAGAAGGTTTGCATTTTTTGATACTGTTTCAAGCATCTTTTTATAAGCAGGACTGTTGTTTATTCCTGAATCTTTCAGACCCGAAATAGTATTACTTAACTGAGTTATATATTCCCCTGCTGCAGGGAAAACCTGTTTTTTTGTAAGTTCAATCATTATAGATGCTTCAATGTTTATCTGCTTGCTATAAGCTTCAAGGTCAATCTCACATCTGGATTCAAGTTCCTGTTTTGAAAGAACATTATGTCTTTCAAAAAGTTCTACAGAATAATCTTTTGCGATCTCGTTTATTGCATCTACAGTATTTGTAATATTTGTAAGACCCCTTGATTCAGCTTCTTTGACCCATTCCTCTGAATAATTGTTACCATTGTATATAACTCTTTTATGTTTTGTATATGTATCTGCTACAATTTCTTTCAATTTTTCTTCAGGGTTAGGAGCGGTTTCTAATTTATCTGCAAATTCGGCCAGTACATCTGCAACTGCAGTATTCAAAATTGTATTTGCATTAGCTATACTGATAGAAGAAGGAACCATTCTGAACTCAAACTTATTTCCTGTAAAAGCAAAGGGAGAAGTTCTGTTTCTGTCGGTCAGATCTTTTGGAAGTTTTGGCAGAGTTGAAACTCCAAGTTCTATTGTTTCAACATCTCCGTTTTTGTATTTTTTACCACCGGAAAGACTTTCAAGTATCTGGTTAAGCTGATCTCCAAGAAAAATTGAGATAATCGCCGGAGGGGCTTCATTAGCTCCCAGTCTGTGATCATTACCTGCATTGGCAGCTGACATTCTTAAGAGTGGAGCATACTTGTCTACTGCTTTTATTATTGCAACTAAAAACAGAATAAAATGCGCATTTTTTATTGGGTTATCACCTGGTTCCAGAAGGTTTATTCCGGTATCTGTACTAATAGACCAGTTGTTATGTTTTCCGGAACCGTTAACTCCTGCAAATGGTTTTTCATGGAGGAGGGCCACAAGATCATGTCTTGCGGCAATTTTTTTGAGTGTTTCCATTAGGAGCTGATTTCTGTCTGTAGCTACATTGCAGGTATCAAATATTGGAGCAATTTCAAACTGATTTGGTGCAACTTCATTGTGCTGGGTTTTAGATGCAATTCCAAGTTTCCAGAGTTCCAGGTTTAATTCGCTCATAAATGCTGAAGCACGTGCTTTAATGGCTCCAAAATAGTGGTCATCCATTTCCTGTCCCTTTGAGGGTTTTGAGCCTATAACAGTTCGTCCTGTTAGCATTAGATCCGGTCGTTTGTCATAAAATTCTTTGTCTACAAGAAAGTATTCCTGCTCGGGGCCTACAGATGTAACTACTCTGTTTACATCCATTCCCAGTATTTTTAATACCCGGAGAGACTGTTTGTTTATAGCTTCCATAGAGCGAAGGAGTGGTACCTTTAAATCCAGAGCTTCTCCTGTGTAGGAGATAAAAGCTGTTGGAATACAAAGTGTTACACCTCCTGAATTGTCCTCTTTCAGGAATGCAGGGGATGCTGTATCCCAGGCCGTGTATCCCCTGGCTTCAAATGTAGCCCTAAGCCCACCGTTTGGAAAAGATGAAGCATCCGGCTCTCCTTGTATTAATTCTTTTCCGGAAAATTCCATTATTACCCGGCCGTCTTCTGTTGGAGAAATAAAGGAGTCATGTTTTTCAGCTGTAAGTCCTGTAAGAGGCTGAAACCAGTGAGTGTAGTGGGTTGCTCCTTTTTCCAGGGCCCAGTCTTTCATTGCATTTGCAACTACTTCTGCAACTTCAGATGACAATCTATTGCTGCCGTTCTGAACTAGTTTTAGTTCTTTATATATAGATTTTGGAAGTCTTTCTCGCATAACTGCATCGCTGAAAGAGTTTATTCCGTAAATTTCATTAACTGGTGTTTTTATAAAATCGGTTGTATTCATTTTGTACTCCTTGGTAGATTGTTGTATTTTATATAGCAAATACTGTGCCAAGTTGAGACAAGACATGCCATGTCTTTACTACATTTTCTTACGATAGAAATCCTACGTTTATGTATGGAAATAGTGAATAACCTACATTTATGTAGTAAAAAGTTCTGTGTCTATTTGGTATTTATTCACCCTTAGCCCCATTTTACGTTCTGTTAACCCTAGATGCCTTGCTGCTTTTGCCTTATTTCCTTTGGATGATTTTAAAGAATCAAGTATAAGTTCTTTTTCAAGCTTTCCCACTGCATTTTTTAGGGTATCATGAAGCTCGGTTCCTGTAGATTCTGCACTTTGAAGGCTTGGAGGAAGATGGTGCCCGTGAATAACACCATCTATGCTTAGAAGCACTGCTCTTTCTATACAGTTTTCAAGTTCTCTGATATTCCCCGGCCAGTGATAACTCATAAAGAGCTCTATAGCTGGGGTAGATATTCGTTGAATGGGTTTTGAAGCTAATTTACCATATTTTTCTGTAAAATAATCTGCAAGTAACATAATATCACTTCGTCTGTCTTTTAAAAGGGGCAGGTGTATTGGAAATACATTTAAGCGGTAGTACAGATCTTCTCTAAAAAGATTTTTTTTCATCATCTTTTCAAGGGGGCGGTTTGTTGCTGCTATTATGCGTACGTTTACTTGAATAGTTGCTGTTCCTCCCACTCTTTCAAATTCTTTTTCCTGAAGTACGCGTAGAAGTTTTACCTGGGTGGCAGGGGAAAGATCTCCTATTTCATCTAAAAATATGGTACCACCATTTGCCAGTTCAAATCTGCCTATTCTTTTGGATACTGCACTTGTAAATGCGCCTTTTTCGTGGCCAAAAAGTTCACTTTCAATTATTGTTTCAGGCAGGGCTGCACAATTGACCTTTATAAAGGGTTTATTTTTTCTAAGGCTGTTTCGTTGAATGGCATGAGCTATCAGCTCTTTACCTGTACCACTTTCACCTCTTATAAGCACAGTAGCATCACTTGCTGCCACCTGTTTGATTAGATCGTAAACTTCTATCATGGATGTGGATGTTCCAATAATATCTATGGGTTTAAACTGATTTTTATTGGACAGCTGTTTTTCCTGTTCTTCCTGGACCTTTCTTCGAATTTTTACAGCACCTGCTATCATCGATCCAATTATGGAGAGTAGCTTCATATCTTCATCCAGTTCATTTGAAGGGGATGAAGTACTTACATCGTAGTGCTTATCTGCACTAAGTGCTCCAATTGTTTTATTTTCTATTTTTATAGGGACACAGATATAGGCTAAATTATTGTAGTTGTTTTTTTTTCTTGTTTCAGTTTTGTTAAGAAATTCTGTGCTTGTTGTTATATTTGGAACCATTACAGGTTCTCCGGTTTCAATAACCCTGCCAATAACTCCTTCTCCTAAAAGATATTCACCCTTTTCCTGTTCTCTGTTTGTCATCCCATGAGCTGCTTCAATCTGTATTTTTTCTGATTGTCTGTTAAAAAGTGTTACAGTACTTCTGACAAGGCCGAGTCTGTCTGACAGAGCTTTTAGTACGGGCTGTATTATCTGGTCCAGATCCAGACTTCTGTCCAGAGTCTGACTGACATCAAACAGAAGATTTAGTTCCTCTATTTTTCTTCGGTAATGGATCTTACTTTGGGGTTCTATCATCTTAGTTACTAGCCTACATTAATGTAGGGTTTAGTTCAAGGTTGGGGCACAGCGGGCTGTGCCCCGTACAGGTAGTTTACTTGACAGAAGTAATTTTATTTCTTATATTGACATGACACGATAGATAGAACTATCAATCAAGTAGTGTCATGTAGGATTGGGTATTGATGAAAAATATTATGAAGAATGATGAAGCAGGATTTATAAAAATTGCTCTTTTACTTATTAAGAAGAATAATCTGACTATGGATATACTTGCAGAAAAGTCTGGTCTTTCCAGGTCACATATTTACAGAAACTATGGAAATAAAGAAGAGGTAATTAAATTAGTTTCAAAAAAAACTGACTACCTATTAAGTGATTCTTTGGATATGAAAAAGAAAATTCTCAAAGCTGCCAGGTTAGTGTTTGCTAAAAAAGGTTTTTACAGGACAACAGTAGAGGGTATAGCGAAACAGGCTTCTGTTGGTACAGCAACTGTATACAGGTACTTTGAAACTAAGGAGAAATTAATTCAGGCATTTAAGGATGAATATACCCTGGGATCTATGCTTGGTTCTATGGTAATTGAGGAACAGACAAATCTTGAAGAGTTTGTGCATTTTATAATTCTAAAGGGATTGGAGTTTATATCAAATAATAGAGATTTGTTTAGAATGAGTTTTTTTGAAGGTGAAGAAGGACTTGAATACTATAGAACTTCTATGGATCAGACAAATCGAAGCATCCCTGTTTTAACAGGACATTTTGAAAAACTGATAAAACTGGGAAAAATAAAAAATATCGATCCTTCACTTATGGCTTATTCCATTCTTGGATTGATTATGGGCTATGGATATATAAAACCTTCATACAGTGGAGAACCTTTCGATACTTTGGATGGAAATGCCAGGGTAATAACTGATATTTTTCTAAAGGGAATAAAAATATGAAATATACATATACACATATATTTAATGATATAGATTCTGGATGTTTGGACATTGCCGGAGGTAAGGGAGCGAATCTGGGTGAAATGACAAAGGCTGGTTTTCCTGTCCCTTCAGGTTTTATTATAAACACAGATGCATATAATGATTTTATAAATATTTTTTCCGGTATGGAGGGGCTCTATAATAAACTTGAAAAATTAAAATCTAGTGATCTTGATGAAGTTCGAAAAATTGGAATCCTGATTAGAGAATCTATTGAAAAGATTGATATATCCAAAAAACTGGCAAATGAAGTAAGTGAGAGATTAAAAGAATTTGGTGAAGATGATTATTTTGCTGTCCGGTCCAGTGCAACAGCTGAAGACCTTCCTGGTGCTTCCTTTGCTGGTCAACAGGATACATTTCTAAATATTAAGGGTCTGGATAATATACTCTTGAATATAAAAAAATGCTGGATATCTCTTTTTACTGACAGAGCTATATTATACAGGATAGAAAAAGGATTTTCTCATCGGGATGTAAAATTATCTGCGGTTATTCAGCAGATGGTTTTTCCTGATACTTCCGGAATTATGTTCACTGCAGACCCGCTTTCCGGGCATAGAAATATAATTTCCATAGATGCGGGATTTGGTCTGGGAGAAGCACTTGTCTCCGGTCTTATAACTCCGGATCTTTATAAAGTGGATAAAAGTAATTTTTCTATTATTAAAAAAGACGTAAATGAAAAAAAACTCCGGATTATATCAGTACCAGGTGGAGGTACTAAAACAGAAAATCTAACCAAAAAACAAAGCACAGCCCAGGCTTTGACGGATGAACAGATTATATTGCTGGCAAAAATGGGGGAAAAAATTGAAGACCATTATGGATCTCCCCAGGATATTGAATGGTGTTTTGAAAAAGATGAACTCTTTATCGTTCAGTCAAGACCTGTAACTTCACTTTACCCGGTTCCTGAAATAGAAAACAAAGAAAACAGTTTGCACATTTTTATAAGTTTTGGACATTTTCAGATGATGACAGATGTAATGCCCGAAATGGCACATTCTGTATTGAAACTTTTTTTCCCCTATGGGAAAAAAAGAGTTCAGTGAGAATATAATCCTTTTTTCATATCCTCCG
>DAOWEB010000004.1 GCA_030638735.1 Spirochaetaceae bacterium
AAACCTGATAAAATTAATCCTGTTCCGGCAATAACTGTACCCATTCCCATAACAATTCTTGGACTGGTAGAGTCACTGATGAATCCCCATGGAATGGCGGCAAGACCATAGAGAAGATACATTAAAAAGCTTAAGCCTAAAACTTTATCAAGTGAAAGTCCGAGGTCTCTGCTTAAAGGTAATACCAGAACGGGGAAAATTAGAATATAGAAATGGGTAAAAAAATGGCTTGCACTGGCAAATACAAGAATTCGGCCTTCATTTTTATTCATTAATGCTCCTTAAATTATTGATAGTTAATCTATTTACGGGGAAAAATTATTGTTGCAACGGCTCCATGGTCATTATGAAAGTTTACAGTGCCATTAATTTGTGAAACCAATGATTCAACAAGGAATAATCCAAGCTGTGATGGTGATGTTTCAATATTTTCAGGAATTCCAATACCGTTATCTTTAAATATAATTATATGATCCTTTCCGTTATCATTTACTGATATACTGATACTACCAGGTTTCTCAGGAAAAGCATATTTAACTGAATTAACTATTAGTTCATTAAGTAAAAGTGCAAGGGGTACAAGGATATTTCCTTCCAGTTCAACTTTATCCTCTATTTGTATTATAAAACTTATTCCTGGTTTAAAGATGGACGAAGATTTTACAGATTCTGTTAAATCAATCAGATATGATTCTAAATCAACATTGGATAAATTTTTACTACTGTACAATCTTTCATGAACAAGTGAAATGGTATAAACTCTTTGTTTTAGATCTTCAAAAATAAGTGGATTAATTTTTTCAGGAAGCATACCACTCTGGAGATTTATTAAGGACATAATTAGAGAAAGATTATTTTTTACCCTATGATGAATTTCTCTTAGTAGAATTTCTTTTTCTTTCAGGGATTTTTTAATTGTAATTTCTGTAGTTTTTCTTATTAATACTTCATCTGTAGCCAGTTCAAATAGATGGGAACTATGAAGGGCTACAGCTGCTGCATTTGCAAAAGGTTCCAGATTTTCTGCATCTCTTTGAGTAAATGTGTTAATTTTATCGCTTTCAAGGCTGAGGAGTCCTAATATTTGATCTTTCCATTTTATTGGAAGACCGATGTATCCTCGAATATAAGATGTTTCAGGAAACATCGTCCAACCTGAGTAGTTCATTGTATCTGGAATTATATTAATTCTTCCGCTTTTCAGGAATTTTTTTGTGTCTCCAAGGTTCTCAACTTTTAAAGAAGATTTTTTTATAAAATTCTCAGCACCATATTTATTATAACCGTGTGAAGCTGTCACTGTAAGATATCCATTTTTAAGAAACCTGATATTTGCACAGGAATAGGGTATTATTTTTCTTGCTTCTTTTAATATGGATTTTAAAATTTCCTCCTTATTAAGAGAAGAAGTTAGAGAGAAAAGGATACTCTGCAGGACTTCCGTTTTTTGTTTTTGTTCTTTTGACTGATTAAGATTTTTTTTTATAGTTTCTTCATGGAATTTCCTTTCAGAAATATCTATCATGCTAATAATAATGTTTCCTTTCCCTTTTCCCGGGAGAAAAACCGTAAGCAGAATATCAAGCTTTTTACCATTTGTTGTAAATGCTTCTGTTTCATAGCTGCATTGAGATAATTCTTCTTTCATAGCTGAAAATAGTTTAATAAAACCAGGATAAGATATTATATTTGTTATTTTTCTAAGGGAGTTTAATAATTCTTTTTTACTGGTTGAATTAAACATTTTTACTGTATAATCGTTTATTTGAATTACTTTAATTCTACGAATAGTTTTTTTTATTTTATCAGGATTATTAGTGAGATATTCAGATAACTCTTTAGCTGTCTTGCAGGGAAAAGATTCAATCAATTTATAAACTTCAGATACATCTTCTTCCCACATTGAAATATAGGATTTATCGAAAATTTTCTGATATCTTGAAGCTTGTAATGTTAGCTTAATTTTATCTAAATTTAATGTCATATTTTCTTTTTTAATTATTTCTATTTGGCTTTTAATTTTTTCTATTTTGTTTTGCAATTTTTCAGTTTTTTTATACATTAGTATTCTCTGCAGTAGTAAAGTTGATTGTTACAATGGCACCATTATTATTATAAAAATTAGCAGATCCATTTATCTGTGATATTAGAGAATTTACAAGGAGAAGTCCCAGTTGTTCGTTGTTGCCATTAATTATTTTTTCAGGATACCCTGCTCCATTGTCTTTTATTGTAAAAGTGTAATAATCTGTTTTTGATTTAACAAGAGAAACAGATATTTCTCCACCTGATTTATGGAATGCATACTTAAGGCTGTTGGTTATTAATTCATTAAGAATTAAACCCAGAGGGATTAGTTTATCTATACTAAAATATATATTTTTAGGAATATCAATATTAAAAACAATGTCACTTCTGTATATAAGAACAGCCTGAATCGAATTAATAAGATCAGTTGTATAATTGTAGAAATCTATATTAGCAAGATTATGATTTTCATATAATTTTTCATGAACCAGAGCAATTGAATGGATTCTCTGACTAAGCTCCTCGAACAGTTCTATTTCAGAAGGATTTGTAAGCTTTGTATCCTGGAGATTAATAAGAGCAATAATAATTGTTAAATTATTTTTTACTCTATGATGAATTTCCTGAAGAAGTAAATCTTTTTCTTTTAATGCCAGTCTAAGATTCTCTTCAGTTATTTTACGTGCAGCGATCTCTTTCTCTATTTGTTCAAATAATCTTGCTTTTTGTATGGAGATTGCTGCAGCATGGCTAATGGGTTTCAGTCTCTCAGCATCTTCCTGGGAAAATGCATTTTTCTTCATGTTATCAAGATTAAGAATTCCTATAATTTCACCCTGCCACTCAAGGGGTATTGATAATAATGATTTTACATGTACTGTTTCAGGAAATTGTTTCCAGTTAGGGTAGAATTTTGTATTGTTAATAATATTGATTTGATTGGAAATAAGTAAATTTTGAGAAATTCCTTCAGAAGCAATTTTTTCTGCATATTGTGTCATAAAATTTGCAGCTCCGAATTTATCATATCCCCTGTGTCTTGCTACTGTAAAAGTATTATTATTTAATAGCATTATATTTGAGCTTGAATAAGGAACAATTTTTTCAATCTGCTCCAGAATAAAATCAAGAATATCATTCTGATCAATCTTTGAAGCAAGTTCAAAAGTAATATCCATTAAAATAGTAGAAAACTTCTTTTTTTCTTCTGTTTCCTTTAGTAGTTTAGCTTGTTTTTTTTCTTTATCAATTCTATCACTAATATCTATAGTGGTTACAAAAACTGTTTTACCTCTATTATCAGGGAAAAATGCAGTAAGCAATACATGAAACTCTTCACCATTAATTTTCCGACCAGTAGTTTCACATTTGTATTCATATGCTCCACTTGCAAGTGCTGCAAATTGATCTCTCAAGGTATCTAAAGATTCATCACTGAATATATTATCAAGAGAAGATAGGAGCATTTGCTTGTTTTTAGCTTCATGAAGTTTTACTGTTGCATCATTTATATCCAGTATTTTTATTGTTTTTATAAGTTTATGCAGAAGCTGAGAGTCATTTTTAAGATAATTTGAGAATTCCTCTGTAGTTTTGCATGGCAGTTCTTTTAGTTTGGAATAAGCCTCAGAAAAATCCTCCTCCCAAAGTGGTACAGAAGAGTTTTTAAAGATGTTATAGTATCTCATTTTCTTTTTTTGGAGTTTATTTATATCTGATTTCAGATCTTTCTGTTCTGATTCAAGCCCCGAAAGTTCATTTTCAAGATTATTAATCAAGACACTCAGGTTTGAATCATGAGTCTTTTCCGTGTTATTCAAATTAGGCCTCTGTAATTAGTATAATAAATTACAAATGTTATCTCAATTAAAGATTTACCCTATAGCAGAATTAAAACTACTTAATAGAAGGACAATTACACCAAGAAGTATATTCAGCATAAGCATACCAGCTTTAATTTTAACTACTTTTGGATTTGGACCCTTTATCTTTCTGCCAACAACCTGGCTTCTCAGGATCGCTATAACTATCATAAAAATAATAAGGATATGCTTTATACCCAGGATAAGGGAATATGTATTTCCAAAATGAAGTAAACCCTGAAATTCAGGTACCATATTTGCTTTTACTGCTCCGGTAATAAACAGGCCTGCAATACTTATATAAACAAATTTACTCAGTTTTTTCTGTATTGTATTTATAAGCTGAACAGTTTGTGGTCCCATATCCAGAACCTTTTTTATGGACGGAAATACTGTTAATCCCAGGGTAAACATTCCACCTATCCATATGGCGGTAAATAAGTCATGAAGAAAAGTCATTATAGCAATTAAAATAAACTTGTCCGGCATTATTAAACTCCTTAGGTTGCATAGGCGAGCAGGGACGAAGTCCCGACCAGCCTTAGGTTGCCAATATAATATATTGCATTAAATATTCTGACAAGTCATCAAATTTTCAATTTATACTGATTTTAGATTTTTACACCAAAAAGTACAAAATTTACAAGTAATTTACAATATTATAGGAGTTTTCGGAAGTAACATATCATTCATAGGAGATTGGTCTATGAATAGTAATTATGAAATGTTTCATGTTGAGGTTCTGCCTCCAAGGCAGGATGCGGAAGACCTTGAGATACGATTGGATAGATTTGCTGATCGGTATAAAAGAGTTCTTGAAGCCGGTTACTGCGCTTGTATAACTGACAATGCAATGGGGAATATGTCATTTCAGGGACCTGAAATTATTGAAGAATATAACCTCCCTGTTAAACCTGATAATGTAATGATTCATCTAAACACATTTCATTCCAAAAAAGATCTGGATAATATTCTAAATTCATGTATTTATCAGGGAATTAAATATCTTTTAATAGTATCCGGTGATGGAAATGTACGTTTTCCTAAATTGAAACCTTCCGACCTTGATATTCAGGGTGTGTCTTCTGTGACAGCTGTTGAACTTCTTAAATACATTAATCGAGAATATACAGGCGCTTTTATTTCCGGTGTTGCATTCAATCCTTATGAACCTGAGGAAGAAGAAGTTGAAAAAATGGAAAGAAAAATTGAGGCTGGAGCAGCGTTTGTTATTACCCAGCCTATAATTGAAAAAAATCTCGTAGTAGACAGATTGATAAGTAATATAGATATACCAGTTATGGTAGAAGCCTGGATGTCCAAAAAACTCCATTTATTATCAGACTGTGTTGGTTATGAAATTCCCGAAGATACAGAATATGATCCAATTAAAACTCTTACAGATCTGCAGTCAGAGTATCCCTCCGGAGGTGTTTATCTTGCCATGATGAATTACAAACGGCAGTTTAATCTTCTTTCAGAACTACAAAGGAAGGTTTCTATATGAAAATAGTTGTATGCGTAAAGCAGGTCCCCGGAACTACAGAAGTAAGTATTGATCCTGAAACAAAAAGATTGAAAAGAGAAGGTGTATCTATTGAGATGAACCCCTTTGATACATATGCACTTGAACAGGGAATACTTTTAAGGGAAGAACATGGTGGAGAAGTTATAGTCCTCTCTATGGGACCCAAAAGAGCAGAATTAACAATAAGAGAATCTATTGCCTGCGGTGCAGACAGTGGAATACTCTTGAATGGCCGTCCTTTGGGTGGTTCGGATACCTATGCTACAAGTTATATTTTGTCCCAGGCCATAAAAAAAATTGGAGATGTTGATCTTGTAATCTGCGGAAAGCAGGCAGTAGATGGAGATACAGCTCAGGTCGGTCCTGGAATTGCGGCACATCTTGAATGGCCTCAGGTAACCTATGTTTCCCGGTTTGTTGCATCAGGTCCAACTGAACTGAAACTTGAACGTATGCATGAAACAGGAAGTGATATTAGTATTGTAGAACTTCCAGCTGTTTTAACAGTTTTAAAGGACGTCAATATTCCAAGAATTCCTTCTCTCAAAGGCAGATTGAATTCCCGAAAAGTGGATATTACAATATGGGATGAGAAGGATATTGAAACAGATCCCGAAAAAATTGGTCTGGGGGGGTCTCCTACAAGGGTTGTTTCAACCAGAAAGCCAGATGCCAGGGATAAGCATACAATCGTACTTAATGGAAGTGCTTCAGAATCTGCCAAAGAATTGGTAAAAATATTAAAATCCCGAATCGAACTTTAGTATAGGCAGGAGAAAATAATGAAACTTACTGAAAAAGAAATTGCTGATAATTATAATGATGTATGGGTTCTTGGAGAAATTGTTGAAGGGCAGGTTCATAAAGTAACTCTTGAACTCCTTGGTATAGCAAGGGAACTTGCAGGTAAACGAGCATCGAAAAAAAGTCAGGTTGTATGCCTGCTTATGGGCAGTAAGCTTGCTGGACTTGAGCAGGATTTATTCTACCAGTCTGCAGATAAAGTAATAATGGTAGATGATGAATCACTTAAATTTTTTAATGATTCAATTTATGCATCTGTAGTATCCAGGCTTATAAACAAATATAAACCGGAAATACTTATTTCAGGAGCCACAAGTAAGGGACGGAGTCTTATGCCTTTAGTAGCCGTTCAGATTGAAACGGGGTTAACCGCAGATTGTACAGGTCTTGATATTGATGAAGAATCAGGTCTTCTTTTACAGACCCGGCCTGCTTATGGTGGAAATATAATTGCAACAATAAAATGTGCAGATCACCGGCCCCAGATGAGTACAGTCCGGCAGGGTGTATTTAAGGCTCTTGAATCTGATAGTTCCAGAACCGGAGAGCTGGTTATTGAGAATGTTCTTGAAGAAGAAAAGAAAACCCGTTTTACTGTGATATCTGAAGAATCATATGGTGCTGATGCAAAAATAAATCTTCATGATGCCAATGTCATTGTAGCTGGTGGAAGGGGTGTTAAAAGTGCTGAAGGTTTTGAAATAATTCATAAACTGGCAGAATCTGTGCAGGGGGCTGTTGGAGCAACAAGGGCAACCATTGATTCCGGCTGGATTTCATATGCACATCAGGTAGGGCAGACTGGTTTAACCGTACAACCTGAAATATATATTGCCTGTGGTGTTTCCGGACAAATACAGCATCTTGTAGGGATGCAGTCCAGTGATTTAATTATAGCAATTAATAAAGACCCTGATGCACCAATAATGCAGCTTGCTGATGTGGCCATAGTCGGGGATCTTTTTGAAGTAGTTCCTGAAATAACAAAACTAATGTCTATCTGATGTCTATCTGAAAAATATAAGCATAAAAAAAACCCGCAATATAAGCGGGTTTTTTTATTGTAAGGGCGATTTTTTATTTATCAAAAAGATCAGAAGCCACTTCAGAAGCAGTCGCTGCATCTGCAGTATAAATATCTGCACCTATTGAATCACAGTAATTCTGTGTAACTGGTGCACCACCAATCATTATAGTTACATCATCACGCATTCCTGCCTCAGAGAATCCTTTTACAACAGATTCCATCTGGGTCATAGTAGTAGTTAATAATGCAGAACAGCAGATAAGGGTTGCATTTTCTTCTTTTGCTTTAGAAATATATTTTTCAGCAGAAACATCAACACCAACATCGATTACTTCAATTCCCTTTCCTTCCATCATCATTCTAACAAGATTTTTCCCGATATCATGAAGATCTCCCTTTACTGTCCCAAGGATAGCTTTTCCTTTTGCTTCAACACCAGCTTCCATTAATAAAGGTTTAAGGAGAGCCGCACCCATATTCATTGCTCTTGCTGCGATAAGCACCTCAGGTACAAATACTTCATTATTTTTAAATTTAACACCAATAATACTCATTCCGGACATTAAGCCTTTTTCAAGGATTGTTTTTGCATCAATTCCTTCAGCAATTGCTTCCTC
>DAOWEB010000103.1 GCA_030638735.1 Spirochaetaceae bacterium
AGCTTCCAGATAGTTTATATCGAAAAAACCTGCCATTTCTATGCAGCGCTTTATTATCATTCTTGACGTTGCAGAATCATCGGTTATAAGTATTTTCTGATATTTCATATTTCCTCCTATATTTCCTAATTATATTTTGCGTTTGACAGTACAACCTTCCCTGTATCAATATCTATTGAAACTGTTCTACTAATATTTCCGCCAATATCCTCTTTTATAACACCTAGCCCCTGTTTCCAAAGAAAACGCTTAACTGCTATTGCATTTCTCTTTCCTATGTCAAAAGTTTTATTCTCGTCCATAATATTTGAACCACCTGCTATTTTAATAAGTGTAGTTTTACGTTCCCCTCCTAACTTTTTGAACTCTTTTAAAAGAACAGGAAGTCCGGTATCAGCAAAATAACCTGGAAGAGATTTTGCTTTTTCAGTATTTACTGTGCTGTCAGGAAGGGCTATATGAATCATACCTGCAATTTTTACCTTTTTATCATAAAGAATAACTGCTACACATGAGCCCAGTGCATAGGTTTTTAATTCATCTCCTGGTTTACCTGCAGTTTTAATATGGCCAATGCCTATATCATATCTCATTATTACATACCCTCCAGTATTGTAATTAAATGGTCTGTAACATTTTGCAGCGGAACTAATTTTTCTGCTCCTCCACATTTCCATGCTTCCATGGGCATACCAAAAACTACAGAAGTTTTTTCATCCTGGGCAATTGTTCTGGCACCGGCATCTCTCATCTTTTTTAATTCAAATGCTCCATCTCTTCCCATTCCTGTTAGAATGACCCCTACTGCATTCGGGCCTACTTCTCTGGCAACTGAATCAAAAAGAACACCTACAGAGGGTTTGTGTCCGTTTACTTTTTCTCCTTCAATACATTTAACCCTGTATTGGCCCCCAGTACGAACTACTTTCAAATGAGTTTCTCCACCTGGTGCAACAAGTACAGTCCCTCTAAGAATCCTGTCTCCTGTTTCAGCTTCTTTGACAGAAACTTTTGATACCTGATTAAGTTTTTCGGCAAACATCTTTGTAAAACCTGCAGGCATATGCTGTACAATAATTGTACCAGGCATATTTGCAGGAAATTGCTCAATTATTTTTCTTAAAGCTACAGTTCCTCCTGTAGATGCACCTATGGCAATAATTTTGTCTGTTCCTCCATGGAGTATTTTTTGTTTTGTTTTTACAGTACTGCCGTTATAATTTTCATTTTTCCATCCTGATACATCTGCTTTAGCTGCAACCTTAAGTTTTATAACTAACTCATCAATCATTTCGTGGAGTTTATTCCCAAAACTTGAAGATGGTTTCAGCACATAATCGATAGCACCACTTTCCAAAGCCTCAATAGTTATAGATGCCTTTGGGCCAGTCATAGCAGATACCATAACCACTGGAACAGGATATTGAGGCATAAGCTTTTTTAGAAATTCTACCCCATCCATCTTAGGCATTTCAACATCAAGTGTTATAACATCAGGCTTTTTATTAACAATGATATCTCTGGCAATATACACATCTGCAGCTGTGCCTATTACTTCAATTTCAGGATCATTTGAAAGTCCTTTAGAAAGGATATTCCTTACAAGTGCAGAATCATCTACAATAAGTACTTTTATTTTGTTCACATCTTTTTCCTGTACACTGCTGGAATAATATATTGAAACTGAGAAGAATTTCTTCCAATCGTTTCAGAATGACCAATAAATAGAATCCCATTATCTGTTAAATTGGTATGATATTTTGAAATAAGAGTTTCTCTGGTAGGTTTATCAAAATATATCATTACGTTTCTACAGAAAATAATATCGAAATTATTTGAAAAAGGGAAAGTATCCCTCATTAAATTTAATCTTTTAAATAGTATTAATTTTCTAATATTTGGTTTTACGCTGTATTTTCCGGTTCCCATATTATTAAAATACTTATCAAGATATTTTGAGGGCATCGATTTTAATTTATCCTGGGTGTAGATTCCGCTTTTAGCAGCGCTTAATGCGCTGGTAGAAATATCAGTAGCAAGAATTACAGGTTTTATATCAGTTAATTTTCTCCCAAAGTATTCTTTTAGTAGAATTGCCAGGGTATATGGTTCTTCTCCTGCAGCACAGCCGGCACACCATATTCTTAGTTCTGAAGGTTCTTTTAGTCGTTTGGAAGCTTCCATTTCCGGAAGTGTATTAGTGCTGAGGTATTTGAAATGTTCATTCTCTCTAAAAAAATATGAGTGATTAGTAGATAAATTATCTGCCAGTTCAATTTGAAGCATTCCTGAATTATCTTCTTTAATTGCATTATAGTAATTTGTAAAGTTACCATAACCCTTTGTTCTGATAATTTTATTTAATCGTCCTCTTACCAGGGTTTGTTTATTATTAGTTAAATTTATTCCAAAATTTCTATATAACAGTGATGCAATCTGTTTAAACTCTTTTTCGGTGATAGAAACCATTTCTGTATTCATCTATTACTCCAATACTTGTGAGATGAAGGCCCCTGTATCAATAACCAGACATACATCTCCACCTCCAAGAATACTGCATCCGGAAACAGCTTTAACATTATTAAGATATTCAGGCAAAGCTTTAATAACAAATTGCCTGGTTCCAATAATTTCATCTACAAGAATTGCAATTTTCTTCTCATAGGCAATTGCAATTATTAAAATACCGTCGGTATAGTCTTTGCTCGTCGTTGATAATTCATAAAATTCAGAGAGTTTTACAAGAGGAATTATTTCATCTCTTAGTTTAAGAACCTGTTGATTTACGCTTGTAGTTGTTATCTGAACTGTTTCAGGTTTATGAAATTCAATAATATCTGTTGTTGGAATAGAACAGAGCATATCATTTGATCTAAAGAGGATGCCGTCCAGTATAGCAAGTGTTAATGGAATTTGAAGAATAAATGTTGTTCCTTTTCCGGGCTCACTTAAAATTTCAACCTTGCCTCTTAATTTTTCTATATTCTTTTTTACTACATCCATCCCCACGCCACGACCGGAAATTTCTGATACAACTTCATTTGTAGAAAAACCGGGTTCAAATATTAAAGGCCATATCTCAGAATCTGTTTTAGATTGTACCTGTTCCAGGGTAAGAATACCTCTTTCCACGGCAATTTCCGATATACGCTCTTTATCTAATCCTCCGCCATCATCAATAATTGAAATCCATATCTCATTTCCTTCATATTTTGCATTCAGTTTAATTGTTCCTTCATCACTCTTTCCATTTTTCCGGCGTTTAGTACTGGTTTCAACACCGTGATCAACTGCATTTCTAATAATGTGGACAAGAGGATCAGATATTTGATCAATTACATTTCTATCCATCTCTGTATCTTCACCACTTACCAGAAAAACTATTTTTTTATCGAATTTCTTTGATAAATCACGTATCAGACGTCTCATTTTATTAAAGAGGCCATCCAGAGGAATCATTCGTATGGCCATTGTTACTTCCTGCATCTCTTTTGTAATTTTTGATAATGCAGTCAGAGATTGCTGGAAATGATTGAGTTCCAGACCATCAAGTTCCGGGTGGTGTATTACCATGGTTTCTGCTGTGATAAGTTCTCCCACAAGGTTAAAAAGTTTGTCCAGTCGTTCTGTACTAACCCGTATATCCTGCTTTTTTATTATAGCTCTGGAACCTCCTGCCTGGAGGTTTTGTTTTTTCCCCTGCTTTTTCAGAGCTTTTCCCAGTTGATCTTCTGTAACATTTCCTTTTTCCAGAAGGATCTCCCCAAGTTTTTTCTGCTGAACATTGAGGGCCTCTTCAATGCTGTATTCTGTAGCAGCACCCATTTCAATAAGTATATTCCCCAGGGAATCATGATACTCCGAATCAATTTCAGGGTTTCGGGACTTAGCAAGCTTTCCTTCTGCAATTTCATGCAGAGATTCTCTGACCATATCAATAGAAGAAAGTAAAGTTGAAATAATAGAATGATCGGCAATTTTATCTTTTTTACGTAGGGTATCAAATACTGTTTCAATCCCCATACAAAGTTTTTCTATTCTTTCAAACCAGAAAAAACCGGAATTTCCTTTTATTGTATGTATAAGTCTGAATGATTCTTCGATGAATTTAAGATTTTCAGGGTTTTTTTCCAACTCAAGAATACTATGTTCTACAGTATCCAGAAGTTCCAAAGACTCTTCAGCAAATTGCTTAGTCATCTCGGTCGTAATCAGTTCATCGTCAGGCTGGTTTTCCTGGGGTTTATCCTGTTTCCCAAAGTTTTTTATTTTTTCCAAATTACTCTGAATATCAATTTCAGATTCAAAAATTTCAGTTATTATTCCATCATCAAAACTATTTGCCCAAACTTCAAGTTCGTTCATCATCTGATTCAGGGTATCTGTTCCTTCCAGAAGTATGTCTATTAATTCAGAGCTTATTGAGATTTTATTATCGCGTAAATTATCAAGAAGATTTTCAAGGCTATGGCTTAGATCTTTTATTTTATGTAATCCAAGAAAAGAAGCTACTCCTTTAATAGTATGCATTGATCTGAAAATTTCATTTATTGTTTCAGGATCCTCACTGTTTTCCATAGAAACAATCTTTGCCTCTATGTTTTCCAGATGTTCATTTGTTTCAGAGAGAAAAGAGGACAAAATTTCCATATCCTCAATTATTACCGGAGCATTAACATCTGTTCTAATTTTTTTTGGAGTCCTTGGTTTCCCGGCGGAAAGAGCGGATGTAAGACTTTTAATAGAGTCTACAATATCTTCCTGAGGCCCTGCTTTCATGAGAAGTTTGAATTTTTGTGCTACATGGCCAAGTAGTTCTTTATCTTTTGCCTCTAAATTATTTTCTGATAGAAGTAACTCTATCTCATCCACTATTTTTAGCTGATTAATTAGATCTCCGGGGATGAAATTTTCCAGCATCTCAATCAACTTTCTATTTGTCATAGTTTTTATCCTTTAAAACAGTGTAATGTCTCCCTGAAGATCCACCTGGTTATCAATTTTCTCAATTTTGCTTTCCTCTAACTCAAGTCCCAGAGTTATCCATTCTTCCCGTACAGTAAATATCTTATTAGCTTTTTCAAGAATCTCAGTATTAATTAATTCTCTGTATGTTGTTGATTCCAGTTCTTTTTGTATATTCATAGATAAAAATTCTTTTTGTATTTCTTCAATAAGCTGTATGATATGTTCAAGTATCTGTCTTGTGGCATCCTGGTACTGTAATGACATTGTTATTTCGCTTAGTCTTGCTGTTACAGACTCTGAAAGGTCTTTTGATTTTTGTACTGAAGATGCTATGTTTTTAATTTGAGGTGCAAGGTCAAATGTCATTTGGTGGAAGCTTTTTTTAGCTTCCTGTAAATGATTTACTGTACTTGTTAAAGTTTCTGACTGTCTTTGGAATGAACTGGCAATTGTCCCCCCAATTCCCTTTATCCCTGCTGTTATCTTTTCTGTTATCTTTTTGGAATCGCTGGCTAGTTTTTGTGTTTCACCTGCAATTACTGCAAACCCGGAACCCGAACTACCAGCCCTGGCAGCTTCAATAGATGCATTTATTGCAAGGATACTTGTCTGATCAGCTATATCTGCAATATTGTCTGCCAAACTCTTTATATCTATTACTGTTTTTTCAATTCTCTCCATATCACTGACATAACTTTTTTTAAGTTGTTCTACATTTTCCACAATTACCTGAAAATCCTGAACTTCTGTCATTAGTCTGTCCATCTCATGATCCAGACTATGTTCACCTGAGTTCATGTGGGAAAGGAGTGTTTGAATATCTTTACTAATGTTTTGACTGTCTCCCACAATTGCAAATATTTTTTCTGTAGCATTTAAAGTGGACTCTTCACTCTTATCAATAATAACAGTAGAAAGTTTCTCAATAATTGGGGTTGTTATATCAAGTTCTGTTAAGAGTTTGTGAAGACTGAGTAAATTTTTACTGACTTCTTTGTTTTGATTCTCTAACTCTTCTTTTTTATCTTTTAAAATTTTTATCTCTTCTGTAAAAATATCTTTTTCTTTTTGAATATTATCTCTGGATAAATTGTCTTCAAGATCTTTTTTCGTCTTTGCCCTATGTTCATTTACTGCAAAGGTTACAATTAAAACAATAAGTAGTATTCCTGTAATGATATTCAGTAAAATATTGTTATAGAACATAGCTGTTATATTAAGAATAAGAGTAATTATAATAATTGAATAGGCTGATTTCACGTCTACTTCCTTACATATTGATTTTACAACATATCCATCTTACAGTATTATTAAATATTTTGTAAATCGCAAGATTTTTTTTATAATTTATAAGGAATTTTTGTTTTGTTAGGTATACCTGCAGGGGAGGGTTTTAAACCCTACCCTATTCATCAGTGATTAGAGATGATACCAGTTTCTTAAGGCATGTAGAAATGTCTTCTTCCCCCCTGTCAATTTTTTTTACAAATACAGTTCCTGCAACTGATGCATAGAGGTGGGGAGCCAGTGCTTTTACCTGTTCCCGGGAATTTATTCCAAATCCACCTAAGATTTTAACTCCTTTTCCAGATAAGTATTTCAGGAAAGTGATATTTTCTTCTGTAATTGCTGTGGATTTACCTGTAATGCCTTTGCGTAGAACTGCATAGATATATTCAGGTTCCAGGGCAAGAATTTCATTTACTCTTTTTAGCGGTGTTGTTAGTGTAACTACAGGAATAATAGATATATCGTATTTCCTGCCTGCATCAATAAGACCATCATCATTATTTAATGTCAAATCCGGGATTATCAGGCCCCTGGCACCAATTGCTTTGGATTTTTTTACAAACTTTTCAATACCCATGGTAAGAAGAATGTTTGCATAGCTCATTATATAAACAT
>DAOWEB010000148.1 GCA_030638735.1 Spirochaetaceae bacterium
AGTCATGCCATCCATGATATCCACAGCGCATAATTTTCTCTCTTCCTGTATAGCTTCTGGCCAGACGTATTGCAGTGGATGTTGCATCGGACCCTGTTTTTACAAAGAGGCTCATTTCTGCACATGGAATAAGTTCTTTAAGTTTTTCAGCTAATTCATTTTGATAGGTTTGGGTGAGGGAGAAACAGAAACCCTTTCCTTTTATCTGCTCTATTACAGCTTCATCAATTTCGGATTCCCTGTTTCCAATTATAACAGGGCCGTAAGCGCATAGATAATCGATATACTCATTGCCGTCTATATCAGTAACTCTTCCTCCATTCCCCTTATCGAAGAAGATTGGGAATTCCCCGTCTACAAAATTATAGGGTCTTCTAATTCCAAGTACTCCCCCGGGGATGAGTTTTTTTGATATCTCAAATTCTGCAAAAGATTTTTTCAGGTTCAATTTCGGAGCGGGTTTCATAACTGCCTCCAGTAGTATTTTTGTTACTATACTATCAGCAGGAAGCGTGCCATGAAATTTGATGTGTTGTTCTTGTAGAGACGTAGCATGCTACGTCTGTACTATAAAATTCATTCTTTTACAGGAAATACATTTATAATGATCCACAGGTGAGTCATTTATGAATCAATTTGGTTGTTTTCCAATAGAGTAGTGATCCATTTTTCTTACTACTGTGGATTGGCTTATTTCAAGGGCTCGTGCCATTTTTCTTGTAGATCTGAATTTTTTACATGCCCTTAAAATAATCTGTTTCTCAAGTTCATTTGTGGCTTTGCTTAATGGAGGGATACTGTTCAATGCCATTTCAGGAAGGATAAAGGTTTCTTCTCTTATGTGTTCTGCAATATCCTGTTTTCTGATAAGAGAACCAGTCGCAATGACTACCATCCTTTCTACTGCATTTTCAAGCTCTCTGACATTTCCAGGCCAGTCATATTTTTCAAATAAAACCAATGCTTCGGATGTGAATCTGGTATCCCTGTTGAATTTCCTGTTAAATACATCGAGGAAGTATCTGATAAGAGGAAGTATATCATCTCTTCTTTCTCTAAGAGGCGGGACATGGATAGGTACGACATTAAGTCTGTAGTAGAGGTCCTGCCTAAAGATACCTTGTTTTATTAATTCCCTTAGATCTTTATTAGTTGCTGTAATTATTCTTACATTAACTTTTAGGGGTTTTCTCCCTCCCACTCTTGTAATCTCTTTCTCCTGAATAGCCCTTAGGAGTTTTACCTGTATATTGAGGCTGATATCGCCTATCTCATCCAGAAAAAGAGTGCCTCCCTCAGCAATTTCAAACAAGCCCGGCTTACCTGAACGATCAGCGCCTGTAAATGATCCTTTTTCATAGCCGAAGAGCTCGCTTTCAAGCAGGTTCTCCGGAATTGCACTGCATACTGCAGTAATTAAGGGTCGATTTTCATCCTTTCCTGCCTTGTGAATTGCTCTTGTAACAATTTCTTTGCCCACTCCTGATTCACCGGTTATAAGAACTGTGGAATCTACCTTTCCAAGACGGAAGGCAAGGCGCATTACATTCCTCATTATTTGTGAATGAACAATAGTGTCTTCCATATCAAGCTGCTGAAGGCGTAGATTTAAAACTTCCATTCTGTATTGCTCACTCTTTTTTTCTGCCCCTGCCAGTTTTGATTCGAGCATATTGAGATCGGCCATATCTCTGAGGGTTGTGACTATTCTGAAAATTTTTCCGGAACTGTCGAATACAGGAGTTCCGGTAAGAAGTGCTGTTTTCCCATTTGGGAGAGATTCTATAAGACTAGCTGTGCGATTTGATTCAAGAACAAGGAGACTTACTGATTTGTTAAATACACCTGTTTCAACAAGTTTGCGAACATTTTTTCCTATTATACTACTGGGTTTAATACCTGTTATCTTTTCAAATGCGCTGTTTGTTCTAAGGGTTATTCCTTCTCCGTCAGTAATGTACAGCCCGTCTGTAACAGAATTAAATATGACATCCATCTCTTTTATCAGTTCTTCTTTACGGACAAGTTCACTTTCCAGATATTTTATACTCATTGCTCTACCTCTGTATAATTGTATCATTGATTCAAAAATAACTCAAACGAATCATTATTGGTTCGATTGAGTTGAAATAACAACATAAAAAGAAAATATTGTTATATTATACCGTATACACAGCAAATCGGCATTAATTTCGTGGTAGAGACGTAGCATGCTACGTCTGTACACAGCAAAACAGAATGAATCCCGTGGTAGAGACGTTGCATGCAACGTCTGTACACAGGGAAAGAGAATGAATTTCGTGGTAGAGACGTAGCATGCTACGTCTGAACACAGGGAAACATTTTGAATTTTATGGCAGAGTCGTGTCATGGCATGGTTATTGCACCTAGTAATATATCATTTTTTAAAGGTGGGTATTTTTGGAAGAGAAAATAAAAATTGATAATAATCTGCTTTCCAGGAGCCGAAATGCGGCAGTCAGGATAGCTGATAAAGTTGAAGAATTGATAAAGGGTAAAACAACCACGTCAGTTGAACGAACAATTGCCCGCCTGATGGGTATTGATGGTGTAGATAGCCAGGGGGTTCCTCTTCCAAACGTTCTTGTTGATCAGATAAAAAAAAGCGGAAAACTGGAGGATGGGGTTTTCTATTGGATTGGGAATGCAATGATTGAGACTGGAAAAACTCCACGGGAAATTGCTATGGCAATAGGGAATGGAGATTTTATAATTACAGAATTTCCTGAATACAGGTTAGAGGAAATTAGTGCAGTTACAGAATCTGTAGTTATGGATAATGTCAGGCTTCTTGACGATGTGGCTGAGGAAAGGAGAAAAAAACAAATCCAGTATCCTGAAGGACCTGCACCTTTGCTCTACGTAATAGTAGCCACCGGTAATATCTATGAAGATACTGTCCAGGCAAAGGCCGCAGCGAAACAGGGTGCCGATATTATTGCTGTTATCAGATCAACTGCCCAGAGTCTTTTGGATTATGTTCCTTTTGGTCCAACTACTGAGGGTTTTGGCGGAACCTATGCAACCCAGGAAAATTTCAGAATTATGCGTGAAGCTCTGGATGAGGCAAGTGAGGAGACTGGCAGATATATTCAGCTGGTAAATTATGCTTCAGGACTGTGTATGCCGGAAATTGCAGTTATGGGTGCTATTGAACGTTTGGATATGATGCTGAATGACGCTATCTATGGAATTCTGTTTCGCGATATCAATATAAACAGAACATTTATTGATCAGTACTTTTCAAGAATGATAAATGCATATTCCGGAATTATCATCAACACAGGAGAGGACAACTATTTAACAACTTCTGATGCAGCTAGCGAAGCCCATACGGTAGTTGCTTCCCAGTTTATTAATGAAGAACTTGCTGTCAGGTCCGGGATGCCAAAAAATCTTATTGGTCTGGGGCATGCATTTGAGATTAATCCGGATATGGAGGACGGTTTTCTTATGGAGATAGCTCAGGCTCAGCTTGTGCGGCAGCTTTTTCCTGAATGTCCTGTAAAGTATATGCCTCCTACCAAGTATATGACTGGCAATATTTTCAAAGGACAGTTGATGGATGGGATGTTTAACCTTGCCTCTGTAATGACGGGCCAGAGTATTCAGCTCCTTGGAATGATGACAGAAGCCGTACATACACCATTTATACAGGACAGGCTTTTAAGTATCGAAAACGCCAAATATATTTTTAATAATGCCAGGCATCTTCAGGATGAGATTGTTTTTAAACCAAATGGAATTATTCAAAAGAGGGCTAATGATGTTTTGGAGGAGACAACAGCTATGTTGGAAACAATTGCAGAAAAAGGACTAATGAAGGCAATTGAAGACGGCATGTTTGCTGGAATTTCCCGTTCTCCTGATGGTGGAAAGGGCGCTGATGGTGTTGTTGTAAAGAGTATTAATTACAGGAATCCCTTTATGACTATTTTTAAAAAGGGACTGGGGGTTTTATGATAGACAAGGCAGCAATAAAACCCTATGGGGATACTCTTAATGACGGCAGAATTCAACTTAGTTTTTCCTTGCCTTTGGAAGCAAGTCCCGAAGCACAGGAAGCGGCTAAAAGGCTGGCTGGAAAGATGGGAATAGAGGAAGTGAGTTCTGTATCCATGCATGATATGGGGGAAGGTTTCAGTTTCCATATACTTTACGGCAGATGCAAATACAGTGTGGATACCACAAATATAAAAGTGGCAAAGGTTGAAACGGAAGTTATGACCTACTATGAGATAAATACTTTTGTAAAGGAAAAAATCGGCAGAAAATTAAATATAGTTGGTGCATGTACAGGTTTTGATGCGCATACTGTAGGGCTCGATGCAATTATGAATATGAAAGGATATGCAGGAGAATACGGTCTTGAAAGATATCCTGAAATAAATACCTGGAATCTTGGGAGCCAGATACCCAATGAGGTACTTATTAAAAAAGCTGCCCTGGTAGATGCAGATGCAATTTTAGTTTCCCAGGTAGTTACACAAAAAGAGATTCATGTTCAAAACCTTACGAATTTGGTTGAACTGCTTGAGGCAGAAAACCTTCGGGACAGATTTATACTCGTTGCCGGAGGACCAAGAATAAGTCATGAACTGGCTCTTGAAATTGGTTTTGATGCAGGGTTTGGACCAGGGTCTCTGCCTCCTGATGTAGCTTCATATGTTGCTCAGATGGTAGAAGAGAAAAAATCAGAAAAGGTGGCAGAGTAAGTAATGGAAAAGCTGATAATTACGGCCGCAATATGCGGTGCGGAGGTTTCAAAAGAGGATAATCCTAATTTACCTGTAAGTGCTTTGGAACTTGCAGAGGCTGCACTGGAAGCGGAAAAGGCAGGAGCCTCTATTATTCATCTTCATGTACGGGATGAGGAAGGAAAGCCTACTCAAAATTTTAATTATTTTGAAAAGGCTTTTGCTGCAATGAAAGATATTGGTGTGACGGCTATTATCCAACCCTCTACCGGGGGAGCTGCAGGAATGACCTGGGAGGAGAGGATTCAGCCTGTATCTCTCAATCCTGAAATGGCGACACTGGACTGCGGGACTGTCAATTTTGGAGACGAAATTTTTGTAAACGATCTTCCTTTAATGCGAAGGTTTGCAGAAGAGATGAAAGAAAGAAATATACTACCGGAACTTGAATGTTTTGATGCAGGAAATATATACAATGCACTTCTACTTAATAAAGAGAGGCTTCTTTCTGAACATCTACATTTTGATCTTGTTCTGGGAGTGCCAGGGGCACTTGCTGCATCCATTAAAAATCTTCTGTTTATGGTAGAACTTCTTCCTCCCGATGCAACATGGACGGCTGCAGGTATAGGTCGTTGGCAGTTGCCCATAGCTATTCACACTATTTTAATGGGAGGACATGTAAGGGTTGGGTTTGAAGATAATATTTATTATTCCAAAGGAGTGCTTGCAGGGAGTAATGCTCAGCTTGTAAGCAGGGTGGTAAGAATTGCAAATGAGGTTGGAAGGGAAATTGCATCGCCTTCAGAAACCAGAAAAATATTAGAGTTAACAAAGGATGGAAGTAAATGAAAGAAGGAAATATATTTGGACTTCACAGGGTTATTGCACCGGTCGGAGTTCTTCCTCAGCCTGCACAGAAAATAGATAACACAATGGATATCTATGATAATGAGATACTTATAGATGTTGAGACTCTGAATATCGATTCTGCCAGTTTTACACAACTTAAGAACGCTGCTGCAGGGAATGTTGAAAAGATCAAATCGATGATTATGGAAATTGTTAATGAAAGGGGAAAGATGCAGAATCCTGTAACAGGTTCCGGTGGTATGCTTATTGGAACAGTTGCTGGAATTGGAGATAAACTTAAAGATAGAGATATTAAAGTAGGGGATAAAATTGTAAGCCTTGTTTCTCTCTCTTTAACACCTTTAAAAATAGACCTAATTACAAAAGTAATGCTGGATATTGATCAGGTGCATGTTGAAGCACAGGCTGTTCTGTTTGAGTCCGGGATCTATGCAAAACTTCCGGATAATATGGAAGAGACTCTTGCTCTTGCTGTTCTGGATGTTGCAGGAGCTCCTGCTCAGACAGCAAAGCTTGTTAAACCAGGAGATACTGTTCTTATAATCGGTGCCGGGGGAAAATCCGGACTACTGTGTCTTCATGAAGCAAAAAAGAGGGCAGGTATCAGCGGTACAGTAATAGGCATGTCCCACAGTGATGCCGGGATAGAACGAGTCAAAGAAACTGGTCTTGCGGATATTGTTATACAGGGAGATGCATCTAAAGCAGTTGAACTGTATGAAAAAGTTATGGAAGCCACAAAGGGCAAACTGGCAGATGTGGTTATTAACAATGTAAATATTCCCAATACCGAGATGGGATCCATACTTTCAACCAGGGAGGACGGGATTCTCTATTTTTTCAGTATGGCAACAAGTTTTACAAAGGCCGCCCTGGGGGCGGAAGGTGTTGGTAAAGATATTAACATGATTATTGGAAATGGTTATACCAGGAACCATGCCGATATCACTTTACAGGTTTTGAATGAAAATCCGGTGCTCAGAAAGATGTTCATAAAATCTTATACTTAGGGGATCCATTATTAGTCGAAGGGAGAGCATATGTTTGAATATTCAACGGTTAATTCCAGGGAGGTTCCTCTGTTTAGGGATGTGACAGAGGAGCAGTGGAATGACTGGCACTGGCAGATGAGGAATGTAATTACTGATATTAATACTCTTGATAAGGTTGCGGATATAGACAGAAAAGAACATGAGGATCTGGAGAAAACCCTTGGTAAATTCAAGATGGCAATTACACCCTACTATGCAGCTCTTATGGATAGTAGTTATAAGCTTTGTTCAGTTCGTCTTCAGGCTATTCCCCAAATTGCAGAGCTAAATGATGATGTTTCAGATATGCACGATCCACTGCATGAGGATGTTGATTCCTCTATTCCGGGGCTGACTCATAGATATCCGGACAGGGTGCTACTTCTTATTACCGATATATGTTCCATGAACTGCAGACATTGTACAAGAAGAAGGATTGTTGGTCAAAAAGACAGCAATTTGTCATGGGATAATATTCAGAGAGCTGTGGATTATATAAAGGAACATACCGAAGTAAGGGATGTTCTCCTGTCCGGAGGTGATCCGTTTACACTTGCAGACAGTTCCCTTGAGAGAATTATTGCAGCTATAAGGGAAATCTCTCATGTTGAGATTATTAGAATTGGAACCAGAACACCCGTTGTGATGCCTATGAGGGTTACAGATGATCTTGTAAATATGTTGAAGAAATATCATCCAATTTATGTTAATACCCATTTTAATCACTATAAAGAAATAACCCATGAGGCAAAAGAAGCCTGTGAAAAAATGGCTAATGCAGGAATTCCTGTAGGTAATCAGAGTGTTCTTCTCAGGGATGTAAACGATTGTCCCAGAATTATGAAAAAACTGGTTCATGAGCTTTTAAAGATCAGAGTAAAACCCTACTACCTGTATCAGTGTGATCTTTCAAAGGGAATATCACATTTCCGGGTTTCTGTATCCAAAGGAATTGAGATTATTGAATCTCTTCGAGGACACACAACAGGTATGGCTGTTCCTACTTATGTTGTGGATGCTCCCGGAGGAGGAGGGAAAATTCCGTTATCCCCAAACTATCTTTTATCTCATTCAGATAAGAGGTATGTTCTTCGTAATTATGAGGGAGTTATTACAACCTATACTCAGCCTTCAAATATCTTTTCTGAATGCTGGTGTGAACTTTGTAAAAATAATGAGTACGGACCTCTCGATGGAGTTGCCTCTCTTTTAAATGGTGAGAAGCTTGCACTTGAACCCAAAGATCTGGCTCGCAGGCATCGAAATGGGCATACCTGAAAAAATGAATCAGAATAACCTGCTGAAACTGATCCACGAAAATAGTATCAGTTGTCTTGCCATTATTGGTCTTGCAAAAAATGCAGGTAAGACTGTAGCTTTGAATACTCTTATCAGGGAAGCAGTAAAAGCAGATGTAAAACTTGCCATTGTCTCTTATGGCAGAGATGGTGAGGATATAGATGTAATAACCCTGAAAGAGAAGCCCCTGATCTTTATTCCCCCGAATACTTATTTTATTACTGCAGAGAAATTGTATGAGAAAAGCGGTATTCAGGGATCAATTATAAAAGATACAGAGCTGGATACTCTCCTGGGAAAAATAAATATTTATAAAAGCGGAGCAGCAGGTGGTAATGTTGAACTTGCAGGGGTAAACAGAGGTTCAAGGATGAAGCAGATAAAAGAGCTTCTTCCGGAAGATACTGAACTGTTTTTAATAGACGGAGCTCTTGATCGCCGCAGTTCTGCAATACCTTCTCTTTCTCATGGAATGGTGCTGGCCACAGGGGCTGTTGTGGGAAACACTGTGGATCTGATTGTTCAGAGAACAATGGATGAAGTGGAGCGAATTACACTCCCTTCCTGTTTTAATGGGAAAATATTGCTTACAGCAGGGATAATCCTTGCAAATAATCAATCGGGCTTAATTAGGAATGGGGAAATAATTTCCTTAAGTGAAAATACTTTTGGTAAATCTATCGTCCCATCCCGTTATCAGATAGAATCCGGGGATACTCTTGTTTACAGCGGAGCTTTTACTGATTCAGCAGCTGAAGAACTTGTTTACAATTACAAAGCTCTGGATTGTACTATAATTGTCCGGGATGGTACCCGTGTATTTGTTGGTAGAAGAAATAGAAATATTCTAAGAAAAAACAAAATTACACTATGTGTCTTTGAACCCATAAAACTTATTGCAATAACTGCTAATCCTTATAGTCCATATGATTTTAGAGTTGGGTCTGATCTACTGGTTGAAGCTTTAAAAGAGTCCTTAAAGGCAGCTGGTATTAAAATACCGGTATTTGATGTTCTGTCAAAAGAATATTTGTAGCTTATTACTATTGCAGTAGTAACTACTTGTTAAAAAAAATCAAATATTATACAATCCAAAATAACTAATATGCTTATACAAAATTTTAATTTGCATAAGAAGATACAAATATGTTTAATACTACAAGGCCAAGGAGCAAAAGATGTCTGGTATACAATCACTTTCAATTAGATCGGAGATAGGGGAATTAAGATCTGTTCTTCTTCATCGCCCTGGAAAAGAGCTTGAAAGGTTGACTCCTGCTTATTTGGAAGAGATGCTTTTTGATGACATTCCCTGGCTAAAGCAGATTAGACTTGAACACGACAACTTTGCATCTGTTCTAAGTAATCATAATTGTGAGGTTTTATATTATTCTGATCTACTTTCAGACATTCTTCAGAATAAGGATGTTAAAGCTGAGGTAATAGCTGATGTTATATCATACTCCCATATTCAAAATCCTAATCTTGTAGGTGAGATTGTAGAGCATCTGGGTTCCAAAAAACCGGAAGAACTTGCAGAAATTATAATTTCCGGTCTGGCTATTTCAGACTTGCCCGGAAAAGCCGGGAGAAGCAGATTATCCGATTATATCAATGAAGCATTTCCATTTTATATAAGTCCTCTTATAAATCTTTACTTTACCAGAGATCCTGGAGCTGTTATTGGTAATAGGATGTCTATTAGTTCCATGAAAACAGAAGCCCGTAGAAGGGAATCTTTAATACTTCATCATATAAACAAGTTTCATCCCCGATTTGCTGATCAATCAGACGAGATATGGAATTCTCATCAGAATCCCAACAGCATTGAAGGCGGAGATGTTCTTGTATTAAGTCCCGAAACTGTTGCCATTGGGTGCAGTGTAAGAACCAGTACAAACGCTATTGAAGAAGTTGCAGAATCTCTTTTTAAGGACAATGGAATTGTTAAAGAAGTTCTTGTCATCCAGATTCCCTTTACCCGTGCTTATATGCATCTTGATACAGTTCTCACTATGGTGGATTACGATAAGTTTACAATTTTCCCTGGAATAGAGAATAGTGTCAGGGTTTTTAGTTTAACACCCGGACAGAAATCCGGCTTAATTATTAAACCTGTTGATAATCTGCTGACAGCTTTGAAATCATCTTTGAAGTTACCATCTGTACAACTAATACCCAGTGGGGGAGGTGATGTAATTACTGCGGCCAGAGAACAGTGGAATGATTCTACCAATACTCTTGCTATAGCTCCGGGTGTAGTTGTAACCTATGATAGAAATACTGTATCAAATGATACCCTTCGAAGTAACGGAATAGAAGTTGTAGAGATTGGTGGTTCTGAGCTGGTTAGAGGGCGAGGTGGTCCAAGATGTATGAGTATGCCTTTGAATAGAGATGAATTATAGATAATTATACTGCTGTTTTTCCTCCTTATGAGAGGTACCAGCAAAGGAGATAATAAAATGCCTGTAAATTTAAAGGGAAGAAGTCTGCTTACACTAAAAGACTTCAGCGTTGAAGAGTTTAAATTTCTTCTAAATCTTTCTATGGATTTAAAGAGGAAAAAGAGAGCAGGAATAAGAGGAAACCTTCTGGATAGAAAGAATATTGTACTGCTTTTTGAGAAAGCATCCACAAGAACCAGATGTGCTTTTGAGACTGCAGTTTATGACGAAGGTGGAATGCTAACATTTCTTACTAACAGTCAAATGGGGAAAAAAGAATCTATTGAAGATACTGCGAAGGTTCTGGGAAGATACTATGATGGTATTGAGTTTAGAGGTTTCAAACACGAAACTGTTGAAGCTTTGGCCAAATATGCAGGTGTTCCTGTCTGGAATGGTCTGACAGATTTATACCATCCTACCCAAATTCTTGCAGATTTTCTTACCATCAAAGAGCATGTTGCAAAGCCTCTGAACAAAGTAAAGTTTGTTTTTGTTGGTGATGCCAGAAGTAATATGGGAAACTCCCTAATGATTGGTGCTGCGAAGATGGGAATGCACTTTGTTGGTGTTGCCCCAAAAGAACTTTTTCCGTCTGATTCACTAATTAATGAAATGAAAAAAGTAGCAGAGCAAACAGGTGCCGTAATTGAATTCACTGAAAGTATAGATAAAGGTGTAAAAGATGCTGATGTAATTTATACAGATGTCTGGGTTTCTATGGGAGAAGAAGATAAGTATGAAGAGAGAATCAAATTGCTTGAACCTTATCGTGTAAACAAAGAACTTATGGATAAAACAGGGAATCCAGATACTATTTTTATGCATTGTCTGCCGGCTTTTCATGATCTTAATACCAGTGTTGGTCAGGAGATGCATGAGAAATTTGGAATAACAGAAATGGAAGTTACAGATGAGATTTTTAGAAGCCCGGGGTCTGTAGTTTTTGATGAAGCGGAAAACAGGCTTCATACAATAAAAGCTATAATGGTTGCTACTATGGGCGATTTGTAGAAGTTTTTCTATACATATTGCAAGTTGAACTTGCAATATGTATAATTTGTTGTTCCTACAATTTAACCGATCTGGAGCAAATATCCCTACTTATCTTACTTACAATAACTTTGTCTTTCCGAATTATTTTGTTTTCTTTTAGGTTTTCCATTATTTCAGTTAAAAAAAGCTTCGTTTCTTCGGAGGATATGGAATAAACCACCCATCGTCCATCTTTTTCCTGGTTTATAAGTCCTGCATTTTTTAGTAGTTTAAGATGTGCCGATAGAGTTCCCCCTTTAATATCCAGAACTTCAAGAAGTTCACACACGCAAAGAGGTTTTTGCAGGAGCATCATTAGGATCCTGAATCTGTTTTCATCTCCCAAAGCTTTAAATTTCTGAATTGTTCTGTACATATTTAAACAATACATTTTTAGTCTTGATTAATCAATTGTTTTATACTATATTTAGCTATATAACTAAACAATGGTGGTGTAATGCTTATAATTTTTACATGGTTTGCAGATCTGATTGTTTATCAGGTTATGGGATTAACGACTGGTACCAGGCTGGCAGAGTCAATACATTTCTTTTTCGAAGATGTTTCCAAAATTTATGTCCTTCTTATAGTTATGATCTATCTGATTTCCTTTCTTAGGGCTGGATTAAATACAGATAAAATAAAGAACTATCTGGAAAAAAGGGGACGATGGGCAGGGTATTTTATTGCATCCGGATTTGGTGCAATTACACCATTTTGTTCCTGCTCCAGTATTCCTCTGTTTTTAGGATTTACCGGAGCTGGAATACCTCTTGGTATCACAATGTCTTTTCTAATAACATCACCTTTAATAAATGAAATTGCAGTAATTCTTCTAGGTTCTATTCTGGGATTTAAGTTCATGGTTATTTATGTGGCCATAGGCATAGGATCAGGTGTAATTGGCGGTCTTTTTATCGATCTCCTTAAAGCTGACAGGTATCTTACAGTTATTGGGCAGAAAGCACTGGATCGTGCTTCTTTATCTGAAGTGAATCATGATCAGCCAATTAGCGTGGAGAAAATAAGCGGGTTTAAAAACAGACATGATTTTGCAAAAAATGAATTGATAACCATTTTTTCGAGAGTCTGGATCTGGGTTATTGCAGGTGTTGGCCTTGGAGCAGCAATGCATGGATTTATTCCAGATAACTGGATACTTGATCATCTTGGAAGTGGACAATGGTGGAGTGTTCCCGGAGCTGTTCTTTTGGGGATTCCATTGTATGCTAATGCAAGTGGAGTAATTCCTGTAATAGAAACTTTGATAGCGCAAGGGTTACCAGTTGGAACTGCTATGGCATTTATGATGAGTGTTGTAGCCGCAAGTTTTCCTGAGTTTATGATGCTTAAGCAGGTAATGAAGCCTCAGCTTTTATTGATCTTTTTTATAATTCTGCTTACATTTTTTACTCTGGCAGGAACAATTTTAAATATAGTTTTTTAGCAAATAATTTATATAAAAGGAATATGGATATGAAAATTGAAATTCTTGGATCGGGTTGTCCCTCATGTATGAAACTTGAGAAGAATGCTGAAGCTGCTGTAAAGTCTGCAGGAATTGATGCAGAAATTGTAAAGGTAACTGATATGACTGATATTATGAACTATGGGGTAACAAGAACACCTGCTCTTGTTGTAGATGGTATTGTTAAATCAAGTGGAAAGGTATTGAAGGCTGATGAAATTTTAAAAGTTCTAAAAGATTCTAACTAAATAAAATTAGTATCCCTTCATTAGCTCCAGAGCCTGATGTTTATAGGAGCTTCCAAAAAGATTGAAGTGATTAAGAATGTGGTAGAGTTTGTAAAGATTCTGCCGCTCTTTCCAGTCTGTTAGTAGAGGGAATTCACTGTTATAGGAATTATAGAATTCAGATGTAAATCCTCCAAAAAGCCGGGTCATGGCCAGTTCCATCTCCCTGTTTCCATAGTACACAGCAGGATCTATTAAAACAGGTTCTCCTGCTTCATTGCTAATTACATTTCCTCCCCAGAGATCGCCATGTATAAGACAGGGTTCTTCCAGAGATTCTTCTAAAATTTCAGGTATTTTTACTCGAAGTTTTTTATAGGTATCTATAATATCCTTGTCTCCTGAAATTGACACCTGGTAATCCAGACGGTTTTCCAGGTAAAAATCAATCCAGGTTTTTTTGAATTTATTTATCTGGGGAGTTGATCCTATATGGTTGTTTTCATAAAATCCAAATTGGGAGGCAGTTGTTTTATGAAGCATAGCAAGTTCTGTCCCCAGGATTTCCTGGAAATCTTTTACCTTTGACGTCTGGAAAATAAATTTTAATACCAGAAAATGGTCATCAACTTTTAATACTTCAGGGACTTTTACGGTATTTGATTTTTCCAGTTCTTTTATTCCCTGGGCTTCTTCTCTGGAAATACCCTTTTTTGAGTAGTATTTTATAAAATAATCATGTGAACTGGTTTTTACTCTGTAGCAGCTGCCTATACAACCCCCTGACAGGGGAGAACTGCTTATAATCTTTTCATTGATAACAGAACTAAAGTTCATGATTCTTTTTTATTATTTCAAGCAGGCCAAGACAGCTTTCTTCCAGCAGATCCAGAACATCTTCGAAACCGGGACCTCCTCCATAGTAGGGGTCAGGAACTTCTCGTCCCTGATAAAGGGGAGAGAAATCAGTCATCATAAAAACTTTATTTTTAAATATATCTTGTTTATCCATAGATAAAATATCCATGTAATTATCATTGTCCATGGCCATAATGTAGTCAAATTTTGCAAAGTCATCTATTGCAAATTTCCGGGAGCGGGATGTTAAATATATATTTCTTTTAGCTGCATGTTTCTGCATTCGTCTGTCCGCCTGTTCTCCCACATGGAAGGCTGAAGTCCCGGCAGAGTCGATAAAGAATTCTGTTTCCAGATTTTCCCTCTTAACCAATGTCTTAAAAACACCTTCACCCGAGGGACTTCGACAAATATTTCCAAGGCATACAAATAAAATATTAATCATAAACTATTTATACCAGTCCTAAAGGGCATATTCAAGCTCCAAAAATGGAAGTATGAAGATCAGTTAAGGTTTCTCAGAACAGCAATTGAAAAGTCCAATGAAATACTTGATATATTTTTCATAACAACCTATCATTTATAAAATATCACTTCTATTTATCAAGATACATAACAGATAGGTGCTGCATTGTCAGTTATTATCATGAATGATCCATGGAGTATATAAACAGAAAATTTGATGTCCTTCTGACAACATATGCTTTCTTGTTCATAATTTTCCGGGAGTAATGAATATGATTAGAACAAAGATGGAAAAATACAATCATATGGACTCAATTAATAATATTGTCAGGCTTATGGAACAGCCTAAACCTTTCAAAACAGTTTTAAGCGAAATATTGAATCAAATATCAGATACAGTGGGGCAATTTGAAGGAGCTTCAATTAAACTGGTATTGGATGATGAGGAATATAAAAGTAGACAATTTAAAGAAACAGATTGTTTTGATAAGTTACTGTTGAGGTTTCCTGAAAATAAAGACAATACTCTTGTGGTTTTTTATAAAAATAAAATTGATGAATACTCAGATAGTGGATTTTTTTCAGAAAACCATAATTTCCTCCTTGTGGCAGAGAATTTACTAACAGGATTTATATCCAGGTATAAACTTGGAAAGTTGTATTGCGAGAATAATGAACGTCTTAAAGAACTGAGAAGTATCAATAAGACTTCAGAAATATTAAAGAAGAACTATTCCCTGGAGGAATCACTGCAGAATATTTGCATGATATTACCTGAGGCATGGCAGTATCCCGATTCTACGGTTGCCAGAATCAAATATAGGGATAAAGTATTTATTAGTCGGGAATTTCAGGATACCGAATGGCTTCAGTGTCAGATATTTGAATCACCAGGAAATATAAAAGGAACTATTGAAATATTTTATCTCAGGGAGTTTCCGGAGGAATCTGAAGGTCCTTTTCTTAAAGAAGAAAGGGATTTACTCACTAATCTATCAAGACTGATTTCCGGTTCGGCGGATTATGATATTTTAATAAGCTTGATAGGTGAGAATAATGAACGTTTGAAAGAATTAGGCGCTATAAATAGAACTTCCCGACTTATATCGGAATATAACCCTATTGATGAGACATTAAATGAGATTACAGGCATCCTTAAGCAGTCATGGCAGTATCCCGAATATACAGAAGTAAATATCTACTTTCAAGGAAAAGAATACATGACACCGGGATATAAGGAAACTATTTGGAGTCAAAAAGAAAACTTTGTAACTATTGATAACAAAAAGGGAACTATTTACGTTGTCTATCTTAAAGAATTTCCGGATGTCTATGAAGGTCCGTTTTTAAAAGAAGAACGAAACCTTTTGGTCAATATCGGTAAACTGATTAGCGGTTATCTTAATAACAGCAAGGGAAGGGAAATTTACAGGCGGAATGTCTACAAGAAACATGGAATCGAGAAACAGGAAGATTATAAAAAATCGCTTATTACTAATAAGGGGCCGCTTCAGCTATTTTTTAATCAGCAAGTACTGGATAAGTATATATATCTGGATATGATGAAGTATAAAGTTAAAGAAATTCTTTTTGTCGCAACACTTTATGATGCCTTTATTTTAGGGAATGAAGATGGATTTTTTGAACGCTTTATGGGAGAAATTTATCAGTACAGTTTATTTTCCCTCCCAAGAATCACCGGTGTTACAACAGAAGAAGATGCATTGGATATGCTGGAAACTAAAGCTTTTGATCTGGTTATTATAATGGTGAGTCTGGATACAGAATTGCCAATAACCCTTAGTAAAAAAATTAAACAGAAAAATTCATCGTTACCTGTATATTTGCTTTTAAATCAAAAAAGTAAACTAAAATATTTTGAGGAACTTGTTTCATCTTCGACTACCCTTGATAACCTTTTCTTTTGGAATGGTGATTCACAGATCATATTTGCCATTGTTAAATCTATTGAAGATAAAGCCAATGTTGCCAATGACACACAGGTAGGATTAGTGAGGGTTATTTTACTTGTTGAGGATTCCTCTCAATATTATTCCAGGTATCTTCAGATATTGTATGCAATTGTATTTGAACAGGTACAACAGTTGTTACCGGAAGTTGAAAAAAACGAGTTAGACAAAATTGGTAAAATGAGGTCCCGGCCGAAAATTCTTCTGGCACGTAATTATGAAGATGCCATGTCCCTGTTTAATCAATATAAGGATTTTATTTTATGCGTTATTTCTGATATCGAATTTGAACATCAGGGTAGATCTGACAAATCCGCCGGAATTAAATTTATAAAATATGTTAAATCTCATTTATTGAAAATACCAATTATTCTTCAATCTTCTGATAATAAAAATAAAAAGAAAGCAGATGATCTGGATGTTATTTTTATTAATAAAAACTCAAAGATGCTTCTTGGTGAATTGAAAAAACATCTAAACTACTATCTTGGTTTTGGTGATTTCATTTTCAGAGATAAAATGGGGAATCAGATTGCCGTTGCAAGGACCTTAATGGATTTTGAGAAGCAGCTTAAAGAAATATCTGATGAAACATTTTTCCTGCATGCCAATGAAAACCAATATTCTATCTGGTTAATGGCAAGAGGGGAAATTAAACTGGCAAAGACCATAAATCCTTTGAAAATTGACTCTATTAAAAATGTACCTGTTTTTAGGCAAAAACTTCTGGAATCTATAAAATACCATCAGGAAGAGAAAAAAAGAGGCAGGATTTTCCGTTTTGAAGAAAGTCCGATCATGGACGAAAAAAATATTACTACACTGTCAAATGGATCTCTGGGTGGTAAGGGACGAGGGCTTGCCTTTATTAATACACTTATATATAACTATGATTTTTCATCGATTTCCAGTATGATCAATATTCGAACACCAATTACAGTGATTATTGGAACAGAAGAATTTGATACCTTTATTCACTCTAATCAGCTTTATGAAATGAGCATGGGGGGAAAGAATGATTTTAGTATTATCAAACAGAAATTTTTATCAGGAAGCTTGTCACCAGCCCTTGAAAATAAGCTTAAATTATTTTTAAAACAAGTAACAAAACCTATCGCAATACGGTCATCAAGCCTTTCTGAAGATTCTTTCACACAGCCCTTTGCAGGTGTTTTTCATACATATATATTACCAAACAGCAGTGAAAAAAAAGATCTGATTTTCATAAAACTGAAACAAGCGATCAAGCTGGTGTTTGCATCGATATTTTCCGAGGAAGCGAAGGAATATTTTGTGGCAGTAAATCATCGGGTAGAAGATGAAAAAATGGCTGTTGTATTGCAGGAGCTTGTAGGACAACGATATGGCGATTATTATTATCCCCATATCAGCGGAACAGCAAGTTCGTACAATTACTACCCAGTGGCACATATGAAGCCGGAAGAAGGTTTTGCTATGGCTGCTTTAGGACTTGGGACATATGTTGTCAACGGAATGACTTCCTACCGCTTTTCTCCAAAATATCCCAATGTGGATATGTATACTACAAAAGATATGATTAATTGCTCTCAGGTGAATTTTTACGCAGTTGATTGCCGTAAAAATGATATAGATTATGCAACGGATGGAGAGTTAGCTTCTTTGGTTTTGCTTGAGATTAGTGAAGCAGAAAAGCATGGGTCCCTTAAGCATTGTGTATCTGTTTATGACCGGCAAAATGACAGACTATTGCCAGATCTTTCTGCTTACGGTCCACGAATTCTTAACTTTGCAAATATTTTGAAATATGATTTTATTCCTTTGGCCCGGACTTTGGAGATACTGCTCAACACCATAAAAGAAGCACTGGGATCACCTATTGAAATTGAATATGCTGTTGATCTGAATAAATCTGAAAATGGTCTTGCCACTTTCTATTTACTGCAAATTAAACCTATGGTGAACAATAGAGGGAATATGCATTTTGAATTAAATCAATTTATCAAATCACAAGTTCTTCTATATACCGAAACAAGTCTTGGTAATGGAGAAATCAGTGACATTCATGACGTGATTTATGTGGAGAATGGAAAATTTAATAAAATGAATACTCTCGAGATGGTTGGTGAAATTGAATATTTGAACAGTATCATGACTAAAATGCAAAAGCAGTATATCCTGATAGGGCCGGGGAGGTGGGGTACAAGAGATCAGTATTTAGGAATACCTGTTACCTGGGCTCAAATATCAAATGCCAAAATAATTGTGGAAATCAGTTTGGCAAATTTCCCGCTTGATTCTTCGTTAGGTTCACATTTTTTCCATAATGTGACATCAATGAATATTGGATATTTTTCTGTAAACAATCTTTTAAGTGAGGAATTCATTAATTGGGATAGACTATATCAGGAGAAAGAAATACATAAAACAAAACATTTCAGGCATATCCGGTTTGCAGAACCGTTGAAAGTACTGATGGATGGAACAAGGAAGAAATCTATAATTATCGAGAATGAGTAAATATGGATAATATTAAAGTTGGAGTTTATAGTGAGCACAGAGTACTATTAGATGGTATCTGTCAATTAATTGATAATACGGAAGGGATTCAGATAATGCTGAAAGAGAACAGCATTGATAAACTTCTAAAATGTAACAATCTACTATTGATAAAAATTCTTATTATTAATCCACAAATTCTGGATTCTGGTACTTTGGATTTAACGATAAAAATAAATACGCTTAATCCAAAAATCAGAATACTTATTCTATCGATCGAAGAGAACGAAATAAATATTATTGAAACTATAAAAGCTGGAGCAATGGGGTTTCTTGCAAAAGACAGCGACAGGAATGATCTTCTTGAAGCTGTATATACCCTTCACAGTGGTTATGATTATTACAGTAAGTCCATTACACAAATTTTACTAAAAAAATATATTTCCAATCTTCAATCAGATAACAGCCAATCTGATAAAGAAGATGTAGATTGTCTAAGTTTAAGAGAATTGGAAATACTAAAACTCTGGGGTAATAGTTATTCCAATAAAGAAATATCAGAAGAGCTATTTATCAGTGTAAGGACTGTTGAGTCGCATAAAAACCATATCATGAACAAATTGAATCTTAAAACAACGGTAGATTTAGTCAAGTTTGCTATCCGGAATAATATTATAGAAATTTAAAAATAAGAGGAACACGGAATTTTATCAGCGTTTCACTTAAAAAAATGTTATTTACTCTTCTTTATTAAATATATGATCTATAATCCATCCAAAGAAAACCAATATTAAGGAAGATTAAATGGCGAATATTGCAGATGTTAGAATCAATGAGTTTATGGCAAAAGTTATAGCCAAAAATCAGGGAGAAACAGAATTTCATCAGGCTGTTAAGGAAGTGGTTGAATCACTTATTCCCTTTCTTGAAGAAAATCCGGGATATAAATACGCTAAAGTATTGGAACGTATGATAGAACCGGAACGGGTTATTATGTTCAGAATACCATGGTCAGATGACCGGGGAGAAATCCAGATTAACAGGGGATTTCGTATTGAAATGAACAGTGCAATTGGCCCATATAAGGGAGGATTGCGTTTCCATCCAACAGTTAATCTAGGTATATTGAAGTTTTTGGCCTTTGAACAAGTTTTTAAGAACAGTCTCACTACTTTGCCAATGGGCGGTGGAAAAGGTGGCTCGGATTTTGATCCAAAAGGAAAATCTGACAATGAAGTAATGCGGTTCTGTCAATCATTTATGACAGAATTACAACGACACATTGGACAGCATACTGATGTTCCTGCCGGAGATATCGGTGTTGGCGGACGTGAAATAGGATATATGTTTGGCCAGTATAAAAGGATCAGAAATGAGTTTACAGGTGTATTAACAGGAAAAGCTCTGGAGTGGGGCGGGAGTTTGATTAGACCTGAAGCAACCGGATATGGTGCTGTTTATTTTGCGAACGAAATGCTAAAAACACAGAATGATGAAATAACGGGAAAGACTGTAGCTGTTTCCGGATCCGGTAATGTTGCGCAATATGCAATCGAAAAGGTTATTGGTTTGGGCGGCAAAGTTGTCACTCTTTCGGATTCAAGCGGTTATATCCATGACCCCGATGGAATTGATGCAGAAAAATTGAAATATATTCTGGAATTAAAAAATATGAAAAGAGAAAGGATATCGGAGTACGCTAAAAAGTTCAATGTCCGGTACTTTGAAAGTAAACGTCCCTGGGGTGTGAAGTGTGATATTGCTTTACCATGTGCAACACAAAACGAGATCGATGTTGAAGATGCCAAAATCCTGGTAGAAAATGGTTGTAGCGTTGTCAGTGAAGGTGCTAATATGCCATCGACGCCAGAGGCCGTAGAGGTGTTTCTTGATGCAAAAATATTGTATGGCCCGGGGAAAGCGGCTAATGCCGGCGGAGTTGCCGTGTCTGGTTTGGAGATGACACAGAATTCCATGAGGATGTCCTGGACACGGGAAGAGGTTGATAGTCGCCTCCAGAAGATTATGATGGATATCCATCGAACATGTGTAGAATACGGTAAAGATGATACAGGTTTCGTTAATTATGTTAAAGGTGCGAATATAGGCGGTTTTATTAAAGTTGCCAATGCCATGATGGTGCAGGGATATGTTTAATATTTTTCACTGGTGAAGGATGTTAAAAATAAGGAGAAGGTTATCAGGCTGTAGGCTTTTTTCCAGCAGCCTGACAGTCTCAATACCTTCAGCCTTCCTAGCAGTTTACAAGTGCTCCATCACAAAAGGGTGGGGTAGACGTCTGACCGCATGTACAGATTTTAACTTCTGTATCCTGTTCAATATCCATTTCAAAAGGGCCGTCAACATCAGTTGCTTCATGTGAACCATCGCAGTATGGAGGGTTCTTTGTTTTTCCACATAGGCAGTAGAGTTTTTTTCCAGGTTTTTCGTTAATTATCATAGGTTCTTTTTTATTACTCATTATATTATTTCTCCCTTTTATTTAACATTTATTATTTATAGATTATAAATCTGCTTATATTTATTTTCAAGGTATTTTTTAAAGTACTCAGGATTTAATTTCTCTCCTGTAATATCAATTGCAAGTTCGGATGCAGTTTTTGAGGCACCATGTATGTGAATCTTCTTTCTAAGCCAGTCAAGAACATCAATTAGATTTCCATTTTCAAGGGAATTATTCACATCAATTTCTTTATCCATTACAGAAGAAAACTGAGCACTGTATAAATTCCCAAGAGCATAAGTTGGAAAATATCCGAATGCTCCCATTGGCCAGTGAATATCCTGCAAGACTCCATTTGCATCATTATCAGGGACAATTCCAAAAAAATCTCTGGTTTTAGAGTTCCATGCCTCAGGAAGATCTTCTACAGACAACGACCCTGATATCATCTCCTGTTCCAGCTGGAATCGAAGGATAATGTGTAAATTATAAGTAACTTCATCAGCTTCAACACGGATTAAAGAAGGTTTAACTTTATTGATTCCTCTGTAAAAATCTTCCAGGCTGACATCTTTCAGGTTTTCTGGAAAATATGTCTGTAATATTGGATAGTAGTGTCTCCAAAAACTGTAGGATCTTCCTATTACATTTTCCCAGGTTCTGGATTGAGATTCATGAATTCCAAGGGATGTTCCACTAGCCATGAGATTCCCTTGTACCTCTTTTCCAAAACCAAGTTCGTATAATCCATGACCGCATTCATGAATTATTCCAAATAAACCTGTTTTAAAAAAATCTTTTTGATATCTGGTAGTAAGTCTTACATCATCTCTTCCCAGGGTTGTTGTAAAGGGATGCACCGATACATCCAGACGTCCCCGGTCATAGCTGTAGCCCATGTCCTGTAAAACTTTTCTTCCAAAAATTTCCTGTTTGGAAATATCATAATCTTTAAGTAAAAAGCTGTCATTCACCTGTTTTGCTTTTTTTATTTTTTCTATAAAATTTGTAAGCCAGGGTTGGATAGACTTAAAAATATCAGCAACTTCTTTTGTACTGCTCCATGGTTCAAATTCATCAAGAAGAGCATCGTAAGGGGACTCTCTGTATCCAATTGATTCAGCTTTTTGTTTAGTCAGGTTCAGAACTTTTTCCAGATGTGGTTGAAATAAGGAAAAATCGGAGTTTCTTCTTGCTTCTATCCATGCTGCCTGGGACAGACTGGTAGCAAGAGCAAGGTCTGTAACCAGTTTTTTAGAGAGCCTTGTCTGTATTTTGTACTGCCTGTAAGTTTCCTTAATATAAGCATTGTCTGTGGGTAAATTGGATTCAAATCTACCTGCAGGATTATTATCATCAGCTCCAAGATCATTCAACAGTTGTCCAATTTCAGGAGAAGTTATCTTTTCATGAAGCATTCCCTGCAGGAGTGCGAGTTGTTCCCCTTTTTCATCTATTGCTTTGGGAGGCATATAGGTTTCCTGATCCCAGGAAAGAGTAGCTATTGCATGTTCAAGGAGTACTACATCTTTTGTAAGTTCTTTTAATTTTTCAATTGTTTTTTCCATTTTTTATCTCCTTATTTACCAGTATAATACGAAATGATGAAATAGTCCTGTAACGATAATACAAATCTCTGTAACCCTGGAATGGATTACCAATACAGCGGTATTCAGTTTTTAAAATAGACGATCCCATAATCGTGACAGAAATTCTTTATATGGAAGTACAAGGATATCATCAATAAGACGAGGGGTTGGATCCATAGATACTACAATTTTATATTTGAAGTGAATTTCTTCTGAAATAAGACGTAATCCTTTCAGATGTTTACCAGTAACCATATGTGAGGCTTTGACTTCAATTGCAATTTCATCTCCAATAATGAAATCTACTTCATTTCCATACCTGTCGCGCCAGAAACTCAAAGGGCGATTATCATGATTATAACTCAAATTTGCTCGAAGTTCGTTATAGATAAAATGTTCAAATGTATTACCGAAGAGTGCTGATTTAGGCTGAATATTTCCCCGCTTTGCCAGAATATTACAAACACCAATATCAAAAAGATAAAATTTTACTTTGCTTATTGCTTTGCGATGAACTGTTCTTTTGAAAGGTTTCAGCATTGATCCAATTAATGTATCCTCCAGTATCGAGAAATATTCTCGTAGAGAGTTGGAAGGAATCCCTGTATCGCTGGATAATGTTTCCATATTCACTAATTC
>DAOWEB010000062.1 GCA_030638735.1 Spirochaetaceae bacterium
CTCATTAAACGCAGAAGTTGAGTTCTCCTATAAACATAATGGTTACTACTATCCTGATGATAGTTTTGTCCTTCCCTCTCTTTTTATAAGTGGCCCAGTAGAACTGGGTCTTTTTTATAGGAAATACGACTACAGCAGACAATCGGATGCTTTTTAAAAGGTATTGGCTCTTTTATTTAAGAAACTTATCGGACGGAATAAAAAATCAACTGATAAGGAGAAAGAAAAAGATGAGCCTCCTATGATACCCTATAAAATCCCTTATGAAGCAATATTGGTAATTGAAAACAGATCCGGACATATACAGGACATGCCTGCAAACTGGAAATATGTAACTAAAGACAAATATTCTGTTTCTTTTTATTATTCCCGTCCACTCCTTGTAGAAATACTTCAATTTGGCAGTTATTTGAAAATTAAATCACCAGACTGGCTTAGAAATAAGGCAATTTCCCTTTGTACTAAAATAATCGAAAACAATTCCTGATAGGACAAAATATGTCATACCTAGTCTGATATTGTTGAGTATGGAGGGTGAGTATGAGAAAAGATCATAATTTGGATATTAAACTAAAACTTTATGATGGCAGGGTCCCAGCATGTGGCTGTTTTTGTGGAGGATGTCCAACATACACGAGAGAGAGACATCCCTGTCCAGGTGCAGCTATTAATATAAAAAGATGTGAAGGATGTAAGAAATTTCATCTGTGTTGTAAAGAGAGAGGTATAACTCATTGTTATCAGTGTGACGAATTCCCATGCAGGGGATTAAAAACTTTTACAAAAAGCTGGTTAAAATATGGTCAGAATTTTATAGAGAACCAGATATATATAAGAGACAATGGGGAATCCGGATTTTTAAAGCATTATAATTCAAAAATAACAGGAATGAAGAAGGTATTAGATGAAAAAGATTATAAATGATTGTAAGCTGGAAAAGACAATGTTCAGTTATATTGGAAGTACAGGAGCTATTTTAAAGTCCATAGGAATGTGGAAAGAGGATCTAACACAGCTTATGGGCGACACCGGGGCTGTATTTCATTTTATAATTCATGAAACTGTATGTCCTTCTTCTGTTACTGTATATGACTGGAATAAAAATCATCAGAGAATGATGGATAGAATAGGAGTTTGCACAAAACAGATTGTAAAAATGGAAGGGCCTTCTGATAAAACCTATGTCTTGTATCAGCAGGAGGCATTAAAGATGATAAAGGAATCAATAAATGATAGTAAACCTGTACTTATTTGGGCTCCAACAGATGTTCTCGAGTTTGGAATTATTACAGGATATGATGATTCAGATCAGGTTTTTATAGTAATGGATTGTATATCAGGAGATCCTGATCCTATTCTATATACTAATATAGGGATCTCTGAAGTTCCAATTCTTTATAATCAATTCTTTGTATCTTCAACGCTTATTCCAAAAGAAGAGAGGATCAAACATAGTCTTCAATATGGTATTCAGTGCTGGAATAGAGAAAGCTCAGATCGTGGATATGGAATTGGAAAAGGAGCTTATAAAAATTTAATTAATGCATTAACCAATAAAAATTATGATTTATTCGGTCTGGCATATATTATTGCTGTCTATCAGGATGTAAAAAATCATCTGGCCTCATATATCTCTTCATCAGCATCTTATAGCAGCTCTTTTGATTACTTAAATCCGGTGATACCTCATTTGACTCATACTGCACATTTGTTTAAGTCAATGACAGAGATTGTTCCCTTCCAAAACAGCGATTCCAGCACCCTTAATCCGGAACAGTTACACACTCTGAAATCACTTGTCCATGAGGCTTATGATTCCGATTCAGCAGCTATGGATATTTTAGCAAAGAATATAAATGTGTAATTTATTTATGATAAGGAATAGATTTAAAGAATACATTCCTCCAAATATTCTTCAAAACTATATAGATACAATTTGTTTTTTTAGGAATAACACTGACGGAGAAATAAATTTCCCTTTTGTTCCTTATGGATCTAGTGATATTATTTAGGAGAAGGATGATTCCCTCTATTTTATTCTAAGAAAAATAGTTGAGCCTCTTTAAAATGTTTATGACAATAGTTTATTTTTAACTGGCCCTTCATTTTGCTCACTATTCACACATGCATCTCAGACTAATTTGTGCCATGTATAGTAAACCTCCCACTATCAAATTTATCATCCCCAAGCCAAAGATCAATTTTAATACCGGTACTGTGTTTGACTCCTGTTAATATTGATATTATATTATGCTTATGGATAGAAATAAAAGAAACAGGGCTATTGTACTCAAGTATGTGCTTATAATGACAACCCTGATACTTATATCTGCGATATTACTTGTTTCCTATAGTATTGTTGCTGTACTTCCGGTACTTCTGTTGCTCTATCTATCTATATTCCTGTTTACCAATGAAATACAAACAGAAAAGAATAAGCAACGGCAAATAAAAATAAAAACATCTCCCCGCAGTCCTCCCCAAAGATAGCTAAAAACAAGAAAACTATTCACTCAAAAAATCTATCTACAGAGGATCGCTATGAACAGGACAGTTCAAAATAAATTGACTTTCAGGGAAAGTATCTATTTCTCTATAAAACGGTATAAAGGGATAAATATAGAAACTGATCTTTCCGGTTACAATAAAATTGCAGAAAAAATTCAGGCCTTTGATTTCTCTCTGAAATCCAATTCAGATCTTAAAGCTATTAACAAAAAATTAAAGGATCAATTCCAACAAGGAGAAGATTTGGATTATCTCCTTCCTGAAGCATTCGCTCTTGTAGGTGAGGTTTGCTCCAGAGAACTGGGTTTGACACCTTACCCTGTGCAGATTGCAGCCGGGATAGCCATGCATCAGGCAAAACTGATTCAGATGAAAACAGGAGAAGGGAAAACTCTGGCAGCTCTGTTTCCTGCTTACCTGAATGCTATGACAGGAAAAAGTATTCAGATAATGACTGCAAATGATTACCTGGCTAAACGCGATGCCTTGTGGATGGGAAAGGTATATAAATTTCTGGAACTTAAGGTAGGGTATATCCAGGAAAAAACTTCCAGAATACAACGTCATAGAGCCTACAGGGCTGATATTGTATATCTGACAGCCAAACAGGGAGGTTTCGATTTTCTTCGGGACTCATGTCAGTATGATAGAAAAAAACTCCTGCAAAGAGAATATTATATGGCTATTGTGGATGAAGCAGATTTTATTATGATTGATGAAGCCAGAATTCCAATGGTAATTGCAATGGAAAGTCCCATAACAGATATTGATCCTGTTCGGATAGACAAACTTTTTTATCAGTTAAGTCCTGAAAATGATTATCTGGTTGATCGTCATGGACGCAACTCATTTTTAACAAATCAGGGACAGATGAAGGTTCAGGATCTTCTTGATTGTGGAGGTATCCATGAAGAAGCCTCTTTTCAACAGTTTGCGGCAGTTAATGTTGCACTCCATGCTCATACCCTACTGACAAAAAATGTCGATTATGTGGTCAAACAGGGAAAAATTAAACTGATAGATGAATTTACAGGCCGGATTGCAGGAAAAAGGCGATGGCCATATGGAATTCAGACAGCCCTGGAAGCAAAAGAGGGTCTGGCATTAAGGTCGGAAGGGAGGATTGGCGGTTCTGTTACAATCAGAAATTATATCAATCTGTTTCCTAAAATTGCAGCTATGACTGCAACTGCTGTTTCTGCAGCAGACGAGTTCAAACACTTCTATAATCTAAGTACTGTTATTATTCCTCCAAATAAAACTGAACATATGGTCCATGAACCTGACAGAATATTTGTCAGCCTGGCGGCAAAGGCCAGGGCGATTCGGAAGGAAATTCAAAAGATTCATGCAACCGGACGTCCGGTTTTGGTTGGTACAGGAACTGTAATGGAATCGGAAGAACTGGCAGAAGATCTGCATAAAATGGGAATAAACTGTGATGTTTTAAATGCAAAAAATGATGAACAGGAAGCTGCAATTATAGCCCGGGCAGGTATGTCCGGATCAGTCACTATCTCCACAAACATGGCTGGCCGTGGTACTGATATAAAACTTGGAGGAGAGGAAGGTTTGAACAGGAAGAAGATACTTGCTCTTGGAGGTTTATATGTTATTGGAACCAATCGTTATGAAAGTGTACGAATCGATAATCAGCTGAGAGGTCGTGCCGGAAGACAGGGGGATCCTGGTACTTCCTGCTTTTTTATAAGTCTCGAGGATGATTTGATGCAGCGCTATGGAATAACTGAGTTCATTCCTGAAAAATACTGGCATTCCGATTTAAAAGATCCGGTTAATAATAATAAAGTAGCCGGAGAAATTGCTCGTGCCCAGGAAATAATTGAAAATCAGCATTTTACA
>DAOWEB010000385.1 GCA_030638735.1 Spirochaetaceae bacterium
ATTCTATAAAATTGAAATAAGGGGACATACTGCAGATATTGGGGAATCCTCTCTCCAGTATGCCCTGTCTGTCGAAAGAGCAGAATCTATAAAAGATCATTTAATTTCCAAAAAAATAAAGAGCAAAAGACTGCTTATCAGAGGTTATGGAGGATCTAAACCAATAGCCACGAACAACACACCGGAAGGAAGAGCCAGGAACAGAAGGGTTGAGTTTGTTGTTGTAGAATAATTTTATAGTTCAGATTTATCTGATCCTGAAATTTCACTGAAATATATATCACCAATATCGCTTTCCACTATAAGCTTGTATATCTCCGGATCAATATGGTTACTTTCTTTCATATGCTGCAGTATTTCAAGAACTTCATCATATTTCAGTGCTTCTCTATAGGGCCTTTCTTTCGTAGTAAGAGCTTCGAAAATATCAGCAATAGCTATAATACGGGACTGAATAGGGATTTCGCTACCTTTCAGCCTACGATGATACCCTGTACCATTCGGTCTTTCATGATGCATGGATGCATATTCTGCAACTTTTGAAAAATAAACAGGGAAAGATATATGGTCAAGAATTACCTGGGTCATCCTTACATGATCCTCTATTTCCTTTCGTTCACCCTCATTCAAGGTTCCTGATCTTATGGAAAGGTTCTCCAATTCCACATTAGATAGATAATGTAATGGAACATTATCTATAAAAATTGTTTCTAAAGCTATCTCTTTTAAACGAACTATTTTATCTTCATCCACAAGCTTACCTGGTAAATTACAGCTGGCAATAAAGCGGATATCATCTTTCAGTTTGTCTATCTGAATATTAAGGTCTTTGTCCAGATTGTCAATTTTTTTCTTATTAACTCTTTTTTTCTGAAGAATTTTCACCTTCTCTATTAGTGTATTGTTCTCAAGTGTTTTTTGGATAAGACTGAATCTGGTTTCTATAAGTTCAATACCATCCCTTAAAAGTTTCAGTTTTGTACCCTTATTAAGCAAACTTTCCGGGGTAGTTATTTTACCTATATCATGCATCCATGCGGCAAGCTTCAATTCTTCCATTTCATTATCTGAAAAATGTATATCCTTAAAATATCCCTCACTTTTCTGATTGATCTTATTTGCAATAATCATTGTCAAATAAAATACATGACTAATATGTTTGCCTGTAAAAGGAGACTTTTCATCAATTGCTTTAGCAATACTCTTAATTATTGAATATAGAAGTTCCTTAAGTTTAAGGTGCAACTGAACATTGGTCATTTTTACAGCGGACTGATAGGCCAAAGTTGCTATAAGATTTTCATAGACTTTTGAATATGGAATTATTTCACGGGCTTCTTTCTTCTGTGCATTAATTAATTGAAGAACCCCTATAAGTTCTTTATCTTTATTCATCATTGGAATAACCAGCATGGATTCTGAATGGTATCCATTGTTTTTGTCATAAGATCGCATCCCGCTGAAATCAAATCCTTCAGCCTGGTATACATCGGGAATATTTACAACTTCACCTGTAAGAGCTGAATAGGATGAAACATTTGAAAAATTGGGTTTTCCGTCGTTATAAAGGGGAACAGGAGGAAAAGTTATTTTATTCTCCGATGTACCACCCAATTTTATATCCATTGTCTCATTACAGAGTAATTCAAACCTTAACTGACGATTATCCACATCATGTATATAAAGTGTACCACCATCGGATCTTGTAATTCTCATGGCTTCCATAAGAACTAATTCCAATAAATTATCTATATTATTTTCTGTTGAGAGGGCCAGACCTATCTCTGAAAGAGTTTTGAATCCGGCTTCTCTTTCCTTTAGGGTTTCAATTTTTTCCAAAAGCTGTCTGTTAGCCAGCGAAAGATTCTTTCTAAGATCATTATAGGTATCTGCCATTAGACTGAACTCATCATCTGTGTGAAGCTCAATTATCTGAAAATTATCTATATCAACATTGTTCATTGATTCTATAAGGACTTCCAGAGGTTCAATTATAAATTTTTGGAAACGGAAATGGAAAATAGTAAAAAGAAGTACTATTGTAAATATAATTAACAGAACAGTGCTTACTATTATAATTACTTTGGCTTCTACTATAGCTGTTTTACCCTGTATCAACAGGACAGCATAGTTTTCAACACCAGCTCTATCAGAGGGAAGACTAACAGGTTCATAGTAAATTGTACTTGCAATTCCGGAAATTATACTATTTTTTAAATATCCGCCCTTACCTTCCAAAGCCTCCCTGGTAACCTGTGCTATTTGCAGTCCCCAGTCAAGACTTACAGTTTCTATTAGATGATTCCCTTCGGAATCAAGAATTATCTCATTCTGATTATTTCTTTTAAGTACCTGTTTAGTCAGAGTTTTAAGATTATACATCTCCTTAAGTATGCTTTTATCCGGATGAGCAATAATTACACCCATCGGATCCAAAACAATAGCATACATATCATTTGTATTAAGATAAGTTTCGACACTTTTCTGGAAATCTGAAAAAACTATATCCATACCAATTATACCCAGGAAGTTTTCTTCATCCATTACAGGATGAAAAATTGAAGCTACCGGCTTATTTCCGGTTAGAGAATAATAGGATTTTGAAATAAAGGGATTAAGATCCCTTATTCCCATGAATTCTTTGAACCACCATCTTTCTTTTCTATGTCCCAGCTGACCATAACTTTTGCCAGTTTGATCACCATTTTTATCCTGAATGTATAAAAGATCTATAAAATTATATTCTTTGTGTATTTTAACCAGGAATTCAGGGCCTGTATAATCTCCCAGTTTACTATTTGTTTTGTATTCTAAATTATATTCTAATACTCTTTTATCCCAGTCATTATTACTACTTTTAAGTTGATTAATTATTATGGGATTAAGGGAAAGCTGATAATTAAGTGTATAAGCATTATTCAGATATTCATCTATATAATTTGATAATCCTGTAATCTGAATAATATTTTTATCATGAGTATTTTTTTCTGAGATATGAATCAAATAGCTTGTAGTAGCAATAGTAGAAATAAAAACAGACAAACTTACAGATAAAATGAGCAGCCAGTTAAACTTTCTTGAAATTTTCCCCATTAAGAATGATTATCCTTGTTTAGAATTTTATTATATATAAATAAATATATCAATATTTTTTTATAAAACAACTAAAAAAAAAATGCATGCATATTCCTAATTTTAATTTCAATTAAAGTTTCCATATGTTAGTATAAACAGCGAGGTAAAATAATGGATAATTATAATAATTTAACTCTGACAGCTGTAATTAAAAATAGTGTTAATCTTTACGGCGATACTCCTGCACTTTCATTTGTTAACGAAAATCCTCTTACTTTTACTAAAGCTGGAGATATGGCAAATAAAGTAGCAGCATTCCTGAAATCAAGAAATATAAACTCCGGAGACCGGATTGCCATTCTATCTGAAAATATGCCCAACTGGGGAGTGACATATTTTGGGATAAGTTTAGCAGGTGGAATTATTGTACCGATACTCCCTGATTTCCATCCAAAAGAAATTCATAATATTCTTGATCATTCAGAAGCGAAAATAATATTTGTTTCCAGTAAAATATATGAAAAGGTTAAGGATTTAAATATAAATAATGAAAGAGAATTCATACTGCTTAATAATTTTACCCTGATACCTCCAAAAACATCTGTTTCTGATATTAAAAACAAAACAGGTGAGTACTTCTTTAAGAGTAATATGGAAACACCCATTGTAGATCCACAAGAAGATGACCTTGCTGTTATTATATATACTGCAGGAACTACCGGCAGCTCCAAAGGTGTAATGCTGACCCACAAAAATATCTGTTCAAATGCAGTATCATCAAACAAAATTGCAAATATGAAACCAGGTCATACAATGTTATCACTGCTTCCCCTCTCTCACAGTTATGAGTGTACATTAGGCTTTTTAATACCCTTTTCATCAGGTGCATGCGTTTATTATCTCAGGAAACCGCCATCTGCAACTGTACTGCTTCCTGCCTTAAAGAAAGTAAGACCACATCTAATGCTCTCTGTACCTCTTTTAATAGAAAAAATTGTACGCCAGAGTGTTCTTCCTAATATCGAGAAAAAAGCAGTGCTCCGGACACTTTTCCATTTCCATCCTACCCATTCTCTTATAGCTAAATTAGCCGGTAAAAAACTTATGAAAACATTTGGAAACCGCCTGTTTTTCTTTGGAATTGGGGGCGCCGGGCTTGCAAGTGACGTAGAAATATTTCTAAAAGATGCAAAGTTTCCATATGCCATTGGATATGGTCTTACAGAAACTTCCCCACTTATTGCCGGAGCGAATGCAAAAAACTCCCGTTTTACGGCTACTGGAAAAGTTATAGAGGGCGGCGAAGTAAAAATTGATAATCCTCATGCAGAAACAGGAGAAGGAGAAATACTCTACAGAGGCCCTAATGTTATGAAAGGCTACTATAAAGCCCTGGAAAAAACAGCAGAGGTTTTGTCTGAAGACGGCTGGTTCAGAACAGGGGATCTTGGGATCTTCGATAAGGACAACTACCTGTACATAAAGGGTAGAGCTAAAACTATGATGCTGGGTGCCAGCGGTGAAAATATCTATCCCGAAGCATTAGAGGCAATAATCAATAATTTTGAATTTGTGGAAGAATCTATAGTCTTTCAGGATGGTGGTAAAATTGTAGCGCTTGTTCATATAGATAAAGAAGCATTAGCTGAATCCTTTAAACATTTAAAGGAAGGAGCAAAACATATTTCTGACAATGTAACAGATTATACAAAAGATCTGCTTAAAAAGGTTAATAAACAGTTAAATGCATTTTCTAAAATTGCAAAATTGAGACATGAAGAGGAGCCTTTCGAAAAAACTCCAAAGAAAACCATTAAACGCTACCTGTATACAAAATTCACGAAGAAAGATTAGGATTTTGAGATAGTTACTATTAATGGTCTCCTGAGATGTTAGAAGCAATAAGCATCTTGTAGGCCATGTTGGCAAGTATTAGTCCAAAAATACCGGGGAGAGTCGGGAGAGACCCAAGGACTCTCCTTTTTAATCCTCTGTTGACAATATCCTCACCTTCAGACTCTTCTTCAGGATCAGTGTAGATAAAATTTATTAACTCGGTTGAATAGACACAATCAATCCCCCTGCCTACTCCACGATTTCTAAGTCTCTTTCTAACCTGCTTTGATAAGGGACATTTAGTTGTATCAAAAATATCACCACTCTTAATTTTTGAAGGATCGGTTCTTAGGGCTGCTCCCATAGATGAAATAATTGGAATATTATTTTTATAGGCATAAGATAATAGTTCAATTTTAGGGTTAAGAGAATCTATTGCATCTATTATAAGATCAGGAGAAGGAGTTGTCAGAGTATCAAGTGTATCCTTATGGACAAAAAGATTTAATGCTACAACATTACATTCCGGATTAATATCCTTTATTCTTTCACAAGCTACCTCAGCTTTTTGTCTGCCAATGGTTGATTCCAATGCATATAATTGGCGATTGATATTGCTTCTGCTTATCTTGTCAAAATCAGCAAGTCTTATAGACCCCACTCCCAATCGGGCAATTCCCTCAGCAGCATAACTTCCTACAGCACCCAGACCAGCAACAAGAATAGTTTTGCTTTTAAGAATTTCCATATTGGATTTACCGATTAATCGCTCTGTCCGTAAAAACCTTTCCATTTTTATAAACAACCTCCTGAAAATATGCAGGGCTCATATCCCTTAGAGATCCAGCCATATTATATAAACTTTTTAGATTCCTTTTATAATCTATAATCTGATTATTTATAGAAATATTTTTCCTGTATGAAAAATCACTTTCAATTAAAATTCTCTCTAAAGGTACAGCTTTGAAAACTTCTCTAAGAATCTCTGCCTGGAGAGAAAGCAGATAGGGAGAAAATGATATATAAACACCAATATCAATCAATTGCTTCATAGTCTCCAGTGAGCCTGAAAAAGAATGGATCATTACCGGTATTCTACTATATTTATCATCAGCAATTTTAATTAGTATTTTATCCTGAAGTATTTCCAATAATACCCCCCAGGACCGGACACAGTGCAAGGAAACAGGAAGGTTTAAAGATACAGCAAGATCAAGCTGAGCTGTAAATACATCCTGCTGATGGTCAAATGAGGCTTTGGAAGAACAGGCTCTGTCCAGGCCTATCTCACCTAATCCGGCATGTGAATCTACAAGACATGATTCTAGATTGTAAAGCCAGTTCTCCGGAAGAGCATCCACATACCAGGGATGCACTCCGTAAAAAGGAACAAGTTCTTCAGGATATAGTTTTGTAAGTGAGGCTACAAGTTCCCAGTCCAAAGGAGAAGTACCGTTGCAAATAGACTGGCTGCCCTTTACAAGAAAAGATTTTATCAGATCCCTGCCCGGCAGATCATTAAAACAGGAATTCCATGGAATTGTCTGTAAATGGAGGTGAGCATCCAGCCTATGTTTTAACGCTTCTTGTTGCAATAAGATCTATTCCCGTATTTTCAATATTTTGTATTATTATATCATCTCTGACTATAGGGATATCAAGATGCATTTCATAAATTTTATTTAAAAGAGGATCTATAAGCCCCTTTGGAAGAGTACCGCTCGTCATTACCGGCATTCTTCCCAACCAGGAGGAGTGTATAGCTATTGTGGCTGTAACTACCCTTCTGGGAGAAAGTATCTCCTCCTGCCCGTAAATTACACCTCGTTCACACTTGTTTCCAGTAACTATTATATCACTATCAACTTCCCACTGAGCAGAAATTCTACACCCCATAGGACAGGAAATACATATCATATCTTTTTTCATACTATTTTAGCCTCCAAAGTATTATCACTTAACTCTGAAATGCTTTCCACATCCCCTTTTGGTAAGGAAAAACTTATCATTTCCGAAGGCTGTATGTGTTTTAGTTTTTTTCTCAAAATTTCCTTCTTATTTACACTGATAATAAGTTCTGCCCGGTTTTTTACAATCATTGTTCGGAGATAAAATTTATTATCTTCATAGGGTGAATAATAATTTGGAACAAGATATTTGATATTCTGACCCGGTACAGTTCTAAATTGATTTGAAGGTGTTTTTTTATCCAGATAATCTGCTGCATAACGCCCACACCTGGCAGATTCCTCTGTAACAAAATCTACTAAATCATGAACATGCAGAACATTACCACAGGCAAAAATTCCATCTTTAGCGGTCATTAACTGCCTGTCCACAATAGGTCCGTTGGTTTCAGGATTAATTGAAATACCAATTTTCTTAGCAAGTTCATTATCCGGTACCAGTCCAACAGCAAGAAGAAGAGAATCACATTTTATATTAAAGCTCTTTTCCTTTTGCTCAACTCCATTTTTAAGGGGTATAACATCTATAGACTCCACCCGGTCTTTTCCATGAATTTCACCAACAACATGGGAAAGATAGAGGGGAATATCGAAATCATTCAGACACTGTACAATATTCCTTGTAAGACCAGCAGGATAGGGCTGAATTTCAATTACAGCTTTTACCTTTGCTCCAACCCAGGACATTCTTCGTGCCATTATAAGACCTATATCACCTGATCCAACAATAACACATTCCTTTCCGGGGATGTAACCTTCTATGTTCACAAGTCTCTGTGCCAGGCCTGCAGTAAACACTCCGGAAGGTCTTGTCCCGGGAGTACCAATACTACCCCTATTCCTCTCCCTGCATCCATTTGCAAAAACAACTGTTTTTACCAGAAACTTAACCATTCCAGTTATCCCGGACATTCCATAAACAGCTTTATAGTCTACAATTTCTTCAATATCCATAATTGTCATGTTAATAAAAACATCAATATCAGAAGAATCAACCATTTCAATAAACTTTTCTGCGTAAGCAGGACCGGAAAGTTCCTCTTTAAAATGATGGAGACCAAAGCCATTGTGAATACACTGATTAAGAATACCACCCATAGCATTTTCTCTTTCTACAACAGCAACTGAAAAACCACGACTGATAACTTCCAAAGCAGCGGCCATACCTGCTGAGCCTCCACCTATTACAAGGGTATCAAATTTCAACTCTTTCATTCAGCTCCCCCGTAACTATTTACAATAAGATCACCAATTCTATCTTCTAAAAGCCAGGAAGCCTTTCCTCTTTTTGTAATAGCCTCAAAACTCAAACCAGTTTCTCTTTGAATAATTTTTATTATCCTATCTGTACAAAAGCCTCCCTGACATCTTCCCATCTGGGCTCTTGTGTAAAATTTTATACCATCCAGAGTGGTATGGCCATTCCTTACAGCAGCCACTATTTCAGCTTCACTAACAGATTCACATCTACAAACTATCTCACCGTATGCCGGATCAGATTGAATTAATGTATCAGCTTCTTCAGGATGAAGAGTTCTTATTCTTGGTAGTTTCTCAATTGTAGGGTCATAGGAAGATTTTTCTGTCAGTATAAGGCCATCTTTCTTCAGGAGGTCTTTAACATATTCTGCAATCGCAGGAACAGCTGTTAATCCCGGAGACTGAATACCTGCAACCTGAATAAAATGAACCTGTTTATTTGAAATATCTATAAAAAAATCTCCACCTTCGAGAACAGGACGGAGGCCGGTAAAACTTGTAATTATATCTCTCTGAGAAATTGAAGGAACCATTCTTCTCGCAGAACTAAAAACCATACCAAGGTTTGCAGAAGTAGTTGAGACATCTTCTTTACTCTCCTGGGGAATAGCTGTGGGTCCAAGCATAGTTGTACCCTCTACTGTTGGAATAACCAGAATACCTTTGGATATATGATCAGGAACAGGAAAAATAACATGATCCGTTCTGGCTGCTGAATTACGATCTAAAAGAAACTCTTCTCCCTTTCTTGGTGTTATTTTGAAAATTTCAGCGTCAAATATCTTTGATATTTCATCTGCAAAAAGTCCGGAAGCATTTACAATCCACTTACTTTTTATCGAATTACCATTTTCTGAAATAATTGTATATCCATCTGTATTATGTTCTGCAGAAACCACTTTGAATTCAGTGAATAAGTTTACTCCATTTTTCAATGCAGATTCTACCAGAGAAAAAACAAAACGATAGGGTTCAATTATACCTCCGGCTGGTGCATAGAGCCCTCCCGCAACATCTTCGTTAAGTTTTGGTTCAAGAGCCAGTATACGGCTTCTGTTACATATCTCGATACCAATAACCTTATTGTTTATACCGTTCATATAGAGCTGTTCGACTGTCTTCATCTCTTCTACAGAGAAAGCAGCTACAATTATCCCACACCTTCGAAATGGAAAATGAAGCTCCTGTTCCAACTGATCAAACATTCTGTTTCCCTGTACCTCGAGTTTCGATTTAAGATACTCTGATCCGTGGTGGAACCCGCCATGAATTATACCGGAGTTGGCCTTGGATACTCCAAAAGAGACATCACATTCCTTCTCCAAAAGGGCTACTTTTAAATTGTAAGAAGAGAGTTTTCGGGCAATAGAAGCGCCAACTACTCCGGCCCCTACAATAGCAATATCAAATATTTTTTCATTCATTCTGTGATATTCCACTTTATATAAAAGAATGTCAATTGCACTTAATTGATTTATTTTGTTCTTTTTTGTACTATTGTAAGGCTAACTTAACAAGTTTTTGGGAAACCTGGTTAACTACAAGGGATACAGCACCATAGGCAATGCCTGAATCTCCAAGTTTGGATGCGTATATTTCAAATCCCCGCAGAAAATGATCAGGAAGTCGTTCTTTTAAAGATATCCAGATTGAGTCGATCAATTTATTTTTTAGTAATGCAAGCGGTCCGCCAATACAGATGAATTTTGGATTATATGCATTTACAACATTTGCCAATCCAATTCCCTGATAATAGCCTAATTCACGAACAGCCTGAATATAAGCCGGTTCTCCATTTTCGATAAGCTGAATAATTTTATGAAAAGGAAATTGTGCCTGTTGAATATCCAATGCATTATATAAAGCTTTCACTGAGGCATACATCTCCCAGCAACCATTGTTACCGCAAGAGCATTGTCTGCCGTCTGCAAATATAGTCGAATGTCCCAAACGCCCGGCTGTGCCGGATGAACCTGCCAATATCATACCATCATTACAAATACCAACTGACAGACCCCATGATCCGGCAACATAAACAAGATCATCAGTTTCTTTTAAGTGACTATGGTAAATTTCACCTGCAACGCCTGCATGGGAACTTGAAGTAATAACAATTTCTGAATCCGGATTTCCTGATTTTAATTCTTCATATAAATGGAACCCGTTCCATTCCCTGAGGCTGGTAGTATATTCAACAATATTTTTTTTATCATTGTAATAACCAGGTATTGCAATGCCAATTCCCAGAATCCCATACATAGTATTGGAAAATATGTTTTGGTATTGCAACAGTATATCGTTGATTTTAGATACAAAATATGCAGGATCCTTCTTTTTCAGTGGATATTGCTCATATTTTATTTTTTGCCCTGATAAATCTGTTAGTAGAATTTGAAATTGATTAAAATCGACATCAATACCAACATAATATCCTAAGTTTTTATTGACTTCAATCAATGTAGGAGGACGCCCTCGTAATGTATTTACAGTTCCTATCTCACAAACTATATTTTTTTTTAAAAATTGATCCACAATATTTGATATGGTCATCTTATTCAAGCTTGTGAGCGAAGCAAGTTTTATTCTTGAAATAGGAGCGTTCATAAGGATTGCCCGAATAATATGCTCCATATTATTTTTCTTTAATAGTTCCTGATTTCCTGTTGTACTTTTTAATCGCATAATACTCACCTGGTTATTTCAGTATATCATTTTATTTAAAACCGAACGAACAATTATCCATATTATATGTGGGAAGAATTGGAGTTGTCTATACCCTTTCCTTAGAAATGACATGTTAAGAAGTACTATGAAAAATAAAAATAATATTAATTTGACAAGCAGGATACTTAATGTTATATTTTGTAAATTCTATTTACTAAACAGCAATAAGGATTGAAAAGCTAAGAAGGTTCCACCAGAAACCATCTGCCTGCAACCTTAATGGAGGATTCTACGATGATTTAAAAAAATATCCGGCTCAAACTAAGTAATTCCAAAAAGCTAATTCTGAAACTATAATAAAAACCAATATTATGTCTGTAAATGCAAAAAATGAGTTAAAAAAGCTCCTCCATCTCCTGCCCTGTGAATGTCATATCAAGGTACATAAAGCCTATAATGTAACTGTCTGGCCCACCTGGGAGTTTAAGGACAGGATAAACAGAGATCTTCATATTTGTTATGTTAAAGGCGGCCAGGGGCACTATGAATATAATAATAAAAAGGAGCATCTTCATAAAGGTAAAATAGTCTTTGTCAGCAATAACTATAAACATAGTGGATACAAAGACAGCAATTCTCCATTATCATTTATTCCTCTGCGCTTTGGTATTTATGAAAACAAGAATCCTGAAAAACAGATAGAACATCCCACAGAACCTTTTACTCTATCTTATATACATAATAATACCCGTAAATATTTATTTCTTTTTGAAAATTTGTACAATAGTTTTCATCCTGGCAAAGATCCTTTTCGTCAGCCTTTGTGTGGTGCATTCATGACATCAATACTTATTGAACTGTACAATGATTTATTATCCCGGCAAAGTCATGAATTTGATCATCGTCTTGAAACAACACGGGTATTTCTGGATGAGCACCCATCACATCCACTTAATATTGATATACTCGCTGAAATGGCAAGCTTATCACCCAAATACTTCAGTAATCTCTTTAAGCGGCAGTATGGGACTACCCCAAAGGAATATCTGGTAAAATCACGGATAAATGCTGCCTGTTTTCTCCTGGAGGACGCCAGGAAAAATATTAATGAGGTAGCATATGAACTGGGTTATTCTGATCAATACGCTTTCTCAAAGCAGTTCAAGAAAATAATGGAGTGCTCTCCATCGGAATACCGGCATATAAAATAGATCAACATATTCTACTTATACAAGTTATTAATAATAGAAGACATCATTTTAGTACTATAGAACATTTTACACAATTAGAAACTCTTTATACTTTTATACAAAACTTTGGATGGATATCTTATGAAACGATATGGAAGAGTTGTAGGTATAAAAGAAAGTGACATAAAAAAATATAAAGCAGCACATGCTGATGTGTGTCCGGAGGTATTGGAAGAGATAAAAAAAGCCAATATCCAAAATTATTCAATTTATTTACATCAGCTTGATAATGGTATGTGGTATCTCTTTAGCCATTTTGAATATACAGGTAATGATTTGATGTCAGATATGGCAGGAATGGGTGACAATCCCAAAATGAAAGAGATTTGGCAGTTATGCCGCCCATATTTTACCCCTTTGGAAAACAGAGAAGATAAATCTATCCCCTGGTCAATGATGGAAGAAGTGTTTTATTTGCAATGATAAAGAAGGAAGAAATATTATTATGAAAAAAGGAAAGCCCAATATATTACTGTTTATAATGGATGATCAGACTCCTGGGACTATAAACTATCTTGGGAATAAGCATATTTCAACACCAAATCTTGATAAGCTGGCAAAGGATGGGGTATATTTCAGACCCTATACGACTGTTCCGGTTTGTACTCCAGGACGGGCAGAACTTCTCACAGGCAGAACAGCATTCAGGAATGGCTGCCGATGGTTCAACGAGCCAATTCACCCCGAGATCACTTTACTTCCCCAGGCATTAAATAAAGAAGGGTATTACTGCTGTCACATAGGCAAATGGCATAATGACAGACATCCACTTGATCTGGGGAATAAAGAAGCCCATGGCGTTTTTGCCGTACAACCTGAAGTGAATGGGAAATATGGGTGTGAAATAAAAAATGATTTCTATAATGATGATCACAGGCATATTTTTACATACATGGATGGTGATGAGGAGTGCACAGGTCATAATACAGAATTACTTTGCAGTGATGCCATTAAGTTCATTGATAGAGCACCTGAAGATCAACCATGGTTTTGCTATGTTGCTCTGCATTCCCCCCATGATCCAAGAACAGCCCCGGAACCCTGGGCAGGCATGTATGATGATATGATGCCTCCATTACCTGAGAATTTTATGCCGGAACATCCATTCAATAACGGAGATATGATGGTGCGGGACGAACGCCTTGCAGGGTTCCCCAGAAAACAGGATGAGATAAGAAGGCACAGAGCAGATTATTATGCAATGATAAGTCATCATGATCATTGGATTGGTCGTGTCATAAGGCATCTCGAAACTACAGGGCAGAAGGAAAATACAATAATAATTTTTACCTCTGATCATGGTCTTGCAGTTGGATCTCATGGGTTAATGGGAAAAGAAAATTTATACGAACATAGTGCCCGTGTTCCCCTTATTTTTTCCGGTCCGGGAATTGATAAAAACAAACGTTATGATAAGGAATGTCTATGTGGCCATTACGACTTTATTCCTACACTCTTTGAACTTATTGGACTGGAAGTACCAGTATCCTCAGAAGGAATTAGTTATCTGGATGTCCTGAAGGGGGTAAATAAAACAGTTCGTGAAACCATCTGTGCCGGGTATCGGCGCTGTATGCGTATGGCCCGGGACGAACGTTACAAACTAATTCATTATCCACTTGTTGACAGGTACCAGCTTTTTGATCTTATTAAAGATCCGGAAGAAACAAACGATTTATTAATCTCATGGCGCCGAATTGAGGAGGTGCGTTGTACACCTCCATTGCCCGAAGATAATGATTCTGAAGGAACTATTGGAATTGGTAATAAAGAAAGTGTTCATAACATTCCATATATTCCTGCTTTACCCATAAATGAAGTTGACTCCATAGTGTTGCGGTTGCAGTCAACCTTAAGCGAATGGCAAAATGAAATGAATGATCCAATTGGAAAAAATAATTAATGAGAGTATTCACTGGGAAGGCTTGCATAATAAAATGGTAGATTTTGGAATGGACAAATTCGGTAAATTGCTTGAAAAAGGTGTAGCAATTGAGAGTTCCGGTTTAATTAGAAAATTTATTGGAATATAACCGGAGATATTTATGAAAACAATGGTAATAACCGGGTCAGCCAAAGGTTTGGGTAAAACATTAACTGAATATTTTGCCAAACAGAATTATATAATTTGCGCACTGGATAAATCTGCAGATGATCTTGATGGAATTGTTAATGCGTATCCCGGAATAGTATTTCCCTATTCCTGTGATATCAGTAATGTTCAGCAGGTAAAAGATGTTTTTACAGGAATCATTCAGGAGCATAAGCAGATTGATGTGCTAATTAATAACGCAGGAATATTTCAGCAGGATAAGAAATTTCCGGAGTCTGATTATGCATGTATAGAAGCTACAATCGATGTAAATCTTAAAGGAACAATGTTCTGTACCTATGCTGCAGCAGAAGATATGGTAAAAAGGGAAGATGGTAAAATAATAAATATTGTTTCCCGGGCAGGTATTGTTGGTAATGCTTCAGGACCGGCGAAGAAAGGTGATCCCATGAGATTGGGAGATTATATAGCATCGAAACATGGTGTTATGGGGTTTGCCCATGCATTTGGCCGGGAGCTCTTACCAAGAGGAGTTTACATGACATCACTTTGTCCGGGAGGTATGAATTCCTCCATGTCAGTCGATTGGGGAATCCCTCCGGAGGATTTAATTCAGCCGGAACAAATTGCCGAATTGATAAACTTTATTTTGAAACAGAAAAAAAATATCCTTTTTAAAAATATGTTGTTTATTCCACCACATGAATGGCATTGAATGGTATATATAGAATGTTAAGTTGATTTGGTGAGATATCTTAAGACTTAAATAATGAACAGAATAAGGAGTCTGAAATGGATTGGCATCAGAAATGAATAAAAAAAGATATTTATTCATCAGTTTGATCATTTTTGCAGTTGTAATGACAGCTCTTATGATATTTCGCATTACAAACCCAACTAATACATCCTTGTCTTTTTATGTACAGGATGCTGTCAGTAAAAACTGGATCTGGGACGCAACTATCACAATACAGAACAGGAGTATTCGCTCGTATTACCAAAGTGACCGCGGCCCCCGTGAGTATATATTCACCGATCTCCAGCATGGAGACTGGAAGATGACAATCTCGGCCCCGGGATATAAAACTATCCAGGTTCCGGTCTCCTTAAAGAGAGGAGAAAACCGTCGGGAAGAGCCTATAGAAGTTATGGGGCTTGAAATTCCTGGTCTTTCCCACTTTGTCATGTTTGAAGAATATGCCGGCGGTGATCTTGTACTGGAGATTCGTCCGATAGGCATCAATGGCCAGGCTGTGATTAATCATCCTTGCATGGATATCTGGATTGGTGCCCGAATCAGTGAGCAGTTAAAAGACGGGTTTCCTGTTACAGAATCTTTTGACCGTGGATTATACCGTGGAAAAGAATTATTTAATGGTTCTGTTTCCTGGAATTGGAATGGCAGCCCGGAAACTGTTTTCCGCTACTCCGCATGGATCCCCGTCGCTCAGATTAAAGAGAGCAAAGCCCCTTTTTTAGTAGTGGATTATTTAACTATTGTTCCAAATCCGGAATCAGTATCAAAGGAAGATGTTTTACTTATAGTTAATGATATATGGAATTCTACAGATGGATCAGATATCGAAGATGAACTTAAAAAGCATTCCGGGGATTTTACATATTTTTTCTACAGTTCCTGGAATGTAGAGGGGGCACAATGATCAATACAAAATCTTTGACAAAAACATTTGGTACTTTCAAGGCAGTTGATAATGTTAATCTTAACATACAGGCTGGGGAGATTTATGGTTTTCTTGGACCAAATGGAGCAGGAAAAACAACTACAATGCTGATGCTGCTGGGCATCCTGAAAACGTCGAAGGGAGAGATAAATCTATTTAACCAGAGATATACTCCTGATCGTCTGGATTTGAGAGCCAGGATTGGTGTGGTACCGGAAAATCATCCGAAAGGAATGTGGAGCTGGATGACAGGGAATGAGTATTTAATGATGTTTGCTGATCTTTTTCAGGTGAAGAATGCCGAAAAAAAAATTAAATATCTGCTTGAGCAGGTGGATCTATTAAGAGTGAATAATCAGCGGATTTCTGAGTATTCCCGGGGTATGATGCAGAAACTGAGTATTGTAAGGGCCCTGCTCCATGATCCTGACATCCTGTTTCTGGATGAGCCTATATCAGGTCTTGATCCTATAGGAATAAAACAGGTACGGGACCTTATCCTGTCGGAGAACCGTGATGGACGGACAATTTTTGTTTCTTCCCATCTTTTGTCGGAAATTGAAAAGATCTGTCATCGGGTGGCTATTATTTTTCGGGGGAAACTAATGGCTGAGGACAGGATGGATCTCCTTTTGAACAAACTCTCCAAAGACCGGGAAATTTGTATTGAATTGTTACACATTCCCGAAGGGCTTGGGGAAAAGATGAAACTTCTCCCTTATGTAAGAATGATAACAATAGACGGTAACGAAATGATTATTAAAGTATCAAAAGAAGGGAATCCACGTAAAGATATTTCCGAATATTTAGTCGGCCGGAATCTTGTACCGGTAAAAATAGAAGAGAAGAGTATTTCTCTGGAAGATGCTTTTGTTTCGATTACTCAGGATAATATTGATATGTTTACAGGAATTGGAGACTAATTATGAACTTACGAATTTATGCTGCCGGGGTTATTGCAAGGCGAAAAATTTTTGAAACCCTGATAAGCCCGGGATACTATATCTCTATCAGTATTAGTCTTCTTATAAGTTATATACTTATACGGGGTTTTGCTTATTCGGTTGATTCGAGTGGTTTTACTTACATGGTAAATCCCCTGTATAACCTGATAGGACGATCTCTGGATGGGGCATTTGGCAAAGCATTTGTGTCTCAACTCTTTGCAGAGGGGCCTTATCGATTTACTTTAATTATTTCTTTAATTCCTGTTATTTTTTCTTTATCAATAAGTTCGGTATTCAGATTCGGACTGGAAAAAAAAGTCGGAGCACTGGAACTACTGATGTATGGTCCCGCAGATGGAACTTCGTATCTTATTGGTTCTTTTGTTAAAGACACTTTTTTGACCCTGATTTCCATGGTTCTTTTGTTTATGTTCTTTCAAATTACAGGAACAATTTACAATGTAATAGCCGGTCCAATGATCTACTTTTCAATGATAATTCTTTTTGTATTGGCCCTTTCCATATATGCCTATGGTATATTTGTATCAACCATAAGTAACAGCTCTTCATTTTCTATCACCCTCTTTATTGGCGGCATTTTCTTATTTTTTATCATTATAATGGGATCATTCACCATTATAAGCAGCTATATCCGCAGCCTGGCCAGTGTGGTTTCATGGATACTACAGTGGTTATCACCATTTTTCTATTGGCAGACCGCGACAAGGGCGCTTAATACTGGAAATATTGGTATGTTTGTTTTATCTACAGTTCTTCTTTGCGGACTTACAACAACATTTTTAATTGCAGGCCACATTGCATTGCGTTTAAAAGGAGTCCGGAGATGAAGAAAACAATCTTATTAACATTATTGCTGATTTTTTCCGTTTTTTTACTATTCTCCGATATTCCTATTAGACAGGAACAGTTAATTTACTCAATTTTGGGTTTTAACGGTAGAGATTACTCGGCAACTTTCTGTGGGGAAGATTCTGACACAATTTATCTGATTGCAGATCAAAATAATTTTTTATCAGTCCGAAAGACCTTTGTATACTACTGGCCGATTACGCAGGAACTTAAAACTGATACAAGGTCATTGAATATTGAATTCACAGGGTCCTTAAAGCTTATGAAGAAGGATTTGGAAGATGAAATGCTTCCTATTTCATCATATACATATTACAACGTTAAGGGTAAATATGAGTTTAACTGGATGGCAGCCACCGGCAGGAAGGCTGAAGCTGTATTTCAGGGTTATCAGGATATGGTAAAAGCCTATTATTTTGCGACAGATGAATACCATGAAAAATTGGCTGCCTATAAACAATTTATGGATGATATGACTCTTCAGCTTACAATACTTAATGCAGAGGGGAAAGATACTTCACAACAATTAAATCAATTGCAGTCTATTCCGATGCCTGTACCGCCTGAACCTTCTCAGGATTTTATAGTACCTCCGGTGTCCCCACGAAATGGTTTTCTTCTTAATCTGCCGGAAGGGGAATACAACATTCTGTTTGTGAATGAGGATGGTACAGTAATGGAGGGTTCAAAAAAGAAAATTGTTGTATTCGGGAACAAGAGAAAGGGGACTGTCGGACTGGAAGTAATTCCAGGGGACAAGTGGACCAGGCCTGTGGAATCAGCGACTCCGTCGGCAGTACTATACGTGGATGGTAGTTCAGATTTGTATCTTAGGTCTTATTTGCAAAATGAATATAATGATCTTTATTATGAAAAAATGAGAAGAAATGATGCCAGAGG
>DAOWEB010000009.1 GCA_030638735.1 Spirochaetaceae bacterium
AGTAAGGGCGCGATAAATCGGGCCCCTACGAATACCACGACTCCTTGACTCATCACTGTTTCCATGCTATTTTTCTTCGACATATGTAAATTAAATGAGGTAATCAATTTATGGTAAATTTATTCGCAAAGCTCCCCTTATTGATGGGAGTTCCTGAGGGTGGCTCCGGCGGTTCCGGTCAGATGGTCACAACTTTCGTTACTTTTGGACTTGTAATTCTTATTTTTTACTTTCTTATTATAAGACCGCAGAACAAGAAGCAGAAAAATACAAAGAAAATGCTTGCTGCTCTCAAGAAGGGCGACAAAGTAGTTTCGATTGGTGGTGTTCATGGGACTGTTGTTGCAGTTAAAGAACAGTCAACTGTAGTCAAGGTTGATGATAATACAAAACTTGAATTCTCAAAAAGCGCAATTTCTTCAGTAGTAAGTGAAGGTTAAGCGTAGGAGTAGAAAATGAGCAAACGTGCACGATTATTAGTTGTGCTTCTTGTTCTGGTTGCAGGTGGAGTATTTCTCTACCCTACATTTAACTGGTACTATATGGTCCCCCAGGATCAGAAAGAACTTGCAGCCGGTTCAAAAGAACAGATACAGTCATATTCCAGAGGTAGAGCATCAAGGGATCTTGTAGAATTAAAAGATCTTGTATCGAAAGATCAGAATGCAGCTATGCCGGAAAAATTCAGTTTTCTAAGTAAGAAGGCTGAAGAAAACTATAAACTTGAAAAACGTGATTTTCCTGACAATTGGACCATTGCAGATGTTCTCAACAGTCTGGGCAGTGAAAAAAGTGTTTTTGCCAGTCTTGAGAATGAGTATAGAGAACATCTTCTCGGGCTGAAAGATGCAAGTGGGAAAATCTTACAGTTAGGCCTTGACCTGTCAGGTGGAATGTCTATTTTACTTGAAGCTGATATTGACAGCCTTGAGAAAAGATTAGGCCATGTGCCAAGTTCTGATGATCAGAATCAGGCTATCGACAGGGCTATGGAGATTCTAAATAACCGTATTGATAAATTCGGTGTTACAGAACCTCAGATCAGACGACAGGGTTCTACTCAGATTGCAATAGAAATTCCTGGAGCGGCCGATCCCGAAAGAGTTAATACATTCTTAATGGGAAAAGGTTCTTTGGACTTTCATATTGTAGATCAGCAGGCAAGTGAATTACTTTCCCAGTACTTTAATGATCATCCTGGTGATGTTTTTGCTGAAGATGGATCCATTAAAAGGATGGATTTTTTAGATGCAGGAAGTGTTATTCGTGGTTTCTATACAAAAGATGAGTATGGTATTGATCAGCTTCAGAGATATGTAGTTGTATCTGAAGAGGTTGGTCTTGATGGTAGTCATATTCAGGAGGCCCTGGTGGCCAATCATCCTGTAACTGGAAAACCGGTAATCAACTTTACACTTGATAAGGAAGGTGGTGAGATTTTCTTTAAGCTGACTACAGCTAATGAAGGTAATACTCTTGCGATTCTTCTTGACGGTAAAGTTAAGTCTATGGCAGTTATCAATGAACCTATCAGAGAGCGAGTTCAGATGAGTGGTTTTGATCGTACTGAAGCAACAAATCTGGCCCTGGTTCTTAGAACAGCAGCAATGCCGGTTGATTTAAAAATTAATAATCAACAGGCTGTTGGGGCCTCTCTTGGTGAAGATTCTGTAAAGCAGGGTTTAAAGGCCATCTCTCTTGGTTTTGCTTTGGTTATTATTTTTATGCTTGTTTACTATATGGGATCAGGTTTTATTGCGGATATTGCGTTAATACTTAACCTTGGTTTTATTTTATCTATTCTTTCAGCATTTAATCTGACCCTTACACTTACAAGTATAGCAGGTATTATCCTGACTGTAGGTATGGCTGTTGATGCCAATGTAATTATTTTTGAGAGAATAAAAGAAGAGTATAGATTGGGTAAATCTGCAGAAGCTTCTGTAAAAGCCGGGTTTAGAAAAGCTTTCTGGACTATTATGGATGCAAATATTACTACTTTCATAGCTGCTCTCGTTCTTTCGCAGATGGCATCAGGTCCTATTCAGGGTTTTGCAAATACCCTGGCAGTTGGTATCGTTAGTTCAATGTTTACCGCATTGTTTGTATCAAGGCTGCTATTTGATTTTACAACTGAACAGCTTAAGGCTAAAAAGCTCAGTATAGGCTGGAGGATATAATGACCAGGATTATAAAATTTACTAAAATCAGATATATTATGTTCCTCTTTTCAGCACTCGTAATTGTGGGTGGTATTGTAGGAACTTTAGGAAATAATGGTTTTAATTTAGGTATCGATTATCAGGCAGGTTTGAATCAGAGAGTTCAGGTAGCTCCTGTTGCATTTACAGCAATTTTTAATGGTGTTGGAGATGCTTCTTTTGATATGCAGGGTTCCAGTGTTATTGTAGAAGTAAGAAGTGATAAGGGTGTAGATAATTATACATACCAGTTTGCTGAATATCCTACACTTACTGATCTAAAGGCTGGAATGTCAGAAATCTCCGGATTTGATATTGAACTGGTTGCTGCCGGGTCTTCCCGTTCAGAGGATTTAACCTCCGGATTGAGTTATCCGATTGCAATTACTTCTGATGTTTCCTTTGTTAATATAGTTGGTGGAGAATCTTCTATTGTTCCTATTGATAGGGTTCGGTCTTCTCTCTCAGGTCTGGGTAATCCTCAGGTTCAGGTGGTTGGTCGGGAAGCTTTAAGTGAGTTCATGGTAAGGGTCAGTGATCCTGAAGGTAATAAAAAAGATGAAATTGAGTTGGAAATTGTTAAATCTCTTGAGAAAGCCTTTGGAGATAATACAGTTGTAATAAAGCAGTCTGATTATGTTGGCCCTCGTTTTTCGAGTAGTCTGGCCAGTCAGTCCATTAGTCTTACCCTTACCGCTCTTGTATTGATATTGCTGTATATATGGTTCAGGTTTAAGCTTGGATTTGCAGTATCTGCAATTACAGCTCTGGCTCATGATGTTCTTATAATGCTTGGGTTTATTGGAACTTTTGGTTTGGAAGTTTCTACTACAACCATTGCAGCTGTTCTTACAATTATTGGTTATTCTTTGAATGATACTATAGTTGTATTTGATAGAATCAGAGAGAATCAGACCCTTCTTAAGGGTGAAAAATTTGATAAAATTGTTAATACAAGTATTACACAGTCATTAAGCAGAACTATTATAACCTCTCTTACAACCTTGCTGGCCGTTGTGGCATTGTATGTGTTTGGTACAGGGGCAATTGAAGATTTTGCACTTAATTTAATAGTTGGTATTCTTGTAGGTACATATTCATCAATTTTTATAGCATCACCTGTACTTCTTGGCTGGACAAATACTGCAAAGAGAAGAAAGGCTAAAAAGAGTGGTACTAAGAGTGATGCTCCTATTGTCAAGGAAGCAGATGTAAAAGATGAACCTTCACTTTTAAAACAAACTACAGAAATCCCTGAAGTTGAGCGAAAACGAAAAGGGAAACGGAAATATAAAAAATAGCTTTTAATGCACTAGTTGTTTTCTATGGCCGACCCTTTTAAGGGTCGGTTTTTTTAACTTCTTTTATGGGATTATAGATTGGATTACTTTGATTATCTCAGGTCATTTATAATAAGGGACTCTGATTATATAGAAAAACTTGAAATCTCCAGTCATGGCAGGGATGATATCCAGCCTTCTATAGAGCCTGAACTGGGAAAATTCCTTGGATTATTAATTAGACTTACAAATGCAAAAAAAGTTCTGGAAATTGGTAGTGGAGTGGGATATTCAACTCTGTGGTTGGGAGAAGGTGTAAAAGCTACCGGAGGAAGAGTTGTCACCATTGATAATCATGAAAGAACACATAAAGAAGTAAGTATAAATATTGCCAATGCCGGTCTTGATGAATGGGTTGAAAAAAAACTTGGTAATGCAGAAGATTTGATTGGTACACTGTCAGGGAACTGGGATATTGTATTTCAGGATTCAGGTAAGTATCTTTATCCTATGCTTCATGAAAAAATAGTTAATCTAACCAGAGTCGGCGGATTGATTATAGCAGATGATACTATGTTTAAAGTTAATCCGGATGTTAGAAAAGGGCTGGGTGATCATGTGGATAAATATAATAAAATGGTTTTTGCAGATACCAGATTATATTCAACCATATTATCAGTTGGTCATGGAATAACGGTCTCATTAAAAAGGTTTTAGATTATGGCTAAAAATAGAAAAATTATCCGTTCCAGTGTTATGGGGTTCTGCATGGGAGTTAAAGCTGTCATGGGGAAGGTTGATAATCAGGTTGAATTTAATAAAAATACCAATTTATATACCTATGGTCCTTTAATTCATAACCCCCAGGTTATAGATAAACTTCGCCTTCAGGGTGTTGAACCCATCGAATCGCCTCTGGAAGCAGATGGTGGTACAGTAATTATCAGAGCTCATGGAATACACCCGGTCGAACGTAGAAATTTTATAGATAAGGGGTATGAAATAATTGAAGGGACCTGTCCACGTGTTCTTAAATCCCAAAAAACTGTATGTGAGTATAGTCAAAATGGGTGGTTTATAGTAATTGTAGGAGATAAGGGGCATGGTGAAGTTAAGGCTATAGTTGGCTGTGCAGAGAAATATGCGGTTATTCTTGGAGAATCTGAGGCGGAAGAATTATTTCTTCCGGAAAAGACGCTAGTAATAGCACAAACAACCCTTTCTCAAGAGGAGTACGATTCAATTTGTCAGATTCTTTTAAGAAAAAATCCTTCAATAAAAATAATTAAAAGTATTTGTCCGGCAACAAGACAGAGACAGGACTCTTTGAAAAAGCTTACCACAGAGGTTGATGCGGTAATTGTTGTTGGAGGAAAAAACAGTGCAAATACAAAGAGACTGCATTTAAGTGCTTTAAAAGCAGGGATACCGACCTGGCACGTTGAGGATGTGGATGATCTTCCTGTCGAAATATATGATTTTGAAATAATAGGGATAACTGCTGGAGCCTCAACCCCTGACTGGATGATTGATAAGATAGAAGCTGAGCTGATGAAGAAAGAAAAATAGATTTTTATTATGGTCTGTCTTTTCGGTCCCTGAGCAGTTCGGCAAGCTCACTGTACCACTTGTCGAAGGGCTATTGACAACTGATATAGATTTTCGCATTATCTAACTGGAGGAAATTAATGGCAGATATTACTATAGAAAAAATAAGGCATTCCATGGCACATGTGATGGCGGAAGCAGTTACAGAGATGATACCAGGAACAAAGGTCGCTATTGGTCCCTCGATTGATAATGGTTTTTATTATGATTTTGACCTACCAAGACCTCTTTTGGAAGAAGATCTGGAAGAGATTACTCTTAGAATGAAAGATATTATTAAAGGGGATTTTACTTTTGATAAAAGAGTAGTTACAAGAGAAGAAGCACAGAAGCTGTTTTCGGATGAAAGCTATAAATTAGAGATGTTAAAAGCAATTCCGGAAGATGAAGAAGTTTCTCTCTATAGTCAGGGAGAATTTACTGACTTGTGCAGAGGCCCTCATGTTGAAAATACATCACAACTGAATGCAGGAGCTTTTAAGCTGCTCTCAATTGCCGGTGCATACTGGCGGGGTAAAGAAACCAATCCTATGCTTACCAGAATTTATGGGACTGCATGGAGTAATCCTAAAGAACTTCGTATTTATCTTAAGAAGAGAGAGGAGATGGAGAAAAGGGATCATCGGAAATTAGGGAAAGCCCTGGATCTTTATTCAACTCATGAGGAAGCTGGCCCCGGATTAATTTACTGGCATCCTAAAGGAGCCAGAATAAGACTGGCAATAGAAGATTACTGGAGAGATGTTCATTATAAAAATGGATATGAGCTTCTTTATACTCCTCATTTGGGAAAAGCATGGTTGTGGGAGACTTCCGGTCATTTGGGTTTTTATAATGAGAGTATGTACAGTCCTATGGAAGTTGATGATAACGACTATTATATGAAGCCTATGAACTGTCCATTTCACATAATGATATATAAAACAGATATCAGATCTTACAGAGAATTACCTTTAAGATGGGCAGAATTAGGTACTGTCTATAGGTATGAGAAGTCAGGTGCTCTTCATGGACTTTTAAGGGTTAGAGGTTTTACTCAGGATGATGCTCATATTATTTGTACACCTGCTCAGGTGGAAGATGAGATTCTTGAAGTATTAAGATTTTCTCTCGATATGTGGAAAGCTTTTGGGTTTACAAATATTAAGGCTTATCTTTCAACTCGTCCTGAAAAGAGTGTAGGTGACCAGGAAAACTGGGATAAAGCAACAGTATCTCTGGAGAAAGCAATAAAAGTTGAAGGTCTTGAATATGAGCTGGATACAGGGGGTGATGCCTTCTATGGTCCTAAAATTGATCTTAAAATTAAAGATGCAATTGGTCGTGAGTGGCAGATGACAACAATTCAGTTTGATTTCAATCTGCCTGAACGTTTTGATATGACTTTTGTGGACAATGATGGAAAGGAAAAACGTCCCTATATGATTCATAGGGCACTTCTGGGCTCAATTGAACGTTTTTTTGGTGTCTTGATTGAGCATTATGCTGGTGCATTCCCTGTATGGTTGTCTCCGGTTCAGGTAAGAATTATTCCTGTTGCCGAAGCTTTTAATAGTTTTGGAGATGAAGTGCTTAAAAGTTTAAAGCTTAGCGGCATAAGAGCTGAAACTGATAAGTCTGATAGTCGAATGAATGCCAAAATTAGAAATGCTCAGAAAGAAAAAATTCCCTATATGATTATAATTGGAGAAAAAGAACTGGAATCTAACTCTGTTTCTCTCAGATTAAGGACTGGTGAACAGATCAATGGTATTCCTATTGATAAATTTATTAGTGATACTCTTAAAAAGATAGCTAATAAGGACCTCATTTGATATTAAATCTTTACACATGGATCTTTCCTGCAGCTATATTTACAGCTGCAGGATTGAGTAATCTAAGCTCCAGTGTAAAACGAAAACGTAACCCTGAAAGAGCACGCAGGAACAGGGTTGTCTGGTTTTCCCTGAACATTTCAATTGCTTTGTGTTTTCTTACGGGATCTGTGTTTTTTGTTAACTGGCAGGAAATTGTCTGGTCTCTGACATTTCTGTATTTCTTTATTGCTGTAGTAAGTATTTCTTACCTTGGTTTTGTTTTTAAATATACAATTGGCCTGTCTCTGGTTATTACTTTTGCACTTATAGTTCTTTTTTTTAATATTTATTTACAGGAATGGATAGAACTTCCATCTGGTGGAGAAATTGGCAAATATCGATTATTATCACATGATCAGGGGGAAGTTAAAGCAGAAGTCTCTGTAATTGGATCTTCTCCGGTTTTTATGCAGGGAGAAGGATCTGTTCTTTTATTAAACTTTGAAGTATTGCAATTTAATAAAATGTTATTTTTTATCAGTTCAGATAGCTATTACAGAATGACAAATTTTCTATTGAAATCTGAATTGTCCGATATTGTTATTAACTTTCTGGTTGAAAAATCGCTCTTTTTATCCAAAAATACCTATGCTGTTGATATTGAAGATAACACTCTTTTGTATCAGTACAGTATTGTCCTGGATATAGATAAGAAAAAAATCTTTATAGTAAATTGATTCTATGGGGTTATCTGCCGAAGGGTAGGAATATATGACAATTACTTTTTTCAAACAAACATCTACCAGTTCCAGATATTACACCATGCATGATCGTCAGGGAAACTTATTTTCCCCATATACATTTACCTCGGTTTGGGGTACCGTACTGCAATCGGGTAGAGAAAAAGTTTTTACTTTTGAGTCACACCGGGAAATGGAAAAAAAATTGCGCTTTCTTATGAAAAAAAGGATTTCTTCTGGTTATAAGGTTCTTTACAGCTTCTCCCGTAATGCCGAATTCACCGAAATATTTAATTCAATCAAGGATCAACAGGCAGGTTAAAAATGAACTTACCAAACAAGATTACAATTGCACGAATAATATTGGCACCATTATTTTATATTAGCTACTTTTTACCTGTCTGGACAGGATCATTTTATGGTCTTTCGAGCATTCTGATTTTAACAATATTTGCAGGTATAGAAATATCTGATTTTCTTGATGGTTATCTTGCAAGAAAGTATAACCTTGTTTCAGATTTAGGAAAGGTTATGGATCCTTTTGCAGATGTTCTGAGCAGAATAACCTATTTTTTATGCTTTGCTTTTACCGGTATAATGCCTTTATGGATTTTTCTGATAATAATATACAGAGAGCTTGGAATTACATTTTTACGAATGATGATGATGGGTAAAGGTATTGTTGTTGCCGCTTCTCTTTGGGGTAAGCTTAAGGCAATAACCTATGCAGTGTCCGGTGTATTAGGTGTTTTATATGTTAGTTTTGAAAGACTTGGACTTTTTTCTGATATTATGAAGCCTTTAAGGGTAAGTCTTGTTGTGGTTTTTTACCTTTCAGCATTTGCAGCAGTTGCATCATTTTTGGCATATCTGAATGGTTCAAAAAAATAGTAAAAAATAAAATGAGTTCTATTGACATTTAACAGTGTTTCGAGTACTTTACTCGAGGCTTCAGTTGGGGTGTTTAACACTCCACCAATCTTAGAAAAGACAACAGATGTACTGACGTACAAAGCTTGTTTTATCTTCTGATTTAGTCATTGAATACTTTGGAATGTTTCTTACTGATAAGCACCTCGGTGCTTGACATTAAGTAAGATAATTTGTTATAAATACGGACGCTGTTAACAGTTAGCAACAAGCTGAAAGTTAAACAGGAGTCATGGTCTTTAAAAGAAGAAATAGGGAAGGGAAGGAAAAAAGAGAGAAATAACAGCTGGGAGTGTCAGCCGAGTTCG
>DAOWEB010000404.1 GCA_030638735.1 Spirochaetaceae bacterium
AAATGTATCATGTACCCATTTTGATGATCCCCCTTTGATCAATTGGATGGCTTTCGATATTGATATTGTTACCGATAATGAAATTAACAGATGAACATGATCTGCAATTCCACCAATAGCAAGGGCTTTCATATTATTTTCTCTTGCAATACCTCCCATATATGACCATAAACGCTCCTGTAATTCCTTTGTTATTATTTTTTTCCTATTATTTATCATAAACAACTAGCGCGTCAACAGGTGTGTATATGAATTTGCCATAATATTTATTCCTTACTCCTATTCTCAAATCTATCGTCCCTACGGGATAAAGCTGCAACCTTCTATATACTTATATATATGGGAAAAAACGATATTTTACTTCAAAGGATCATTAGCTATGCATTGCCTGGGATATATCTATATGAAACAGGGTTTATTAAGATTTATAAAAACCGAGATTGGAAATTACACCTGGAAAATTTCTTTCACTAGCCTTTTAGTCAGCTCCATGATATTATTTTAACATTACATACAGGGGATTTGTATACTAAACCTTCTGATAGTAAGGAGTTGAATAATGCGAATAATTGATCTTATTATAAAGAAAAAAAGGGGAAAAATTCTTTCCGGAGAAGAGATTAAATTTTTTATTGATGGTTATGTTTCCGGGGATATTCCCGATTATCAGGTATCTTCATTGCTCATGGCAATCTACTTTCAGGGAATGAATAAGCAGGAAACTACAGATCTTACTCTTGCAATGGTTGATTCTGGTGACAGAGTTGATCTGTCAGCAATTAAAGGAATAAAGGTTGATAAACACTCCACTGGAGGAGTAGCCGATACAGCCACATTAATAGTAGGCCCTCTTGTAGCTGCTTCTGGTGGGTTGGTAGCTAAAATGTCAGGTCGTGGTCTTGGTCATACCGGGGGAACTCTGGATAAACTGGAATCAATTCCTGGATTAAATATTTCACAAACAATGGAAAGATTTGCTGAAATAGTTAATACCTGTGGTGTTTCTGTAATTGGTCAGACTGGAAATCTTGTTCCTGCTGACAAAAAACTTTATGCACTAAGGGATGTAACTGGTACTGTTGATAATGTATCTCTTATTTCAGGCAGTATAATGAGTAAGAAACTTGCTTCCGGAAGTGATAAAATAGTCCTGGATGTCAAAACAGGCAGTGGCGCTTTTATGAAAGATGTTGAAGGTGCAGTGGAGCTTGCGAAAATGATGGTTGATATAGGGACATTGGCTGGAAAGGAAACTGTTGCACTGGTTACAGATATGAATCAGCCATTAGGTAATGCTGTTGGGAATTCTCTTGAAGTTATAGAAGCTATCGAAATCCTTGCAGGACAGCATGAGGGAGATTTAAAAGCAGTTTCTGTTGCTCTTGCTTCCAAAATGCTTGTATTAGGTGAAATATTTTCTACTGAAAAAGAGGCAGTAGAAAAGATAAATGAAGTTATAGAAAATGGAGAGGCTTTAAATCGATTTGCCCAAATGATCAAAATGCAGGAAGGGGATCCGGAAGTTGTAAAAAATACTGGTCTTTTACCTGCTGCAGGCAGTATTATTGAGGTGAAAGCAGAGGCTGATGGTTATATCCAGTCAATGAATACAGAAAATATGGGTATGGTAGCACTTCTTTTAGGGGCTGGGCGAACTAAAAAAACGGATCTTGTAGATCCGGCTGTAGGTTACTGGCTTAAAAAAAGAATTGGAGATTTAGTGAAAAAGGGAGATGTTCTGGCCGATTTTCATGTTAATGACAGAAAAAATCTTGACGAATCAATAGAACTCTTTAAAAAATCAATAATTATTGGAAAAAATCCAGGGAAGAAGATAGATTTAATTTATAATACAATTAGTTAATTATTATAGGGGGAAAAATGAAATTATCAAAAATAATGCAGTTTAGTCTGGCTTTTCTAATAATATTTTTAATGGCAGGTCAATTATTTGCTTTTGGGAATAAAGAGGCGCCCGATGTTCCTCCTATAACTTCCGGAACACAGTATCTTTCTCCTGATTCCAATGGAGTTCAGGATACAGCTATTCTCTCGTTTTCGGTAAAAGTGTATGTAAAAAGTGATGATGGGTATGTTCCGGAGTATGGTCTGCAGATTCTTGATTCCTCTGGTGGTGTAATGAAAGAAGTTGTAGAGACTGAGAAATCGGATATAGGGTGGTTTTCCTCAATTTTCCGCGGGTACAGTGAATTTACGCTGGACAGGAGTATATCCTGGGATGGAACCAACCAAAATGGAGATACAGTTTCAGATGGTGTCTATAGTGTAAAACTATGGGTTGTTGATTCCTCAAAAAACAGGAAGGATATAGATGTTGATGATTTCGTAGTAGATGTCCGGAAGCCTGAAGCGATAATTGTTAAACCTGAAGAACTGATTTTTTCTCCCAATGAAGATGATTTTCTTGATTTATTTGAGATAAGCCATACTCAGGCAACAGAGGAAGCCCTTTGGGAAGCATCCATGCTGGATGAGTCTGGTGATATAGTAAAATCGTTTTCCTTTAAAAATGGGGTTCCCGGTGAGGTTTCCTGGGATGGAACAGACAATTCCAATCAGGCTCTGTCTGAGGGTACCTATTCCTATGCACTTTCATCAACGGATGAGTCCGGAAACGTATCTGATCCTATTTTATTAGATGGAATTATTCTTGATTTAACTTTAACATCAATTGGGATTGTTATAGATAATCCTGCTATTTCTCCTGACGGCAATGGTATAAAAGATTCAATGATTATTTACATGGATCAGGCAGTAAAAGAGGGTATAAAATCCTGGGAATGGCAGATTAGAAAAGATGATGCAACTGTTTACTGGAATGTATCAGGAACCGGGGTAGTGCCGGAGGAGGTTCTCTTTGATGGAACTGATTCTGATGGAAATTCAATGCCCGAAGGAAATTATAGTTTTATCTCTATTGTGACCTATGAAAATGGAAACAGGCCTACATCAACAGAACCATTTGTAATAGATGTGAGTGCTCCGGATATTTCGGTGAATATTACCAATCCGATATTTTCACCAAATGGAGACGGTATTAAGGATGAAGTAAAAATTAAGCTTAAATCCAATGAAGTTGTTGTATGGGAAGGGAGTATTCTTGATTCTACTGGCAAAGATATAGTTTCAACCAGCTCAGATATTACTACATCATTAATAGTCTGGGATGGTAATAATGAATATGGAATGAAGCTTCCTAACGGTAACTATGCCCTTATAGCTACTTTTACAGATCCTGCCGGTAACAGTACCAGTATAAATCCTTCACTTTTGAATTTAAACAGAGATCCTGTAGATATTGCTCTAAAAACTGCAAGGGGGTTTTCTCCTGACAATGATGGAGCAAGTGATAGTTTGATTGTTCTTGTAGATTCCAGCTTGTATGACAATCTGGAAAGCTGGAGTCTGGATGTACTGGATGCAGATGGTAATATTGTAAGAGATATTCAAGGTTTTGATATTCTTCCTCCTGAAATTACCTGGGATGGAACAGTATTAAATAATGATGGTAAAGTCAGTGTTGCTGTAGAAGGGCAGTATAAGGTCAGACTGTCTGCTGATTATAAGAAAGGTGATAGTATAGTTACTATTTCAGATAGTTTTGTTCTTGATAATACTGATCCTGAAATTTATGTAGATGCAACATCAAATCCTTTTGCTGTTTCTTCTGATGATGAAGTTGAAGGTGAAGTCTATGTAACTCTTAAAGTTATTGACAATACAGAAATTAATAATTGGTCAATGGATGTCTTAAATACTAAGGGAGACATTATCAGATCCTATTCAGGTTCAGGAGATCCTTCCGGTGACATAACCTGGAACTCTGCTGAATCAAATGGTGGTACCAGTATTTCTATTGATAATCCGGATTTTGTATTAAGGCTTACTGTAATTGATCTGGGTGGAAATGAATCTGTCTTTGAAAAAGATCTTCCTTTGGATATCCTTCTTGTGATAAAAGATGGTAAAAAATATCTTTCTGTTCCAAATATTATATTTGGTGCTTATAAACATACGCTTTTCTCTGCCGGAGCTGAACAGCTTAAAGGTAATAATAACTCTCTGGACAGAGTGGCTGCAATTTATCAAAAATATCCTGCATATGGGCTTATTCTTGAAGGGCATGCGCTAAATATCTATCTTGAAGGGCCACGAGAGGATAGAGAAGAGAAAATTTTACTTCCTCTGACAGCCAGAAGAGCTTCCACTGTAAAAGATGCTCTGGTACAGCGGGGCATTTTAGAATCTAAAATCAGCACGGAAGCATATGGAGGACAGTTTCCTGTTGTTTCTGTAACTGATAAGACTCAGTGGTCGAAAAACCGTCGTGTTGAATTTGTGATGACAGATCCTGTTGAATAAAATTCCGTAGGGGACGCAGATCTGCGTCCCCTACAAATTACGTCTCCGACAATGTTACCTGTGTCCCTTTAAATAAAATACATATTTTTCTTTAAATCTTTCATTTGACATAAAATATACATAGAAGTGTTAAAAAATTAACAAATCAATTGACTTTCTTGACAAGTGGATTATACTGAGTTAATGTTAGGATAATCTATAAAGGAGAAGGAAAAAATGAAAAGAGTAATAGTTATTTTGCTTGCAATTATGTTTATTGCAAATTTTGCGTTTGCTGGTGGTGATCAGGAAGCAAGTAGTTCAGCAAGCCTGAAAGTAGGTATGGTTACAGATGCCGGAACAATCGATGATAAATCTTTTAACCAGGGTACATGGGAAGGAATTCTTGAAGCAGAAAAAGATATGGATATTACAACTAAATATCTTAAACCTGTTGGAACAACTGAAGCAGATTATATGAAAGAAATTGGTAACCTGTACGATGCCGGATTTAGATTTATGGTTACTCCGGGATTTAAATTTGAAACAACAATTTTCCAGGTTCAGGATAAATATCCAGACTGTAAATTTGTTCTTATTGATGGTGCACCTCATAATGCTGACTGGAGTGTATTTAACACAGCTGATAACACAGTTTCAATTTTCTTTGCAGAGCACGAATCAGGATTTTTAGCTGGTGTTGCATCTGCTCTTCAGATTAAAGAAGGGGAAATGGGATTTATTGGTGGTATGGAAATTCCTCCAGTACAGAAGTTTAACTGGGGATTCCAGCAGGGTGTTGCATATGCAAACGATAAGTATGGTACAACAGTTGTTCTTAATGCAGAAAATATCATCTATCAGGGTACATTTAGTGACGTTGCTGCCGGTCAGCAGTTAGCTGCACAGATGTATGATAAGGGTGTTTCCGTTATCTTTGCAGCAGCTGGTGGAGTTGGTGTTGGTGCTATTAATGAAGCTAAATCACGTGCAAAATCAGGTGAAGAAGTATGGATAGTCGGTGTTGATGTAGATCAGTATGCTGATGGTATATTTGATGGTAAAAAATCTATTATCCTTACATCTGCTATGAAAAGAATTGATACTGCTGCTTATGATATGATCAAAGCAGAACTCGGTGGAACCTTTCCTGGTGGAGAAACATTGATTTTTAATGCTGCCAATAATGGTGTCAGCATTCCTGCCAAGAATCCAAACCTTGATTCTTCTGTAGAATCAAAAGTTGGAGATGTTTTTGACATGATTAAATCAGGTGCTATAGTTGTAGCTGCTGAACAGGGAAGTCTAATTAAATAATTAGTATTTCTATTTATTAAGAGGGGTAGAAACTACCCCTCTTAATTTTTATAATTTCAAAAATAATTAATAATATATCTTTAATTATATCTATTAGAAAAAATTAAAATCAGATTCTACGGGGTTATATATGGATTATATAGTGGAAATGCTGAATATCAGAAAAGAATTTCCCGGAATTGTAGCTAATGATGATATATCAATTAATCTTAAAAAAGGGGAAATTCACGCTCTTCTAGGTGAAAATGGTGCAGGTAAATCCACCCTTATGAGCATTCTTTTTGGTTTGTATAAGCCTGATAAAGGGCAGATCAAAGTGAATGGCCAGGAGGTTAGTATTCATAATCCGAATCAGGCAAATGATCTTGGTATCGGAATGGTTCATCAGCATTTTAAACTGGTGCACAATTTTACTGTTACAGAAAATATAATTTTAGGTTTAGAGCCTAAACATGGTCTTTTTTTAAGTCTTAAAGCAGCTTCTGAAAGGATAAGGGAACTATCTGAAAAATATAAACTTAATGTTGATCCGGATGCGTTAATAGAAAATGTATCAGTTGGAATGCAGCAGAGATGTGAAATACTTAAAATGCTTTATCGAAATGCAGAGGTTCTTATTTTTGATGAACCAACAGCAGTTCTAACTCCCCAGGAGATTCTGGAACTTATTAAAATTATGAAAAATTTAACAGAAGAGGGTAAATCTATTCTTCTGATTACACATAAATTAAAAGAGATTAAAGCTGTAGCTGATAGGTGTACTGTTATCCGGCGCGGTAAAATGATCGGAACAGTTGAGGTTGCAGATAAATCTACAGCCGATATGGCTGAGATGATGGTTGGAAGAGTTGTCTCTTTTAATGTTGATAAAAAAGAGCAGGAAGCTGGTGATGTTGTTCTTGAAGTTAAGGATCTTTCCGTTTTGGGACATCAAGGTGTTCCGACACTGAAAAATTTTTCTTTTACAGTGCGTTCCGGTGAAATACTCGGAATAGCCGGAGTAGACGGCAATGGTCAGACAGAACTTGTTGAAGCCATTACCGGACTGGCAAAAATTGAAAGTGGTTCTATTTTACTCGATAATATAGACATTACCGGTTACTCCATTAGAGAGCGAATCTATGCTGGTATGGCTCATATTCCTGAAGATCGTCACAAGCATGGTCTTGTTCTCGATTATTCTCTTGAAGAGAATATGGTCCTTGAGATTTACAATAAAAACCCTTACGCCACAAAAGGATTTCTCAATAAGCCTGAAATTCGGTTTCATGCTGATAAAATAATCGAAGATTTTGATGTCAGATCCGGTGAAGGACCGGTTACAATTACACGCTCAATGTCCGGTGGTAACCAGCAGAAGGCAATTGTTGGCAGAGAAGTTGATCATGATCCTGATTTATTAATTGCTGTTCAGCCCACAAGAGGTCTGGATGTGGGGTCAATAGAATATATTCATAAGAGACTTGTTGAGCAAAGAGATAATGGGAAAGCTGTTTTACTTGTTTCTTTGGAGCTTGATGAGATTCTGGATCTGTCTGATCGTATAGTTATTATTGCAGGTGGAGAAAAAGTCGGTGTTGTGAAAGCATCTGAGACAAATGAAAATGAAGTTGGCCTTATGATGGCTGGTGTAGGAAAGGGAGATACTCCTTGAAAATAAAAATTAATAAACAAATATATGTAGGATTAATTTCAGTCCTGCTTGGACTTATTGCTGGTGCCATACTAATGGCTTTTACAGGAAATAATCCATTTCTGGGATATTCATATCTGTTTCGCGGCGGTTTAATGAATATAGAAAGAATCGGTAATACTTTGGCTACAGCAACACCTTTAATATTTACAGGTTTGTCTGTGGCTTTTGCCTTTAAAACCGGTTTATTCAATATTGGTGCTTCCGGTCAGATGTTATTTGGTGGTCTTTGTGCTACTGCTGTAGCTCTGACTTTTAATATGCCAAGAGCAGTTCTTCTTCCCACCATGATTATGGCAGCAATGCTGGGTGGTGGTTTATGGGCTTTTATACCAGGATTATTGAAAGCTAAGTTTAACGTTCATGAGGTTGTATCGACAATTATGATGAACTGGATAGCTTATTGGACTATCTATTATACAGTTCCTGCTTTCTTTAAAGGTGAGTTTCTTGAGACTGAATCAAGATCAATTCCGAAAATTGCATCATTAAAAGCTGATTGGCTGACAGATCTGTTTAATGGCTCTTTTATCAACTATGGTTTGTTTCTCGCCATAGCTGCGGTTGTTGTTATAGGAATTATACTCAATAAAACTGTTTTAGGCTTTGAACTGAAAGCGGCAGGTTATAATAGATTTGGTGCTGAATATGCAGGTATGAAAGTTAACCGGAATATAGTTTTATCCATGGTAATTGCAGGAGCTTTAGCCGGCCTGGGAGGGGCAACTTATTATGTAGGCTATGCTTCAAATATCCAGATAGGTGTTCTCCCTACTTTAGGATTTGATGGAATTGCTGCCGCACTGTTAGGTGGATTAAACCCTTATGGTGTTATGGCTGCTTCGATTTTCTTTGGTATATTTCATTCAGGTAAGGGATTTATGAATGCTATGACTTCTATTCCACCAGAGATCGGGGATACGATAATTGCTACAATCATCTATTTTGCAGCAACAAGTGTTCTGATCGAAAGGGCCATGAATGCTTTTAGTAAAAAAGTAAAAGGAGAAAACTAAGATGTGGGTATTATTAACACAAATTTTTCCATATGCCATAGCTTTTACAATCCCATTACTAATTACTTCTCTTGGAGGGCTTTTCAGCGAGAGGAGTGGAGTTGTTAATATCGGACTGGAAGGACTCATGGTTGTAGGTATGTTTGCCAGTGCTGTGACTATATCATCATTACAACCAGTTCTACCTGAAGGAGCTATTTGGATTGGACTTCTTTCTGCCATGGTATTCGGAGCCTTATTTTCTCTTTTACATGCATTTGCCAGTATCAATCTTAATGCGGATCAGGTTATCAGTGGAACAGCAATCAATATGATAGCTGGTGCATTGACCGTTTTTATTGCAAGAAATATGACAGGAAGCGGTAATATTCGTATTATAAGTGGTTTTGCAAGAATGAATATTCCGGTTCTGCACAAGATTCCTATACTTGGGAAATTGTTTTTTACTCAAACATATATTTCAACATGGCTTGTATTATTTATTCTTTTAATTTCATGGATTGTCATTTATAAAACAGCCTTTGGACTTAGACTAAGATCCTGTGGGGAACATCCCCATGCTGCAGATGCAGCAGGAGTTAATGTATATTTTATACGTTACATGAGTGTAATGATATCGGGAGCTTTTGCAGGACTGGGTGGAGCTGTACTGCTTGTAACAATTGCCGGTGAGTTCAGTGGTTCTGTAGCCGGATTAGGATTTCTCTCACTGGCTGCATTAATTTTTGGACAATGGAAACCTCTGGGAATACTTGGAGCAACTTTTTTCTTTGGTTTTTCTGCAACTCTGGCCAATGTGTCACAGGTTGTCCCCGCACTGGCTTCTATACCGGGTATTATATTAAAGACATTCCCGTATGTTGTGACACTGATTGCTTTAATTATATTTTCAAAATCTTCACAGGCTCCAAAAGCAATTGGAGAACCATTTGAACATGGGAAAAGGTAATAATAGTTAGTTTAAATTATAGTACAAACCGGGCCTAAGGTCCGGTTTTTTTGCAACCTAAGGAGTAATATAATGGATGAAAAAATGGCAGCTTTAAAAAAAGCATCAGATTTTATTAGCAGTAAAATAGATTTTAATCCAGAAATAGGAATGGTTTTGGGATCAGGTCTTGGAGTTCTTGGAGATTAAATAGAGAACCCGATAATAATTAATTCTAACGAAATTCCTTGCTTTCCAAAATCTACAGTTGAGGGACATGCAGGACAACTGGTAATAGGAACCCTTGAGGGTAAAAAGGTTCTGGTTATGCAGGGGCGTTTTCATTATTATGAAGGCTACTCTTACGACACAGTTGTTTTTCCAGTAAGAGTTATGAAACTTCTTGGAATAGATAAATTTCTTGTTACTAATGCGGCAGGAGGACTTAATAGGGACTTCAGTGCTGGTGCTCTTATGTTAATATCCGATCATATTCATTTTGATATGGATAGTCCCCTCCGAGGGCATAACATAGATGAGTTCGGTCCAAGATTTCCGGATATGTCAGATACATACAAAAAGTCCTTACGTAAAATGGCAAAAGAAGCAGGGAAAGATCTTGGTATTACATTGCATGAGGGAGTGTATGCCTTTATGGGTGGTCCAAGTTATGAAACTCCTGCAGAAGTACGAATGGCTGGTATTCTTGGAGCAGATGCAGTGGGAATGTCTACAGTCCCGGAAGTAATTGTTGCTGCCCATGCAGGTATGGATATTCTTGGTATAACATGTGTAACCAATATGGCAGCTGGAATACTTGACCAGCCTCTTGTTCATGCAGAGGTTATGGAAACAGCAGCCAGGGTTAGAGATGATTTTATTGCACTTGTAAGAAAAATTGTTACAATGTGGAAGTAATACGACCGGAAGATATAATAAACAAACTCAATCTTGTTCCTTTAGATGATGAGGGTGGGTATTACAGGCAAACCTGGGTCTCTGATCAGAACCTTGAGAAGGGACCTCTGGGAACAGCTATATATTTTCTTCTTGTGAATTCTTTTAAAGGGTTTTCAGCTTTACATACACTTTCTTTTCCGGAAATATATCATTTTTATTTAGGTGACTCCATTGAATTAAGTCTATTTCACAAAAATGGTGAAGTAGAGCAGGTCATTATGGGCCAGGATATTTTAAATGGGGAGCACCTTCAGTTTACTGTCCCCAGTGGTGTAGTTCAGGGTTCTAAAATTATAGAGGGTGGTGAATATGCTCTTATTGGGACAACAATGGCACCTGGTTTTATTGTGGATGATTTTACTCTTAATTCCCGGAAAGAAATGGTAAAAAAATATCCTGAATATGAGAATTTAATTGTATCTTTGACAAGAAAGCGATTACAGGAGTAGATTATGGATCCATGGAATGTAGAAAATAAAAGTGTATTAATAACAGGTGCAGCTGGTAACTTAGGCCGGGTTCTGGCTGAAATCTTAAGCCATGCCGGTTGTAAAATCGTTCTTCAAGGTCGGGAATCAAAAAAAACAAAGCTGCTTGAATTACAGCAAGCCCTACCAGGAGAATCAATTGTTCTCACTGGAGATATATCAAATCCTTCAGATATTACAAAAATATTTAATGAAATTGAAAAGAAATATCTACCTCTGGATTTTTTAGTTAATAATGCAGGGCTGCAGGGAGTAATCCCCTTTGAGCAACTTGATGGGGAAGAATGGGATTCAGTTTTTAATGTAAATATAAGATCACCCCATCTCTGTATAAAAGCATACAGAGAACTTCATTTAAAGAATCCATCCAATCTTCCTTCTATTGTAAATATAGCTTCTATAGAGGGGAGTATTCCTGCGTTATCCCATAGCCATTATGCGGCTTCCAAAGGGGGCCTCATCCAGTACACCAAGGCTGCCGCGTTGGAACTTGGGGGGGTAGGTATTAGAGTAAATAGTGTTTCCCCGGGACTTATTAATAGTCCTGGAATTGATATGGACTGGCCTGATGGTGTTGAAAGATATATTAATTCTTCACCCTTATCCCGTCTCGTGGATCCTGTTGAGGTAGCTAATTCAGTTCTTTTTCTTCTTTCACCACTATCCAGTGGAATAACCGGAGTTGATTTAAGAGTTGATACGGGTATGGGGGTTGTCCAGGGGTATTAGTGTAGATGCATCTAAGCCAGTTGCAATATTAAAAATTTCTTCAGCTTTCATTATTTCGGGATCATCAATATTATGTTCTATTTTGCTTATAAAGCCTTCTGTTATAAGAACATCTTTCTTTATGTTATTACGAACAGCATTTTTTATTAGAAGACTCATGACTTTTCTCCTGTAACCCTTTACAATATTGTCAATTGCATTTAAACATATTTAAACTAAATACAAAAGTATAGTACTGTCATAGTGAATCCGACAGCACTATTAATAATATTGGAGTAATTAATGGATTTTGATTTAAAAAGTCTTCATCCCCTGGAAATCAGGTTGTTGAGGCATGTTGCCAGGAAAGAGAATATTACGGCAGAACGTATTAGTGAAGAACTTGGATATAAGCTGGGCCAGTGTAACCAGGCTTTTAGCTGGCTTTCTGCAAAAGCTTATTTATCAGAAACAAGTCGAAATCTCCGAACACTTTATGAAATTACAGAAACAGGGAAAGATTATGTTTCCAAAGGTACACCTGAAGTAAGAATTATTAATCTGCTTAAAGAAAAAGGTTCTCTTAAGATGCCTGATATAGCCCGTGAACTTGGACTTGAAAATAAAGATGTAGGTTCTGCTTTTGGACAGCTCTCTAAAGAGGGCATCCTTAAAATGGATAGTGAGAAAAATGTAGAAGCTACTGATAAAGATCTTCCTGGAAGAATTCCTTTGTTAGTATCTCTTTTAACCAAAGGGCTGGATAATGGAATTTTAGATGAATCAGAGTTTACCAAAGATGAACTTTTAGTTATAAAAGTTAACAGTAAAAAACGAGGTGCAGCTGCATCCCCTTTTAAAATTATAGAAAGAGAAGATCTTGTATATGAGCTTACAGATAATGGTGAAAAAGTTAAAAAACTTCTTTTAGATCAGGGAGTGACAGGTGAAGAAATTGGTGGCCTTACACCGGAAATGTTATCCTCAGGTAGCTGGAAGGGAAAAGATTTTCGGGAATACAATATTAATACACCCCCAAGCAGAGTTTTACTGGGACGGCGAAATCCGTACAGCCAGTATTTGCAGTGGGTAAAAGATAAACTTTCATCCCTGGGGTTTGAAGAGTTTGATGGCCCTCTTGTAGAGACCGAATTCTGGAACGGTGATGCTCTTTTTATGCCCCAGTTCCATAGTGCAAGGGATATTCATGATGTTTATTATTTGAAAAATGCCGCCTCTGCCAAAGAAATTGAACAACCCTGGCTGGACCAGGTTGCTGAAACTCATGAAAACGGCTGGGAGACAGGAAGTCGTGGCTGGGGCTATAAGTTTGACAGAGATTTTACACGAAGACAGGTTCTTCGAAGTCAGGGTACAGTTCTTTCGGCAAAACAGCTGCAGAAAGCTAAAATTCCTGGAAAATATTTTGGTGTGGCCCGTTGTTTTAGATATGATCAGGTGGATGCAACCCATGGTGCTGATTTTTATCAGACCGAGGGTATTGTTCTTGGTGAAGATGTTAATCTTCGTACCTTATTGGGTTTGTTAAAGATGTTTGCAGAAGAGATAGCAGGTGCAGAAGAGGTTCGGTATGTTCCTGGGTATTTCCCTTTTACAGAGCCTTCAATAGAAGTTCATATTAAACACCCTGTTCTTGGTTGGTTTGAACTTGGCGGAAGTGGTATTTTCCGTCCGGAAGTAACAAAAGCCATGGGAATTGATGTTCCTGTCCTTGCATGGGGGCTTGGAATTGATCGAATGGCTCTAATGCATCTTGGTCTTAATGATCTTCGTGAACTTTTTTCACCTAATATCGAAAATGTACGTCTTAGAAGGAGCAAGTAGTCATGCCTAAAATTGAAGTTAACAGGGATAAATTTTATAGTTTTATTGGAAAAAACTATACAGATGATGCTTTGGAAGCACTCCTCCCATGTGCAAAAGCTGAACTTGATGCTGTGGATAATGAAGAAGGTATTCTTAAGATTGAACTTAACGATACAAACAGACCTGATTTATGGTCAACCCTTGGACTGGCACGGCAGCTTAGGGTCTATGAGGGGGGCAGGAGAGCCGAATATAATTTTTTCTCAAATTCAGAAAAATCTATAGATGCCGGGACGAGAATAGTCAAGGTAGATCCTGATATTAAGAAAACAAGGCCTTATATGGCTGCTTTTGCTGTTACAGGTAAAGCTGTAGATGATTCAACATTGAAAGATCTTATACAAACTCAGGAAAAACTATGCTGGAACTATGGGCGTAAAAGAAAATCTATTGCAATGGGTGTTTATCGGAGTGATCTTTTTAATTATCCTGTACTGTATAAGGCAGCTGATCCGGATAAAACAAGATTTATTCCCCTTGGAATGGACAAAGAGTTAAACCTTAGGGAGATTATTAAAGAACACCCTAAGGGTCAGGAGTTTGGACATATTGTAGAAAAAGACGAAAAATTCCCATTTATTACAGATGCGGATGGAAAGGTCTTGAGTTTTTCTCCTGTTATAAACAGCTCTGAAATTGGAGCAGTAGAGGTCGGAGATGAGAATCTGTTTATTGAGCTGACTGGTACTGATCTGCCTTCTCTTATTTTAACTGCATCCATAGTCGCCTGTGATTTAGCTGATAATGGTTTTACTATTCTTCCTGTGAAAGTTGAATATCCATATGAAACTGAATTTGGGCGCAGTATTACAACTCCTTATTATTTTCAGAAGGGAATATCTGTAAGTTCTAAGTATGCAAGAAAACTCCTGGGATCTGATTTATCAGCGGATCAAATGAAGAATGCTCTAATAAGAATGGGAATTAAAACAGAGATCCAGGGTGAAGAAATAATAATTGAAGTTCCGGAATATAGAAACGATTTTCTCCATTCTGTTGATATTATTGAAGATATAATGATGGGTCGTGGTATGGATAGTTTTGAACCAGTAATGCCTTCTGATTCTACCGTTGGAAGAATTAGTTCTGAGGAAGAATTTGCCAGGAAAGCAAAGGATATCCTTATAGGTCTTGGTTTTCAGGAGATGATCTATAACTATCTTGGCTCCCGAAAGGACTATATCGATAAAATGAATATATCAGGGGATAAGCTTATACAGATTGTAAATCCTATGACAGAAAACTATGAATTTGTCAGGGGAAGTGTTATTCCCTCTTTATTAAATTCTGAAGCTATATCTGCAAATGCTGTTTATCCCCATCATATTTTTGAAATTGGGAAAGTAGCTTTTCTTGATTCTGAAGATAATTCCGGTACTGTTACTAAAAACTCTCTTGGATTTCTGAGTGCCGATAGGACAGAGGGATATAATCAGGTTAGTAGTTCTGTTTCTGCAATTTTTTATTATCTAAACAAAGAATATGAGCTTGTGGAGCTTGATGATCCCCGATTTATAAAAGGCCGGTCTGCAAAAATAGTTTATAAAGGTAAGATTGTCGGGGTTCTTGGTGAAGTTTCTCCACAGGTTTTGGAAAACTGGGGCATTCAGATGCCTTCCACCTGCTGTGAAATAGATTTAGATATATTATTAGAGGATTAAGGTATGAATATTGTTACAGAGGCAATTCAATTAGAATGGGAAGAAGATTGTAATATTATTGTTGGTTTATCTCATTTTATTAAAACTGTGGAAGATATTCCTGAAATTTTAATATCCTCTGTTCCCGGTATAGAGTATGGTCTTGCTTTTAATGAGGCTTCGGGACCATGTCTGATTAGAACAGAGGGAAATAATGAGAAGCTTATAGCTGAGGCTGTTGCCTGTGCCGAGTCTGTAGGAGCAGGTCATACTTTTTTTCTTATAATAAAGAATGCTTATCCAATTAATGTACTTAATCAGATAAAAAACTGCCAGGAAGTGGTTTCGATTTTTGCAGCTACTGCTAATCCATTACAAATTATTGTTGCAGGAACAGATCAGGGGAGAGGTATTATTGGGGTTGTAGATGGCTTTTCTCCAAAAGGTGTTGAAGATAAAGAAGATAAAGTCGAGAGAAAAAATTTACTTAGGTCAATTGGCTATAAGATAAAATAATATTTGATTCTTTTTGCAATAGGGTTGATAATATATTATCACTAAGTAGAGGTTCTGTAATGAAAAAAGTTCTAATAATAGGCGATTCTTCTCTTTTTCGAAATTATCTGGGAAGTAAACTGGAAGAGTACGGTATTGAAGTCTCTATTGGTCTGAATGGCTTTGATGGGTATATCAAGATGAGAAACGAAGTTCCTGATCTGATTATTATGGATTATATGCTTAGCAGAAAAAGCAGTATGGAAGTTTTATCAGAAAAGAAAAATAATAAAAATACTGCTCCTATTCCAGCTATTATGATTGCTACAAAGGTTGATCAGCGTAATGTTGTGGAAATGGCTAAAGCAAATGTAAAAAAAATTCTTTCAAAACCTATAAATATGGATGTTCTTTTAAAGACTATTTCAGATCTTATTGGAATTGAAATTAAAGTTGATAATACCCCTTGTATTATAGAATCCCATTTTAATGAAGATATGCTTTTTATTGAAATTGCCCAGGGTCTGAACTCAGAGAAAGTTGAACTTCTTAAATATAAACTTACTGAGCTTCTTCATCTCTATGATGTAAAACGTCCTAAAATACTATTAATGATGACCAGTATTGATTTTCCGGAAAATGCAAGACCTAAACTCCGGAGACTTCTTGACCTTATAAAGGAGAATGCTCAAGCCAATCCAAGAATGATTCAGATTCTTACTAGTACAAGTGAAATAATAAGCTATCTGAATACAAGCGATTATGCAGATATTCCTATAGCGGATAATCTTCCCGAAGCCATGGATAATTTACTTGGTATTAAACCCGATGACTTTGCTCATGATGGAGTTGTACATGAAAAACTTCTTACTGCCAGTAGTCAGGTGAATGAGGGAACTGAGACTGTACAGATAGGTCATGACAGAGAGAATCAGGGGGAATCAGAAAATAGTATTTTTCAAAGTAAAGCAGTGGTGGCCGTTGTTGATGATGATCTTGTTATCAGAGAATTAATTAAAACAGTATTTTCTGAAACTGCCTGGGATCTACAGACTTTTGAAAATGGGAAGGAGTTCCTGGCAGCTGAGAAATCAACAAAATTTGATCTGATTTTTCTGGATCTGATAATGCCGGAATTTACAGGCTTTCAGGTTCTCAATTATTTGAAGGATCAGAATAAAAAGCTTCCAATTATTGTTCTTTCTGCACTTTCCCAAAAAGAAACTATTATTAAAACAATCAGTCTTGGAGTAATGAGTTATATGACAAAACCTCTAAACCCTGAGGGATTACAGAAAAAAGCTGTTGAGATTTTAAGCAGTACTTTCTAAAGGATATTATGAGCGTTAATGCACTTTTTAAGAAAATAATTCTGGAATCGCCCGTTGGTTTAGTTATTTTGGGTAAAAATGGAAAGATTCACTTTAGTAATAAACAATTCAAATCCCTAATTCCAAAAGTAGAAGAACTAAAGGGGTATGATTTTAAATTAATTATTCATCCTGATGACAGAGAAAAATATGTAAATGATTTTAATGATCTGATTAATGGTATTAAAAGTTCTTTTTCTGAAGATTATCGTTATGAAAATTACAACAATAAAGATGAATGGTTCCGTTTTAGAGTTTCCTCAGTACAGGAAGATTCTGATGCTAATTGGTATGTTGCAGCATTTATCGAGGATATCACAGCTCAGAGGGCTTATGAATTACAGTTGAAAGAGGAGAAAGGAGAAGCAGAAAGATCTTCACAGATCAAATCAGATTTTTTAGCAAATATGAGCCATGAGATAAGAACACCTATACATACGATAATAGGTATGTCAGAACTTATGAACGATACTAAACTCGATAAGGAACAGCAGGAGTATGCACAACAGATAGAGTATTCTGCAGAAGTTCTTCTTGGACTAATAAATGATATTCTTGATTTTTCAAAAATTGAAGCTGGTAAACTTCATATTGAGGAAATTGATTTTGATCTTTATGAGATGGCAGAAAATGCTGTTGATATGATAGCACTTGAAGCTCATAAACGGGGTCTTGAAACAGCAATTTTTATAGAAAATCAGGTTCCTGTCTTATTAAAAAGTGATCCTGTAAGACTTAGACAAATTGTTGTAAATTTATTTAATAATGCTGTTAAATTTACACATAAAGGTTCTATTCAGGTTCATATTATATTAGTGGAAGATATGGGAGAAAGTGTAAAATTAAAAATTAGTGTTGTTGATACTGGTATTGGTATCCCTTTAGAAAAAAAAGAAAAACTCTTTAAAGTCTTTTCACAGGTTGATTCCTCAACTACAAGAAAATATGGCGGCTCGGGATTGGGTCTGTCTATATCAAAAAATCTGGCAGAAATGATGGGTGGAGAAATTGGTGTAGACAGTGAATTTGGTAAAGGATCTACTTTCTGGTTTACAGTTGTTATGAGAAAACAAACTGATACAGAGCTTTCTACCAATCTGATTATTCCTAAAATAGATTCTAAAGTACTAATTGTTGATGATAATAAAGAGATACGTGGATTTCTCCGCAACTATCTGGAATTTGCAGGATGTACAGTTTATGAAGTTGATGATGGTTCTTCTGCACTTAAGTTCCTCAGGGATAGAAGTGGTACAAAGGATCAGATTGATCTTTGTTTGATAGATCTTATTCTTCCGGGTATGGATGGATGGCAGATAGCCAGTGAGATTCACTCGGATGATGCTATTTCCTCTGTAAAAAGGATTCTTTTAAGCCCTACTGGTAAAAGTGCAGATGAAGCTAAAATGAAACTTTTAAACTGGTTTGATGGTTATCTGCATAAACCCATTAAAAAGAAAGGTTTTTTTGCTGAGATTTTACAGGTATTAAATAAATCAGAAGAAATACTTGATGAGATATCACCAGTTGAGGAACTGGAAGAGCTTGTAGAGCTTGAGGATGAATCTATTGTTGCAAAAATTCTTGTGGCGGAAGATCATGCTGTAAATCAGATGCTGTTTAAAACTATTCTTGAAAATTTTGGACATGATGTTGATATAGCAAATAATGGGCTTGAAGCAGTATCGGCTGTAAAGTTAAAAAGCTATGATGTTATTTTTATGGATGTACAGATGCCTGAAATGAACGGGTATGAAGCTACTATTGAAATTCGAAAATTAGGTTCAAAAACTCCAATTATTGCAGTAACTGCCAGTGCAATCAAAGGTGAGAAAGAAAAATGTATATCTGTTGGAATGACAGATTTTCTTACAAAACCATTTAAAAAGAAAGATATTATTCCTGTTTTAGACAAATGGCTTAGCAAAATGGATAAAACTGAACAAATTAAAAATATATCTGAAGAAGCAGCTGGTGTTTCAGATATGGATATTTTTGATTTTAAACAGGCTGTAGAAGTTTTTATGGGGAAGGAACATATTGTTACTAATCTATTAAAAGGGTTTATAATTAAAGTTGAAGATCAGATTAAAAATATGTATTCAAATTTTGAAAATGGAGATTTTGATGCTTTAAGGCAGGATGCTCATTCTATAAAAGGCGGATCTTCAAATTTATATATTAATCGACTCTCTTCTGCTGCAAAAAATCTGGAATCTGCTGCTGTTGAAAATGATTCAGGATGTAAGGTTTTAATCGATAAAGTAAAAAAAGAGTTTGATGAATTTTTAATAGTAAAAAATAAAATTACTGGATGAAGACAACACTTTCCCATCCTGATTCTATTAGCAAAGACTTTATAAATTCATTTCCTCTTGCTTCTGCACTTTTAAGTATTCCATCTTCCAGAACCTTTATTCTGATTTTTTCTTCAACATAGTTTGTAATTTGTTTCCAGTTCATAGGGTCTATATCCATATCAGGGTATTGGTATTTACTACTGACAGGGTCTTCTATTGTGAATTTTGTAATAATAGTTTGAGGTATTCTGAGGGAAATATTTTTTCCCTCAATTATAATATCTTCTTCGTTTATTTTATCTTCAAAATTAAATCCGGCTTCAACTATTGATGTTATTACAACAAAATCATAAATATCATGTTCCGGATCTATCCCAATGGATATGCATTGATCATAAAGCCAAAGATTGTTCTTTTCTGTTGTTGTCATGAACTCATTTTCTGTTCTTTTTGATAAAATTTGTTTCCAGTCTGTTTCCTTATCAAGAAAATCAAAAGGGAAAACAGATTTATAAATGTATTCTACCGTTGAGAGTGTAGAAACTTTATGGATTTCTCTGAGTATGATCTCCGTGGATGATGATTTTGTATTATAAATAAAAGGTATTTTAATGCCAAATTCAGGGAATACTGTTATAAGGATTACGGTTGTGACAATTAATATCAGCAGGGTAATCAATAGAAATTTGTGTTTTATTTTGCCTTTTGATCTGCCTGACACTTAGGGAATCCTCCACTTAAAAGAAACTTTTGATATTCCATAAACCGAGAATATTTTTAATATCAAATCCTCTGCATTGTTTTTTGCTTTTATAAGAATACCCCTTTCAATTGCATCATTTTTAATATTATCCTTACTCTTTACAATCTCATCATAATAATCCAGATGGGATATCTTATCTCCCCATTCTTTAACAAAAAATTGATGTATACTTCCCTCATCGGCATCGATCATTAATATTTCCGGTTCAGGTAGAATTATTTGGATGGAACCATCAGTTATTTTTCTAATTTCAATTCCTTTTGTAAGATCAATTCCTGCATTTATAATAAGATCGATAGAAAAAAGGAGACGTTTATCCAGATGCTTTATACCAAAAAAACGGGCTTCCTGACCAATATAAATTATTTCTCTATATACATATTCTATGGTAGGCAGATCTAAAATACCCCTTATCTGATTTTCTATAACAGGTTTTGATAAATTTTGATTTGGAGTACATGAAGAGAGTAAAATTAAAACTAGAATGAATGGTAAAGATTTAAACCAGTTGTTTTGCTTCATATCTCTCCAGTGCCCACAGAGTATACTTTTGTACCCTTTTTTCAGGATCATTTTTTAAATCTTCTAATATTGAAAACCCTTCGGTTGAATTTAACAGATCCAGTGCCTTTATAACCTGTATACGGATTTCAGGGTCAGGATCTTTTACTGCCAGAATAATACCACGGAAGGCTTTTTTTGTCCCTGTTTTTAATAGAAACTCAGCGGCTTTTCTTCTTATAGTAAGATCTCTATGAGCCAGTTGTCTAATTCTCAGGTCTATAATACCTGAGTCGTCAAGAATGGATACTGCATGTTTGTGTATTATTTTATTATCAGAAAACAGAAGTGTTTCAATAATTGTTTCTGCTTTATCTCCCATTATTTTAATAGCTTTAATAATATTTTGTCTAACTGCAGAAGTTGTCTTTTCCATAAAATTTAATATTATAACAATATCATCCTGACTCTCTTTTTTACTTAAAGTTCTTATTGTTTCTTCCTGAAGTTCTATATTTTCTTCTAACTTCAGGAGAAGAATATTCAGAACTTCCCTGGATTTTGAGATTGATAAACCGTGAAGAACTGCATTTTTAACTGATAAACTTTCATTTGTGTCAAATAATGTCTGTTTTAATATAGTAAGTGTTTGAGGGGTTCCCAGTGCCGCCAGGGTATTTCCCACTTCCTTTCGTACACTTTCTACAGGATCTCTTAGAAGGTCAAAACAGGACGATAGAAATTCTCCTTTGTTATAGTCACTTAAGGCCCAAACTGCAGCAATTCTAACTTCAGGATTGCTGTCATGAAGGGATTTTTTTATTTCAGGTAAAAATATCTTACGCTCTTTTTCCGGCAGGGCTGCTATTAAGTGTGAAATAGAGGATGAATCACCAAAAGATAAAATATTTTTAACTTTCGATCTAAACGCAGAAGTATCATTTTTAATTAACAGCAATGAGTATTGCTTTGCTTCTTCAAGTGGAAGAATATAAAGATTTTCAAGGATATATTGAGTGCAGTGGGGTAAATTTATCGAACCCAATACTTTTAATGCTTCCATTCTAATGTCCGTAATCCATTTACCATTATCTTTTTTCAGGATATCTATTATTTCAGATAAGATAGAGCTTGCAGGTAATTTTATTAATGCTTTCCTTAGTTCTATACTGGAATTGTAATGTTCATCTTTAAGAAAATCCAGTAGTGTAGGTGCAAAAATATTTTCTCTATTATCAGGTAGTTTTCCTAAAATCCAATCTTGAAATGATTGATCATATTTTCGTTTTTTAATTTCAGAATTTAGTAATTCCAATGTTTCATCTGTTCCCCTTATACAGGCTGAAATAATTGAATTTTCATAAATTTCTTTGTATGGTTGTATATCTCTCTGTTCCTGAGGGATTTCAAGTACTTTTTTTATTAGCTTTAAAATAATATTTCTATCACCATTTTTTATTAATATCCTGGAGGCCAGTAGAAGAGCACCAGGGGAAATATTTGGATCAGATAGATCTATAAAAGAGGTACAGTTGACTCCTATGGCAATTTTCAATATTGAATAAGTATCTTCAAAACCTTTGGCATATCCCGGGTCGGCTGATAAAAATAATCTTCTTAAAGTTCCATTTTTAGAAAGGAACCTTGAGGCATAGAGTTCAAGTTCTTTATTTCCTGTTCTCATAAATTCAATAGCAATATTTTCATCCTGTTTTGATTCAGGATTCATAAGTTCAATTAGATGGAGCTGTTGAGTAATATCTAATTCAAATGGGACAATCTGATAGAGATCATGGAAGTCGGAACTAATACGTTCTCTGGCAGCCTTTCTTACTTCAAAAGAGGGGTCATTTAAGATTAAAGAATTAAGAATATTGTATAATTTTTTTCTTTTATCAGAAACAAATAGCTTTACTGAAGATATTCTGACAAATACACTGGGATCATTAAAGCTTTCCCAAACAGCTGCTTTACTTCTTTCTCCATCATTAAATATAAGAATATTAATTGCAAAATACCTTGATTTCCACTCATAATCACCAAGCATTTCAATAATCTCATCTATTCGATCTTTAAAAAGAAAAAGTGCTTTTTGTCCATTAAAATATTCTCCATTACCAGAAAGAGCAATTTTTCTAAGGACCATAAATTCTCCACTTTTATCGATCCATTCCAATAATATAGTTTGTAATTTAATATTTTTCAAAGAAGATTTCATTACAGCAAAAAGTCCCTTGTCCGGAGAATACTTCAATACTTTGCTTATTATCTTTTTTCTTCTATTTTTTCTAATTTGTTTTATCCAGAGATCATCCAGGCCAAGTAAAACCGGTAGGTTAAGACTATGTTTTATTGATAATTTTTCAATAAAAGTTCCAAATAATACAAGTATCCATTCAGAATAGTTTATAGATATATTTTCCTGAAAAAGATTTTCTACGTGATTATTAATATCTTTTGCTATTTGTCTTTTGAGGATAAAAAAATATAGTAATATCCCTAAAGATATAATTCCGGATATAAGGACTATTATTCCTATAAGAGAAGATTCTTTTATAAAAGATATTGAATCATTCATTTCAAACTCCTTAACCTGACAGGGGCGAAGTCACGACCAGGCTTAGGTTGCTGAGATCGTTCCTCATCGCTTCGCTCTTCCGGTACGACTCATTGCCGAGCAGTGACGAAGTCACGACCAGGCGACAAGTTCTGTCCCTGATAAAATAGATGTTAAATTTTCAAGAAATAATATTTCTCTTTTTTTAAAGAAATAAGGCTGTACTGAGTTAACAAACAGTACTCCGTATTCAATTTTTTTAATAAATATTGAGATAGCCATACCACTATTCATAGTTGAAGTTAATAAGATTTTTTCGAAGGGGCTTTGTTTTTGTGTATTTATGCAGACAAGTTTTTTTGATTCTGAGAGAAAGGATACAAGTTCCGTTTTTTGGTGAATATTTTCGGGTACTTTAGGGAAGCCTCTCTTTAAGTCAATTTTTAACCTGGTGTTTGTTTCATCTTTTAAATAAAAACAAGTTAAATCAGGATGGAGTGCAGTGTTTGCATATTCTATAAGAATTTCAAAAATATCAGTTTCTGTTTTTGCTTTAACTAACAGACCTCCTGCTTCCAGAAGTAGATCTGTGTAATAAAAACTCATATATTGATCAACTCCAGTATTGCTTAAGGGTATAGATATATTTTTTTTCATAACAAGTCTCAGGGGATTGAATATTACACACTTTTACGGTAGAATCCCAGCCTGAATAGTAAGTCAGGCTAAATCTGCTTTAAGATCTTTTCTTTAACTGTTCAATAATAACATGAGAACACACAGCCTTCAAGGGAAAAAAGAGGGCTATCTATATTATGTGAGGTATAATTTTCTATGAAGACAGATATTTCTAAAATGAGAAATATTGGTATTAGTGCCCATATTGACTCGGGTAAAACTACTCTAACTGAACGTATTCTATTTTATTGTAAAAGAATACATTCAATCCATGAAGTTCGTGGAAAGGATGGAGTTGGTGCAACCATGGACTCAATGGAGCTGGAAAAAGAGAGAGGTATTACAATTGCTTCTGCTGCAACCAGCGTTAACTGGAAGGGTTATGATATAAATATTATTGATACTCCCGGTCACGTCGATTTTACAATTGAAGTTGAACGTGCATTAAGGGTCCTTGATGGCGCCGTACTGGTTCTTTGTTCTGTAGCCGGTGTTCAGTCTCAATCAATTACAGTTGACCGTCAGATGAAGAGGTATAATGTCCCCAGGATAGCATTTGTAAACAAATGTGACCGTACCGGTGCAGATCCACTTAAGGTTAAAGATCAATTAGTTGAAAAGTTAGGTCATAATGCAGTAATGATACAGCTTCCAATTGGTCTGGAAGAAAAGCATGAGGGTCTTATTGATCTTGTTACTATGAAGGCGATCTATTATCGTGGATCCGATGGTGAGGGAATAGAAATAACTGATATTCCTTCTGAACTTTTTGGAGAAGCTGAAGAGAGACGAGAAGAGATGCTTGATTCTGTTTCAATGTTTTCTGATGAGCTCATGGAAGCAATAATGGAAGAGAATGTTACAGAAGATTTAATCATTGACGCCATAAGGAAGGGAACAATATCTCAGGAACTTACTCCTGTTTGCCTTGGTTCTGCTTATAAAAATAAGGGTGTTCAGGCACTTCTGGATGCTACAATAAAATATCTTCCGGATCCTACTGAAGTAGAGAATATTGCCCTTGATCTGGATGATGAAGAAAAAGAGATTATCCTTGAACATGATCTGGAAAAATCAAATGTTGCTCTGGCTTTTAAACTTGAAGATGGTCAGTATGGTCAGCTTACATATATTCGTGTTTATCAGGGACATATTAAAAAAGGAAGCGAACTATACAATACCAGAAGCAGAAAAAAGTTTAAGGTTGGTAGACTGATCAAAATGCATGCGGACCATATGGAAGATATTACTGAAGCAGAATGTGGTGATATTGCTGCCCTTTTTGGTGTGGAATGTGCATCCGGAGATACATTTGTTCAGACAGGCCTTAACTATTCTATGACCAGTATGTTTGTTCCGGCACCTGTTATAAGTCTTTCAATTGAACCAAAGGATAAAAAAGCTGCTGATAATATGGGGAAAGCCTTAAACAGGTTTACTAAAGAAGATCCTACTTTTAGAACCTTTGTAGATAAAGAATCAAACCAGACCATTATACAGGGAATGGGTGAACTTCATCTTGAAGTTTATGTTGAAAGGATGAAGCGTGAGTATGGAGCTGAAGTTGAAATTGGGAAACCCCAGGTTGCATACAGAGAAGCTATCAGTAAAATGGCTGAGTTTAACTATACTCATAAAAAACAGTCTGGTGGATCAGGGCAGTATGGTAGAGTAGCTGGTTTTATTGAGCCTTTTGAAGATGGTGAGTATGAGTTTATTAATAAAATTAAGGGTGGGTCTATTCCTACAGAATATATTCCAGCATGTGATAAGGGTTTCAAATCATCTCTTAATAAGGGGTCTTTAATAGGGTTCCCGATTGTGGGTGTAAAGGTAACTATAAATGATGGTCAATCTCATTCAGTTGACTCTTCAGATATGGCATTCCAGCTCGCTGCCAGAGGTGCTTTTAGAGATGCATATACCAGGGCAAAGCCGGTAATACTTGAACCTATTATGAAAGTTTCAATTGAAGGTCCAACAGAGTTTCAGGGAAATGTTTTTGGTTCAGTAAATCAGCGAAGAGGAATAATAATCAGTTCTGCCGATGAGGGAACATTTTCCAGTGTTGATGCAGAAGTTCCTTTAAGTGAAATGTTTGGATTTTCAACAGCACTCCGTTCTCTTACTCAGGGAAAGGCTGAATTTTCTATGGAGTTCCTTAAATACGGGAAAGTTCCAAAGGGTATTTCAGACGAGCTGATCAAAGAATATGAAGAGAAACGAAGAAAAGAATCTGGCAAATAGATTCTTTCAGGAGGAATATATCAATGGTAAGATCCGAATTAAATAAAAGAGGCCCACTAAGGGTTTTTGAAAAATCAATAAACGGCGGCCTGGGAAAAGGTCATATTGGTGTACTTGCATCAAAAAAAGGTGTAGGAAAGACAGCATGTCTTGTGCATATAGCTACAGATAAGCTTTTTCGTGGCAGGCATGTAATTCATGTTTCATTTTCACAGAAAGTTGACCATATTATAAACTGGTACGAAGATATTTTTAAAGAAATTGCAAAGAAACGTGACCTTGAAGATGCTGTAGATATCCATGATGAAATTATAAAGAACAGAGTAATTATGAATTTCAATAGTCAGGGAACAACTATTGATCAGGTACTTAAAAGTTTAAGTGCTATGATGACAGAAGGTCACTTCCCTGCAGATTCAGTAATATTTGATGGATATAAGCTTGCAGAAGCATCTCCGGAAGATCTTGATAAATTAAAGTCATTTGCAAAAGAAGCAAATGTTGAACTATGGTTCAGTGTTTCTTTAAATGGTGAAAGCCCAACTTTTAATAAAGATGGAGTTCCCACAGTTCTGCTTGAAAGATTAAAAGATCTGGATGTTCTTATAACATTGAAATATGAGGGAGATCATGTCCATTTTCAGGTAATTAAAGATCATGAGAACCTTGAACCAAAAGATATGACATTGAAGCTTGATCCTAAGACTATGCTTATTGCCAGAGAATAGAAGAGTTTTAATCACTCAATATTTCAGAACCGGAAGTTTGATATTATATATCACCTTCCGGTTTTTTATTTATTATTTTTAAGCAATAATATAATAACAACTGTGAGTAACATAAATATAAATACCGAGCAAGTAACTATAATCAAAGATTTTGAGATATCATCATTCTTGGGTTCTCTTGTCCTGTCACCAATTGTAGGTTTATCTGCAATTTTTCCAAAATAAGATGCTTCACCCCCAAGTTGAATCTCAAGTGCCCCGGCCATGGCCGCCTCCGGATAACCGGCATTGGGGCTGGCTGTTTTGTTGTGATCCCGGATCATTATTCGCCATGCTGTATTCAGCGGGTTTCCCGCATCCTTTTCAGATCCTAACTTGTTCAATCCTGAAACAAAACAGATAAGCATTCCTGTAAGCCTGGCTGGTAAAAAGTTAGCTACATCATCCAGTAGTGCCGCCGTCCTTCCAAAATCTATAAATCTACTATTTTTATATCCCCACATTGCATCCATAGTATTTATTACTCTGTAGGCAAGAGCCCCGACAGGTCCAAGGAACAGTCCCCAGAATATGGGAGCAATTATTGAATCAGATGAGTTTTCACTCATACTCTCCACAGTTCCTGTTATTATCTTTTCTGTGCTTAGATCATCAATATCCCTGCTTAGGATCATTCCCGCACTTTTTCTGGCTAACATTATATCATCATTATCCAATGCCCTTTTTACTTTCATACCGTGGGCAGCAAGATCTTTAATTGCAATAGTGGAATAGAAGATAAGAACACTGAATACTTCTTTTCCATAAGGAATGAAGCCTGAAATAAAATACAGAGTAGTAAACAAAATAATCACAGTTACCAGGGAGATTATAACACCAATAAGACCGGATATTCTTTTTGAAAGTTTTGAATTATAAAGAAGAGTTTCAATTTTTAAGATAAGATTACCTATCAGTCGTACCGGATGTATAGGAGTAACCGGATCTCCAATGAGTAGATCCAGGGATATGGCTATAAGGATTAGAATATAGTTCTTCAAATACTATCTCCTATAAACCAATGATGGTTTTTATCTGGTTTATATCGAGATTTTCCCTTAAAACATCTGCAAGCCTGTCAAGAGAAGCATCAATATCATAGATTAGAGATGGCTTATTTGATACAGGAAGCCCCTTTTCTTGTCTAAGCTGATTTAGAAACCATTGTCTGAATTCATCAGCATCAAAAATACCATGAAGGTAGGTTCCCCATACTTTCCCATCTAATGATGAGGCTCCCAGAAGCCCCCCTCTTGAATTAATAATAACTTTTCCTTTTTGAAGCTGTGATATTCCGTGGTGGATTTCATAGCCTTTTACCTTGCATTTTGAAGGTATATGAATAAGTTCTTTTTGTTCAAGTTGTTTTTCAGGGTAAAAGGTTGTTTCTATATCAATCAAACCCATGCCTTTTATATAGTTATTATCGAAGTCTCTGGATAGTTCCACATATCCGGGATCTGTTATTCTCTTTCCAAGCATTTGGAAACCACCGCAGATACCAACAATAGTTACACCCTTTTCTTTCATATTTTTCAGGGCACCGGGAAACCCTTTATTTGCAAGCCATGAAAGATCACTGCTTGTGTTTTTACTTCCCGGAATAATAATACAATCAAAATTTTCTTTCAGATCTTCAGGAGTTTTAATTAGATTAATTTCTAAATCCGGTTCCTGCATTAAAGGATCTACATCTGTAAAATTTGAAATATAGGGAAGATCAATAAGACCAATTCTAATTACTGAAGCTGAATTCTGTTCTGATTTTGTTGAGGTGAAATAACTTCCATCTTTGAAGGATACTGAATCTTCTTCCGGCAGATTAAGGTCCGGGATAAAGGGTACTATTCCCAGAACAGGTTTTCCTGTGTATTCAAAAAGATAATCATGTGCAGATGATAAAAGAGTTGCATCGCCTCTAAATCTATTTACAATAAACCCTTGTACAAGATTTCTTTCCCATTCTTCAAATACAGCCATAGTTCCAATAAAGGATACATATACCCCGCCACGATCTATATCTCCTGCAATTAAAACCGGAGCATTTGCATATTTTGCCATACCCATATTAACAATATCATTTTGTTTAAGGTTCACTTCACCGGGACTGCCGGCTCCTTCTATCATGATAACATCATAATCAGATGCCAGGTTGTCATAGTTTTTTTCAACTACAGCTCTTGCTGTTTGTTTAAACTCTTTCCAGTTTTGAACTGTCATATTCCCGGCAGGTAATCCATTAAATATTACCTGTGAGCCTTTTTCGGAAGAGGGTTTTAATAGAACAGGGTTCATTCTTACATCAGAATTTATATTACAGGCTCTTGCCTGGAGTGCCTGAGCTCTTCCTATTTCTTTCCCTTCCAGTGTAACTGCAGAATTATTCGACATATTTTGGGCTTTAAATGGAGCAACTGCATATCCATCCTGATAAAGTACTCTGCATAGACCTGCTGTTAGTATACTTTTTCCGGCATTGGAGGCTGTTCCCTGAATCATAATCGGAAGAGCATTTTTTTGTATTCTCTTTATAACTTTATGTAAAGAATCTTTATCTGAAAAAGATATCAGTAGTTTGATAAGTTTCTCATTTTCAGGAAAAGTTCTGACTGCAATACGAAAGTATGAATTATCCAACCCTGTGAAATTATCACATAGTCTGATAATTACTCCTTTTTGTGCCAGATAGGAATATAACTTTTCTGCATTAATTTCAGGGGTGGATATTTTTATAAGGAGGAAGTTAGCTTCTCCAGGGAAAGGTTTGAGCCATGGTATATAATTTAGCTTTTCAAAAAGTTCTTTTCGCAGAATAGTTACAGTATTCACTGAATTTTCAAAAAACTGTTTATCATCAAAGAGTTTTTCTCCTATCTTCAAAGCGAGTGTATTTACCGACCATGGAACTTGAGTTTCTCTTATTTTCCGGATGATATCATGATGGCTAAGACATATTCCCAGACGGAGTCCGGGTATTCCATAGAACTTTGTAAGGGATCGGATAACAATTATGTTTGGAATATTCAGTGCTTTTATTGCCGTCCTTGCAATTGAATGATATCCTGGAATAAAATCGGCAAAGGACTCGTCTATACAAAAAAATGAATTCTTGTACTTTTTGGCCAGATTTTCAATTTTTCCAATTGGTATAGATTTACCTGTTGGGTTATTTGGTTGTCCCAGGTAAATTAATTTGTGCCCTGAAGAAGATTCTATTTTTTTTCCAAGTTCATTTAAATCAAGAGTGAACCCTGTTTCCTCAGCCATCATTAAATAAGAAATATTTATTTTTCCGGAAGTTTTTTCATACTCACTGTAAGAAGGAGCAGGAATAATAATATGATCTATATCCAGAATATCAGGAAGGATTGAAATAAACTCACTGGCTCCATTTCCATAGATAATATTTTCAGGGTTAATAGAAAAATGCTTAGCCGCTGTTTTTCTTATTTCTTTCTGTTCAGGATCAGGGTAGTGGATAAGAGTCTCGATATTTCTATTAATCTCTTTTCGCAGCCAGGAAGGAAAACCCAAAGGATTTATATTAGCACTGAAATCGACAGGAATATTTTTAAGTTTATTATCTTCCTGGAATTGCCTAATATTACCACCATGAAATTTCAGAACAGTCTCCCCAGAATCTCTGTTATAATTATAAGATGGATAATTTCTCCTGCTTCAATTGTCAGTCCTATGGAATCTCCTGTGTATCCTCCAACCATTTTTTTTGAAAGTATAGATACAGTTATTCCGGCAATAAATGTTCCTGCAAAGGGAGCCAGATATAAAACTGTTTGAACAGATATTGGTGTTGTTAAAAGAACTATAGAGATAGGTACTGACAGTGAGAGTAGTATTCCTATAAGAACAAGTAGGAAAGAATAGTCTATTAGTACCTCTGCAAGACCAGGATCTTCTGCAGGAGCTATAATTGCAGGCATAATAGATCCTGCTATTCTCCCTGTCAGAGGGTATGAAAATAAAATTAGAATCCATATCCAGTTCAATCCGCTTGAATTTACTATTGATACGGATGTGAATAAAAGATAGATTTTAAAAAGGAGATATACAGCACCTGAAAAAATTGCAAAGGCTCCTGTTCTTTTATCTGTAAGAATGGCAAGACGTCTTTCCTTTGTTGTGTTATATAAAAATGCATCTGCACAATCCAGAAGTCCGTCAAAATGGAAAAGGTTGAACGATCCATACTGAATAATTAAAATTAAAAAAACTGTAATTCCAGATTGGGACAGCAAAGGGTTTAATAATGAAAATAATCCAAGTACAAGGGCCGTGACAACAAGACCTATAACAGGAAAAAAGAATCCAAACATTGAAAAATCTGTCTTATATATGAAGCTGATCGGTATTCTGCAAATAAGACCAAAGGTTGTTAGAAAAGAGTTGTAGAGCTTATTCACTTATTACTTCCTTTTACCCATAGAGGTAATCCTGATACCATAAGAACTACTTCATCCATAGATGCGGCTATTTGTTTATTGGCTGCGGCCAGATACTCATTATATTTTCGGGATACTGAATCCATTGGAATATTTCCCAGACCTACTTCATTAGTTACTATAATTATATTTTTCTGATTACGGGATAAAAAATGGGTAAGGATACTTCCCCATTCCTCTTCTCTGTTTTGATAGAAAAGATTGTTCATCCAGACTGTAATGCAATCCAGAATAAGATTATCCATTTCATGATGATGAATATCTACAGCTTCCTCTGTTGTAAAATAATCCGGACCTCTTTCTTTTTTATGTCTGATAATTCTTTCTTTCATCTCTTTGTCGAAAGGAAGTGCTGTTGCAAGAAAGTTTTTTTTACCAGCAAGAAGTTCCGCCCGTTCAAGGGCATAGGAGCTCTTTCCTGATTTTATCCCTCCAGTAATAAGCAGTCTTGTCATCCTTGTTCCTCCTCAACCTATTAAGTGTAGTCGTGCACCATGTATGGATTTCCTGTTAAAGGGTTTTTAGTAATTTGAACATTTAGATTGTAAACTTCTTTCATAACCCCAGGAGTTATGACCTCTTCAGGTGGTCCTGAATTAACAATTTTACCCTTATCCAGGAGAAAAAGATTATCACAGTATTCAAGAGCATGGTTAACATCATGGAGTACAGCAATTATTGTAAGGCCTTCTCTTTTTGCCAGTGTACGTAGAATTGATAGAATGTTTATTTGGTGATGAATATCCAGATGGCTTGTAGGCTCATCCAGAGCCATTATTACAGGTTCCTGGGTCAGAGCCCTTGCAATAACAACCCTCTGCAGCTCTCCTCCGCTAAGATGTGTTATAAGTTTGTCCTTAAGTTTTATTACACCTGTTTCTTTCATTGCCCATTCTGCTATCTGTATATCTTTTCTGGATTCTCTGTCGAATCTTCCCAGAAAAGGAGTTCTTCCCATTAATACAACCTGTTCCACAGTAAAATTAAAATCAATTTTCACACTTTGAGGAACATAGGCTTCGATTCGGGCAAGTTCCTTTCGTGAATAGGTTTTTATATCTGTTCCTCTTATTAGAATTGAGTCTTTTTCTGTCTGAAGAAGATTTAGAATTTGTTTTAAAAGAGTTGTCTTTCCTGCACCATTGGGACCAAGAATCCCTGTAAAAGTTCCGAACCTAATATTGATAGATACATTATCAAGTACTTTAGTTCCATTATAGTCCCAGTTAAGATTCTTTGTTTCAATTATAACTTCATCTATCATTTAGGATTCCTCATTCTGTTTAAAAGAAAAAGGAAAAATGGTGCACCCAGAAGGGATGTTACAATTCCCACAGGAATTTCTGTAGGTGCAATGATTGTCCTTGCAATTGTATCTGAGACCAGGAGAAGAATTGCTCCCCCTAACATACTATAGGGTATCAAAGTTCTATGATCCGGACCGGTAATTATTCTCATTGCATGAGGAACAATCAGTCCTACAAATCCAATCACTCCGCTGACAGCAACTGCACTGGCAGTAATAATAGTAGAAACCAGTAGGAATATCAGTCGGGATTTTTTTACAGAAATCCCTAAACTGTTTGCAGAATCTTCTCCCAGTATCATCAAATTAAGATCCCGTGCAAATATCATGATAAAGATGCTTCCTGATAGGATAACCGGAGCAGTAATAGTAACTTTTTGCCAGTTAGCAGCATTAAAACTTCCCATAGTCCAGTAAACAATATTTTCAAGCTGAGATCTGTTGAAATACATTAGCAGGGACATCATTGCAGATAATAAAAATCCCATGGCAATTCCCGATAGCAGAAGAGGTAGAATATCCCTTCCTCCACCTGAAATAAGGTAAACTATTATGGATGCACTTATAGCTCCAATAAAAGCAGATATTGGAATTGCACCTATCCCGAGAAAGGTAATTTGCAGTCCCATAGTCATACCGAGTGTAACTCCAAAAGCAGCTCCGGAAGATATTCCGAGGATATAAGGATTAGCCATTGGGTTTCGAAAAATTCCCTGGAAAACAGCACCGCTGATACCAAGTCCCATTCCTGCAATAACTGTCAGGATAATTCTGGGAAGTCGTATTTTCCATATTATTATTTTGGAAGTGTTTCTAATACTGTCTCCTGTATCAAGTATAGGAGAAATAAAAATTTTAACAACATCCGGGAAAGGTATTCTTGCACTACCGAGTGATCCCGCAATCACGATAGTCACCAGAAGAATTAAAACAAGCAGCAAAAAAACGGTATTTTTGTATTTTCCGGATATCATTCTATACCCTAAAATGCATCAGGATGAAGAATTTTAGCAAGCGCATTTAAGCCTTCTGCTAATCTTGGTCCCTGTCTGTCCAGCATATTGTTATCAATTTCAAAAAGATTATTATTCTTAACAGCTCGTAAATCTTTATATCCATTTGCTTCTATAATTGATTTTTTTGCATCCCAGAATTTTGAACATACAAGAATATCCGGATCAGAATCAACAATTTTTTCCAGGCTGAAAGACCAGCCTTTTATACCGGATGCAATATTATTCCCACCGGCCATGTTAATAATCTGGTGAATAAAGGTATCTCCGCCAGCAGTAAAGTCCCCGTATTCACCAAAACCAATTACATAATAAATTGAAGGTTTTTCTTTTCCTTTAACGGCATCTATTACAGAATTAACTGTGGTTTTCATAGAAGAGATTAGAGCTACACCAGCTTCATCTGAACCAGTTAAATGCCCTATATTCTCTATTGTATGGTATACTCCCTCAAAACTGTCCTGATCTGCAAGTACAACCACGGGAATTGAAAGAGCAGTTAATTTTTCCAGAGACTCATTTGTAAAGTGTGTAGATGCAATTACTATATCCGGATTAAGTTCTGCAATTGCTTCGATATCAGGTTCTCTAAGGCTTCCAATGCTTGGAATATTCTGGGCTTCTGAAGGATAGTCACAGTAATCGGTTCTTCCTTTAAGAATATCACCCATTCCCAGGGCAAATATTGTTTCTGTAACACTCGGAGCAATAGAAACTACTCTTGCAGCAGCTTTCTCGATTGTAACAGTTCTGTCATAGGAATCTACAATAGTAATTCCTGTTTCTGACACTGTTGGTTGAATTTCCCTTTCCCCTTCTGCAAATGCAAAAAAAGAAACAATAGTGTATAATAGAATCGTAATGCTGAAAAATTTTCTCATATCCTTTCCTTAAAATAGGTATTTTGGGATATGGATCCACTAAAGATGGGTTTGTCCATACCCTGGTCTGTTCTACGCAAACCAATAAACGGGTAATTTCAAACAGGCAGGTCTCCTGGCTCCGGGGACTATTTGCTTCTACCTTCCCGACTAAACATTCAAATTGACAGACAGTGGTATATTAGTAGCAAAACCCCATTACAGTGGCGGGACCGCACAGGTATTTCACCTGTTTCCCTATTATCCGCATAGGCGGAACCTGTATGAATAATTATATCCTATAATGAACGTATATGGCCGTCAAGTAGGGGCGGGTTACGACCCGCCCCTACTTGTTTCAATTTGTTGATTTTCTTTGATTTAAAATGTATATTTATAAGATCAGACCAGATCTGGTCTGATTGGAGGCTTTGTATGATAGTGAATACCATAACTGAAGCAAAAGCACATTTTTCTGCACTTATAGAGAAGGTTCTTGAAGGTGAGGAAGTAATTATAAAAAAAGCAGGTAAGCCAGTTGCTGTTTTGGGGAAATACCCTGGCAAAAAAGTAGAACGTATTCCTGGAGGTTTAAAAGGGAAAATTAGAATTGCTGATGATTTTGACAGCCTTCCTGACAATCTGGCTGAATCATTTGGAATGATATAGACTTATGAATCTTATTCTTGATACCCATATAATTTTATGGTGGTTGGATGACAATAATTTGCTTCCTCAAAAATATCGTCTGGCTATTGCTGATAAAAATAATATTTGTTTTATAAGTGCAGCATCCATTTGGGAAATAAGTATAAAAAGTGCTATTGGAAAACTGGATATCCCTGATAATTACCTGGAAGTTCTCCTCGATCAGAATTTTAGGGAGCTTCCTATTTCCTGGCAGCATGCTGGGAAGGTATCTCATTTGCCCATGTACCATAAGGATCCTTTTGATCGTTTATTAATTGCACAGGCAATTGTTGACAATTTGACACTTCTTTCAGTCGATAAAGTTATTTCTAAGTATGATGTGGATATTCTTGTAGTATGAAATATAATCTGGTGCCGTCTAATAAAACTGAAGATTCTGATCTCAAATATATCTATATTCTTCCATCTTCTTTTGAAGGTTCAGAATATTCAATTGCATATCCGGATTGCAAAGCTGAAGATATTCTTGCACAAAAAATTAGTATTCGGATATTTGATGGATGCTCTCCGAAAGCAATAACTGATATCGAAAGTACGTTAAAAGAGGTACTTAAGAAAAAACAACTGAAGTATATAGAACGATTAAATACACTCTTTACAGCAGGAGTAGGAGTTTTTATTCTGGGAATTATTAATTGGGTTATTCCAGATCCACTGCCTCTTGTAGATGAATTATTATTTACGGTAGGTGGTGGTATTGCAGCGTGGAAGGCCTGGAAAGATCGAAAGGTAAAACTTCCTGCACTTGTGGAACAAACGTTTCGGTACGGTTATGATGGAATAAGACCGGAAGATAAAACAGATAGTTTTCTTACTTTAATATTCAAATCTATAAGGTGTAAAATTGATCCTCTTTCTGCAGGAGAAAAAATTGATGGTATGGATTCTATAGAGATTGAATCACTATGGATGACAAAATACTTAAATATTCAGGATCTTCCTGCTTTAGTAAAATCCGGTAATTATGATCTTAAAGATCTGATACAGGTTGTTGAGAGGATATTCCCTGTTAAAAAACTGATTAAGCTGGAAGCTAAAAAACAGCGTGGGGATATTAGAGAAAGGTTAAAAAATCTTAAACAGGAAACTATTAGGAAAACTGGAGTAAGTAATGATGCTTTGGTAGTTTTTGTAGAGTTTTACAGAATCTTTAGTAACTATTCAGAGGAATAACTTAATTCTGCTGCAGTCTTTTACTTAAAGCTTGTTTTGATATTCCCAATATCCGTGCAGCTGAGGTCTGATTTCCATTACTACGTTTCATTGCCTCTTTAATTAGTAATTCTGTTGTCTGTTTTAGGGTTGGTAAAGTTTGTGAACCTGATAAAAGTAGATTCTCTCTAAAACTTTCAACTGTTGAGTTATCTTCCAGGTTCAATTTTTTTTGTATTATCTTCAAAAGAGATTCCTCTATAACACTCCTTCTGGCAGAATCAATTAGTAGTGCTATTAATTCTCTTATATTACCGGGGAAATCATATAATGTAAGAAGAGATATGATTTCAGATGTATAAGGTATTCCAGTATCAATTAAGAAGTGATCTACTAATAAGGAAAGATCTTCCCTCCTTTCCCGAAGTGGGGGTATGGTTATTGAGTGTGTATCTAATCTGTAAAATAGATCTCTGCGAAAAGCACCGCATTCCACCATTTCTTCCATATTTCTATTTGTTATTGCAATAATTCTGGCATCTGACTTTTGAGGGATATCTGATCCAAGAGCATAATATTCACCGTTATCTATGAGTCTTAATAGTTTTACCTGTGATTCTTTTGAAAGATCTCCTATTTCATCAAGTAAAATGGTCCCACCCTTAGCCTGCTGTAATAAACCCTGCCGTGCATCCATAGCTCCGGTATATGCTCCCTTCCGATGCCCAAATAAAGTATCAGAAAATGTTAAATCATCAATTCCGGCAACGTTGACTGCAATATACTCGCCTTTATTATTCCCGGCAGAATGGATTGCATTTGCAAATAATTCTTTACCAACACCTGTTTCTCCTGTAATCAATACAGGTTCCGATGAATCTGCAATCAACTCGGCATAGGAAAATAATTGCTGCATCTGTTTGTTTCCGGTTATAATATTAGAAAAAACTTCAGGATGTTTTAATTGATTTGTTAGCAGGTAACTTCTTAGTTCTCTATTTTCATTCTTAAGCATGCGATGCTCAATAGCTCTTTTAACTCCGCTTATTAATCTGCTTTTTTCGACTGATTTTACCATATAATCAAAAGCGCCATCTTTCATACATTCTACTGCTTTTGTTATGTCATTGGTTCCTGTAATAATAATAACAGGTAAATCAGGATAATTTTCAGAAATAAATTTAAGTATTTCCCGACCTGATATTTCCGGCATGGTTAAATCCAGTAAGACAACGTCTATTGCCTGTTCCAACATAATATGTTTTACATCCCGACTTTCAGATATACAAATAATATTATTAATACCTTCAGATTGAAGAATTGTTTTTTGTCCATCCAGGATTGCTATTTCATCATCAATAATTAATACCGGATTTTTGGGGAATAGTTTCATAGGGTCAATATTTCCTTTTCTGTTATAGGTAAAGAGATAATTACAGCAGTACCTGTATTCTTATTTTGGATAAACTCTAATGTACCATTATGCAGTTTAATAATTTCTTCAGAAATTGATAATCCAAGTCCCATACTTCCTTTTGTGGAGAAGAATGGTTTGCTGATCTGTTCAAAATGATCGGTTATAATCCCAGTGCCCTGGTCAATTATTTTTATCTGTACCTGATAGTCTGTTTTCTTGTAACAGGATTCAATATATAAGCTACTGGTTTTGTCAGGTAATGCCTGACAGGCGTTTATTATCAGATTCATTAGTACCTGCTGCAACTTCTGGTTATGCCCTAGTACCAACGGAAGATTGTCTTGAAGCTGCATTGAAAAATTGTCTGTAGCTTTTTCAATAAATCCTGTACACATCATTACTGTAGATTTAATGAGGGGGTTTATTTGCAGCTTAGTCATTGGTTTTTCAGGTTCCCGTCGGGTGTAATTTTTTAATTCCTTTATAACACCGTCTATTTGTCTTGAACAATTAAGAATAGTATCAATAACCTGGGAGAATTTTCCTCTGAACTCATTAAAGGAAAGTCCATTTATCTGTACTCCTTCCAGATCTGACGAATATTCTTCAAGTAAGGTAAATATATCTGTTTTGCTGCTTGCCAGAAACTCTGAATTAAGCTGAATGGCGTAATTGGGGTTGCTTATTTCATGAGTTATAGATGCTGCCAGGATACCTAGTGATGCCAATTTTTCCGACTGGATAAGCTGTTGAAACTGATCCTGATTTTGCAGCTCTTTTTTTTGCAGGTTGGAATAGCTCTGCTGCAGAGATTCATACAGTCGGGAATTTTCCAGTGAGATAGCAATTTGCCCTGCCAGTAGTTTTAATACTTCCAGTCGTTCAGAGGAAAAAATACCAGGTGACAGATTATTTTCCAGATAAATACATCCGATCATTTTATCCATATGGAGAAGGGGCAGGCAGAGGACAGACATGACCTTGTTATCTTGAATATACTTTGTGTTGGAATACTCAATACTTATCCCTGCGTTATGGATAATGAGTGCTTTTTTACTTCTTCCTGTATAATCTAAAATATTTTGTGGATAAATTTTATCATCATTTGTATACGGAATAGGATCCAGTTCTATCTGATAGTCTTGGTTTTTAAAGGTAGCTATAGCTTTTAATTGAAAATTTGTCTGAGGGTCTGTAAAAAATAATAATCCTCTTTGAGCTCCGCTGTTTTGTATTACTATTTTCAAAACGGTATTAATTAAATCCCTTAATACTATTTCTTTTGAAATGGCCTGGGAAGCAGATATAACACTTGCAACATCAACAATTCTGGAAACATGCTCTGCTATATTTTCTGAGATAGTCATGTTTTTTGGAATATCCTGAAGGAAAGGATATTTCTCTTTAAGATGGTCCACTTTTCTCAAGGCACCCCATTTTAGGTAGCAGTCATATGCAAGAGAAATGTATGCTTTAGCTACAATTTCTTTCTCCCTGTCAAAATAAAATTCACCGGCGCATTCACTGGCAAGAGCTTCATCCTGAATAAACCCGTTTTCTGCAGCGTATTTAATGGACAGATCATAATTTAAAATTGCAATAGTATCTTTCTTTCTGTATCTGGCCAGTTCTGCTTTAATAAGAAATACCCTATGACTGTGATTAGCAGGGGCATGTTTTGTAAAACCCGACAGCAGTTTATACTTTTCGTTTATTATTTTTAATTGTTTTTTGGCTGTTAATTTATTTAATAATTTTATATGACTTAATGCAGTAAACCAAATAAGCCAGATATATGTAAATTGACCAAGAAGTCCTCTTTCATACTTTTCTGCTTTTTTAGAATAAATAAGGGCTGTTTCAAAATCATCATAATAATAGTGTATCATCAACTTAAATACATATAAAGATGCTATGGCACTATGATCCTTCGCTAATTTGCACTTTTCAAGTATCTCTGTTTCATCCATCTCTTTATCTGAAAGAGAGAATTTGCTATCAGTTTTATTACTAAGATTCTTTATTATACTGGATGTTCGAATTACAGAATTTAAACTGGAATTAAATCCAAGATTCTTTCTAAATGCTAGTTGTTCCTTTTTTTCATATTCCAACACTTGCAGGTTCTTTCCACTGGCAAAATCCAGAAGCTGCAATACATTTTGGGACAACACTGCATATTCAAAATCACCATTCTCCAGGCCAATTGTTTGCCCTTCCTTTACAGTCGCTATACTGATCCCAATAGGTTCAACCCAGTGCTGAATAAATCCTCCGTAAATCATATAAACTTTTGATTGGAGGGGAATAGTACCTGCACATAGCTTCATTCCCATACGACCAAAT
>DAOWEB010000295.1 GCA_030638735.1 Spirochaetaceae bacterium
AGAATGCCAGCCTGCTGCAAGTCTTCATGCCATTGGCTTTCCCATTGGTCTGCGTTGATAGAAGGAGGGATTTGGTTTGTCTCTCGTATTTGTTGATAGACCTTCAGTTTCTCCTGTCCACTCTCCCCTAATTCAGGGAAGATGATTTGTCTGTGATACCTTTCTTTTTCTTCTTTCTGCAGCATATAAAACCCTCTCCCAAAAAAAATTACCCTCCGGATATTGGAGGAAGCAGCAGGAGGGAATCACCGTTAATAAGAGGCTTATTCCACTTATCCTGAAACTGGTCCCACCCTCTCCCATTCAGGAGTGCTAATATCCCTGGACTGGGAAGAATAATATCTCTTGTTTTTTTCAGGTACCCGATGACATCATTCATAGTGCTTCCCCTGGGAAAATCTACATCTTCTTTGCGTGTTCCGGATTTCTCTGAAAGATTTACCAGATATTCTATAGTAATAGTTATTTCTTTGTTCCTGTTCATTGGGTGTTCCCCCTAAATTCCGGATACTCCCGGCACTTTGTTATTACAACATTATAAATAATTATATAAGTAATCTCAAACCAGCATGCCTCTTGAAAGTAGACATAAGATAATCTAGAATAATGTATGGCTGAAACAGATTTAATACGCACTCCTTTGTATGAGCAGCTGAAAGTGGTGCTGCAGGAATTGATTGGAAGTGACGAGTATAAAGTTGAAGATAAATTTCTGTCAGAACGGCAGATCTGTGAACGGTTTGATGTCAGCAGGGCTACTGCCAATAAAGCCATGTCTTCACTCCTGACAGAAGGAATTTTGGAATTCAGAAAAGGGATCGGAACGTTTATTGTCAATCAAAGCCCCATTGATAAACATTTCCATGAAAATTTGAGTTTTACCAACAAGACATTGGCAATGGGCCAAAAACCATCTACAAAAATCCTCGATTTTTACCAGACTACTGCAAGAGAAATTAATCCTTTTATCATGGACAGACTGGGTATTGGTAAGGAAGAGAAGATTACTGTAGCCAAACGTCTTCGTCTGGCTGACAATAAGCCTGTAATAATTGAGTGCCATTACTTCAGGACCCGATTCTTTGATCCTCCTCTTAAACCGGAGGATATTGATATTTCTGTGTACGATGCAATTACAAAGACCTACGGTATGTATTTGCAGCGAATGGATGAGACTATTCGTTCCACTCTTATAAGTGGAAAAAACAGAGAACTCTTTCAGTTGGAAATGGATATAACTGGTTTTCTTATGCATTTTGTACCATATGTCGATGAAGATACTCCTCTATACTTTGCTGAAGTACTGTACCGTGGGGATTCATATGAATTTCATAACAGAATAGGCCCCATTCTTAAATCCCAGCCATCCCTGGGTATGTATTCACAATGTTAAAAATCTTATGAAGTAACAGGGAGTACCGGACAGAAACTAATCCACCGGTACTCCTTTAATTATGAACAGCCCGGCTTTCTATTTAATAGATTCCATAAATTCAGGAGCTGTACCAGTTCCGTTTAACAAATCAATCATCTTCTTAATCACAGGAACAAAGGTTTCTGATACATACTGTCCCTGACCGTTATCCATGGCCCTCTCTTTGAACTCAGCCTGACCCGGAGTCAGTTCTTTCTCATATTTCTTATAGTATTCCAGAGCTGCAGCCGACCGTACAATTATACCGTCTGTGGACCAGTTCATTTTAGTAAGACCACAGGCTACGGCTTCCCGAACCTGATCGTGGGACAGGCCGGATGATCCATGAAGTACTATACCAATATCACGGCCGGTCAGTTCTTTCATCTGTTTTGAGCTTTGCGTGATATTATCTGCAGCAAATCCCGGATAGCCGTCTTTGCTGAACCCATGCTGATTACCGAGTCCCGGCGCAAACATGGCAATATATCCAGGATATTTATTTTCTACTCCCATTACAAGTGCTTCTGCTTCTTCGTGAGTTGTGAGACCTCCGTCCAGGCCTGCCTCCATCTCCAGAGTAATTTCCCTTCCGCACTCTTTTGAGGTCTCTATCAGGGTATTCAGGATTCTAATGTTCTCCACCGGTGTCAGCTGGGCTGCATCCAGTGAAATAGTTGAAGGACTTAGCAGAAGTTCCTCTCCAAAGCCTTTAATTGGTAATCCTTTAACTGCTTGAATAAGTATTTCCTCTGCCTGGGGCCCCCTAATGTGGTCGGTGTGATAGAGTACAGGAACTTCCATGAACTCATCAGAATTTGCTAAAAGACTGGTGTGTGCAATATACTGTGCGATTCCTCTAACAGGATCTCCTGCACCAAAGCTGATTCCTTCCAGCTGCCACATACTTGTTTCAATAATAATAGGAGCCTTAGCCTCTTTTGCTGCCTGAAGACAATCACGGATTGCAGCAGGGCTGTCTGCATTTACTGCAAAGAGGGCGAATTCCTTTTCTATTGCATACTTAATTAGTTTCTTTGCCTGTAGCGGTGATAATAACATCTTTTATTCTCCTGGTTGGATGCTGACTTTAATTGCTTTTCCTGAAGGGATAACTTCAAAAGCCTTCAGCATATCATCAAGTTTAAATCTATGGGTGATAATATCCTTTGCCGGAAGCAGTCCGGTGGATATAAGTTTAAGGGAATTACGGAAATCTTCAATCTTTGAAGAAAAGGAACCGGAAACAATAAGTTCTCTGTAATGTATTAGATTTGTGTTTAAGGTTGCATAGGGGTTAGACTTTGGAAGCCCTCCAAAGAACTCAACTCTTGCACATCTTCCTGCCATTTCCAGGGCTTCCACCTGGGACTGGGCTGCAGTATTGGCCACAATAACCACATCAGGTCCCAAACCGTCGTTCATTGCTTTTACTGTCTCAATATGACTTCCGTCATCTTTAACCTTAATATAGGAATCAAATCCAAATTTTTCTGCAAGCTTAAGCCGCCCTTCGGAAATATCCATCAGACAGACATGGTTGGCTCCTTCTATTTTTGAAACAAGACTATGAAGGATTCCGATTGGACCTGCTCCCAGAACAACTACAGTGTCTTTAATACCTATATTCAGCTTGCCATGAGCATTCAGGACTGTTGCCAAGGGTTCTGCCAGAGATGCTTCTTCAAAATTTATGTGTTCAGGAATGTGGAAAAGATGACGGTTATCCACTGCCTTTTTGGGTATTACTATGTACTCGGCAAATGAGCCGTCATGCTGATAACCAAATGTGGTCCTTGTTTCACACATATTGGCCCTTCCCCGTTTACAGTAGATGCAGGTTCCGCAAGGAATTACTACATAAGATGTAACTCTGTCACCAATATTGATCCCAAGCTCAGGCCGTGCTCCGTCCACTACAGTTCCTGCAAACTCATGTCCCAGTATTCTTGGAGGCTCAATCTTTTTATCTCCAAAATTATAGGTGCGGCTGTCTACACCACAGATATTGGCAGCTCCCACTTTTATAAGCACTTCTCCTTCTTCAAGGACAGGGTCGGGTACTTCTTTTATTTGTATATTTTTAGCTCCGCCCATGTATACTGCTGCTTTCATTTATCTTTCTCCTTCGGTTTCATTAGACCTCGTTCCTCAGGACTATCTCCTTACGGTACGATTCTAAGCCGATCAGCAAACTTGTTTGTGACCAGGCAATGTTGTTCATAAGCTGTCAAGGCCTGTTGCTGTAACAGTCTCTTCCATAACAATACCATCCCCATCCCAGCCTCTGACTGAGTAAAAATCACTGAGCATAGTGTTATACATCTCATCTGTGACAACCCTACCTTTGATTGGCCCGTCAGCTACGGGATAGTTCTTCAGTCGGTAGGGAATCTGATCATCAATACGACGAACACCTTCTCTGTTTAATATCATACGCTCGATGTTATAGATTCTGTTTCCTATTTCGGGCAGCAGGGGTGTAAAGTCATAACCTGTTACTGCCAGCAGGGCATTACCGGTAGGACTGTCACTAAATCCCAGTGCTCTTCGGGCAACTGTACATATTCCAATGCTGTCAACAAAGGCCCGGGTGTTCTGTGCATTTTTTACAAGTTCACCTTTACCTTCCAGGCCAAAACGGTCGTACTTCTCATCAAAGAGTTCAGTAGTAACTGTATATCCCCCTACACAATGACAGGCACCTCTGCTCGAAGTTCCGTATGTAAGAGCATTACCATGAATCCCCCTTGGATCATAGGCAGCAAGACCCATCCCTTTTACGTGTACTGCATATGGCTCCCATTCAGGCCGTTCTTCAAGGACCCCCAGCATCCCACGGGAAACAAGATCTCCAATAGCTTTCTTTTCTGCTATCAGCTTAACGAGGCCTATAAGAGCTTCCGGACTGCCGAAACGTGCTTCGATTCCGTCAGTATCCTCTTTAGTAATAAGCCCCTCTTCAAAGAGCTCCATAATCATACTAACACCGGCACCTGTTGACATAGTATCAATTCCATATTCATCACAAAGTTGTGCGGCCTTTATAATAGCTGCAAAATCGCTTATTCCGCAGTTGGCACCAAGCATACCTATAGTTTCATATTCTGTCCGGGACATTGCGCCGGCATAGGGACCTTCCTTAACCTCGTTCAGTTTTCCGCAGGCAATAGGACACATATAACATGCTGTGCTTTTTACTAAATAATCAGAGAGCATCTGATGAGCATCAATTTTATCTCCATCTTCAAAGTATGAACTCTGAAAGTTCCGGGTAGGCATTGAAGCTGCTCCGTTTATTGCTTCAACCAGCTGATGAGTTCCATATTTACTTATACTTGCCCTGGAAACCTTTAGATCAGCTAAAGCTATTTTATTAACTTCTTTCATCATCTCTCTGTCAGCCACAGGAATAGTTCCAGTTCCGGTGATTGTTACTGCTTTCAGCTTTTTGGCACCCATTACTGCGCCTCCGCCTCCGCGCCCAAAAAATCGTGTATCTACAATAATGGAGGCCAGATGGTTCTGGTTTTCACCAGAACTTCCAATACACATTACAGAAGTACGTTTTGTTTCAGCTTCCTCTTTAAGAGCTTTCTCCGTCTCCACTGTATCCATACCCAGATATTTTTCAGCAGAGTGGAAACTTACTTCATCATCTTTAATTTTTATATAGGTCCAGTCATCTGCCTCACCCTCAATAATCAGGGCATCGAACCCTCCCATTTTAAGGTAGGGTCCAAAAGTTCCGCTGCTGTTGGAGCAGAGATAATGACCGCTAATGGGTGATTTTGTTGAAAGCTGAAATTTCGTCGATGTAGGCAGTTTAAGACCTGTTATGGGGCCTGTTACAAAGATAAGTTTATTTTCAGCTGAAAGGGGTTCTACATCCGATCCAATTTCATCATAGTAATATTTGGCTGCCAGCCCCCGGCCTCCAAGATACTTTTTAAAGTTTTCATCTTTAACCTGTTCTATAGAAACATTCTGAGTGGATAGATTGATCCTTAATAATTTTCCCAGATACCCGCCATTAAACATATAATTCTCCTTACTTATGTTGCTTTTTTAACAACTTAATTAGTGCACTTCCCGTCCGCCGGAAACATTAAAAGCCTGACCGGTATTGTAGTCACCGTGGATAGTCAAAAATTCACACCAGGCCACAATGTCCTGTTTATAACAGAGCCGCTTTAACGGAATCTTGGCAGTGAAATTTTTGATTACTTCATCCCTGGACATATCCATATTTTCTATATACCCCTTACTGACACTGTCCCAGACACCGGAATCATCTACTATTCCAGGACAGAGACAGTTGACCTTAATATTATTTTCTGCCAGTTCAAAAGCCATTGCATGGGTTAGTGAAATAACAGCCCCTTTGGCTGCAGAGTATGATCCCATAAGAGCTGAACCTGTTTTACCGGATTTGGATGCAAAATTAATTATCCGGCCATTATCCAGTTTTTTCATACTCTTAAGCGCTCCCTGAGAGCAATAAACAGTGCCGTTTACGTTTATATTCATCATTCTGTTCAGATGCTCGGGAGTAATTTCATCTATGGACTGCTGATCTACGGCTCCTGCTGTATTTACAAGGGTATAGATATCTCCAAAATCGGCTTCAATGGACTTGAAACATTTCATAACCACTTCCTGATTTGTTATGTCACAGGTGTATCCCTTTACAGGATATCCTTCTCCAGCCAGTTTTTCTGCCTGCTCAAGTACTTCGGGCAGAATATCCATCATTGCCACTTTTGCGCCATGTCTACAGTACATTTCGGCAATTGCCAGTCCTATACTCCGGGCTGATCCTGTAACTACACATACTTTGTTCTTTAATTGCTTTTCCATGTGGTTCTCCTTATAATTGTCAATTTATATTTTCTTTATATTTTGTCCCGGTGTCCGAAAAAGACCCGTTCTTCTGCTGGTCCCTTTTTCCTGATTTCAAACCTGTTATGAAATACAAAATTTCTTCCGTTAAACAGAGTCCATTCGTACCAGAGTGGGGTAGTTTTGTTGATAAAACCTACAGCTTCCAGCATTAGGGCTGCTTCTCCTTCGTCAATCTTAAGTAATTCAGCTTCTTTTTTATTGACTGATACTGCACGAATGACCCGATCCCATGCCGAAATTACCAGATTATAATCTCCTGTGAGGGTTGAAATCAGGGAGCCCTGCAAATTTTCTTCTGTCAATTCGGGACAGAACTTTGTTCGTACCAGTCTTCGATCCAAAATAGAAGGGATACCCTCAAGACTACGAATTCTTTCTATATAAGTAACTTTCTCTTTGGGATCCAAATCCAATTTTTCCAGGGCTTTTTGAAAGAGTTCATCCTGATTAAGGGAATTAAACTGTAGCACCCTGGTTTCAATTTTTTTGCCGACTCCTTCAGCCAGTTTTGTAAAACTTATCAGAGAATTTATATTGTATTGACTTTCTTTGTTTTTTATAAATGTTCCTATTCCTTTCCTTATTTCAAGAAGTCCTTCAGCAATTAAAATAGATATTGCTTTGTTGGCAGTAGCTCTGCTAACCTGAAACTCGCTGCAGATTTTTTTTTCTGTTAGAAACAAATCACCTACCATATATTCATCAGCGGTAATTTTTTTTCTAAGCTGCTCAGCTAACTGTTGATATAGCGGGTCTTTGACAAACACTGTTTCTCCTTATCAGGATTCAGCTTTCAGCTGAAAATTTTTAACGGTAACCAACATCGCCATATAATTCTCCGGCTTTACACCACTATGAATTGTGTTGCTGGATGAAAGAATCATACTCCCTCTTTTCCCTGACTCAAGGCAGATCTTTGTTTCAAGGGCAACATCTTCCGGTGTTCCTGAACTGAGTGCACCGCGACAGTCGACATTACCTTTAAGACAAAGATTGTCACCATATTTTTCCCTGAATCCGGCCAGAGTATAACCAGCTGCAGGGTCAACAGGATCAATGGCATCTATGCCGCAGTCAATCCAGAAATCGAGTATGTCATCAATTTTTCCATCACAATGTTTTATATGTTTATAGCCCAGGTCCTTAAATCCCTGAATTGCTTTCTTGAATGCCGGTCCAATAAATTCCATATAGACATCCGGATTAATTAACATCGCATCAGCAGTGGCAACATCATCTGTAGTGGCGACAATCTCCAGTCCATAACGCTCCTTTGCAATACCGGCGATGGCTATGTTGTAATCAACAACTCTATCCAGCAGAGAAGTAAAAGCTTCCGGCTCCAGATAAATCCCCATAAGGGCGTTTTCATACCCCAGCAAATCCCTCATATCAGAAAAACCGTCTCTTACATTCAGGATAATTCCTTTTCGATTATCAAATCTTTTCAGAGCCCGTTCGATAGTACTAAACCTGTTAATAGCTCCGGGATCAGGAAACTGGTAGTTCTTATGGTCACGAATATCCCCCAGTGGGTGACGGGAGATTACAGGAAGCACTTCAGCTGTCCACTTTTTTTCAAAACCCCATTCATCTGTAAAAACACCGTTTTCTCCTGTCTTGCTGGAGTAGTCCGGTCGAATATTTATTCCATCCAAATCCAGTTTTTCTACAATATCCAGAATATCGTCACTACCGGTTAGAGCTTTCCCAACTTTTGAATCTATAAACCATTCAAAAGTTGGAATCCTATCCGGCAGTTGGTTATCAAGTACTGCAGATAATCTTTCTTTTCCTGTCATCTTTATCTCCAATATTCCTCTAAAGCAGTGATAACCCGTTTGTAGTTATTATATTTTCTGTCATAAACGGCGGCCTTTTCCGGATTCGGTTCAACCCTCCGGTCAAGTCTCACCATTTTTTCTATGCCATCTTCCAGGGAAGGAAAGATTCCAGCTGCTGTACCTGCACAAATTGCCGCACCTAGTGCACCTGTCTCCGTTCCACGGGTAATCTCAATTGGTATCTGCAATACATCAGCAAAAATCGTGGTCCAGACCTTTGAGCGGCCGGCGCCGCCGCCCATTCTTATCTCCGCAGGTTTTCCTCTGTGTTTCAAGAGTTTTTCGATATGAGTTCTATGAGAAAATACTATACCTTCATAAATCGCCCGCAGGATATCTTTACGTGTATAATGTCCTTCCATCCCAATATATGCCGCCCTGGCATTCCCACCGCAGTTATTTCCATAGAGAAAGGGCAGGCAGATAATTTCCGTATCCTCTGCAGAGGTATGTTCCACCTCCTGATCACAGAACTCATAGATATTTTGTCCCGGTTTTGTCTGAATCCCATTTTTTTCCATAAGTTCCGACACAAACCATTCCAGATTGCTTGCAGATGTGGCGCTCCCTTCAAGTACAAGAAAGTATCCGTCAATTGCATAGCGGCTTACCATAAACAAGTCCCTGTCGATGACCGGAACACTGCTGATATATTGATTATTACACCAGGTACCGGCTATCAGATTCAATTTAGTTTCATTATTTAAGCCCAGAGCAAGGCCTGCAGCATCGATATCGAATGCTCCTCCTGCAACTGGAATACCAGGAGCTAACCCTGTGCTGTCACAGGCATTGGGAGTTATATACCCGCAAACCTCATCGGACTTCTTTATTTCAGGAAAAAGTCTGCTATATGCAGATAATCCGAAAGCCTTCAGAATCCGTTCATCATAACGGCCTTCCGGGACATTTATAATTCCGGAACCCGAGAGATCTGTCATTTCTATATATCGTTCTCCTGTTAGTTTGAACCGGATATAGTCTTTAACAAAATAAGCTGTCTCTGCTTTATCCAGAACTTCCGGTTTGTTATCTCTGAACCATGCCAGAAGGGGAGGCCATTGGGATGCAAACAGATTTTGTGTAATAAGGGGGAAAACTTTTTCCGCTGTACCATCTTCTTCCCATTGTTTCAGGTATCCTGCGGCTCTGGAATCGGCTCCTTCGACTGCATTGTAAACAGGTTCTCCGTTTCTATCTACTAAATGCAGTCCGTTACCATGACCGGTTATACCGACTGAGGCGATATCTTCACCGGTCAATCCTGCCTTATTCAGAACTGCCTTAATTGCTCTGACATTAGCCATCCATATTTCATCCAGATCGCGTTCATACCATCCAGCCTGGGGTGTAAGCATTTGTATCTTCTCTCCACAAACTGCCAGTTCTATTCCTGATGTACCAAAGATAGCGGCTTTGATAACAGTACTGCCATTATCGAGACCCAGTAAATAATCTGCCATTTCTTCTCTTCTCCTTTAAGGACTCAATACAACCCGGAGTGCTTCACCGCTTTTCATAAGCTCAAGACTTCTTTCGAAGCCGTCGAGGGGCAGAACATGGGTTGCAATTTTATCAGCAGGGAAACTACTGCGTCCCAGTAGTTCAACTGCTTTTTCTACATGCCGGGGGGTTGAATCACTGGTGCCTGTCAACCGAATTTCGTTGTAGTGGATCAGGCGACTGTCAATACATATTTCACTATTACCAGC
>DAOWEB010000327.1 GCA_030638735.1 Spirochaetaceae bacterium
AAAAAAGCTTTACTTTTTGAAGCAGAATTACTATTTGCCCTATACTGTATTGTATGAGAAACAAACAATTTAAAGGGCGGATAGTAATTTTTTTTATCCTATCCATATTTCTTGTCATTTTTATATCCTGTACAAGATGTGTTCTTCCTGGTTCTGATATCTTTCAGAATAGAATAATCTTTATGTCATACAATACACAAAATATTTTTGATGATTCTGATAATGGGACTGAGTACCCTGAATTTGATCCTTCAAATAACGAATGGGGTATTAGCCAGTATAATACCAGATTATTCAATCTTTCTGAACTTATTCGTCGTTCAGTTTCCGGCGGTCCTGATCTTATTGCTCTACAGGAAATAGAAAATAAACGTGTGGCTGAAGACCTGGTTGACAGCTACTTAAAAGGTCTGGGTTACAACTACATAATTGTTACAGAAACTGAGGGTTCTGCAATACAGTTGGGTTTAATCAGTCGTTTTGAATTGAGAAATATTAAAGTACATCAAGTTCTGAGTGATGGAAAATTAATAGGCAGACCCATACTTGAGGCATCTATTGTACTGGATACAAGTATTGTACATGTTTTTAATAATCATTGGAAATCGAAATTAGGCGGGGCGGAAAATACAGAACCTGAGAGAATAGCTTCTTCTGCTTTGTTAAGCCGGCGTATAAATGAACTGCAATTAGCAGATCCTATGGTGGAGATTGTGGTCCTTGGTGATTTAAATGAAAACTGGGATGAATATCGTCGAAATAATGGAGATTATACTACAGCCTTAATCCCTTTTGAGGATAACCCTTCCCGAAATATAACAGGATCAATTCTTATAACAGGTAGTAGAGATGCTATTAATCGCGTCTCTACAATGGGATCGGAATCCATTCTACTTTACACTCCCTGGTGTACATATACGGAAATGTACGGTTCATATGTATACAACGATTCATGGGAAACTATTGATCATGTTCTGCTTAATTCTACAATGTTTAATGGTACGGGATTTGAATATAAGAGCTTTAGTGTTGTAACAGATGATTATCTTTTAAATAGATGGGGGAAACCTTTGTCCTGGAAAACTGAAACTGGTTATGGTTATTCAGATCATCTCCCTATTCTCCTGGTAATAGAAAAATAGGGTATAGGTGATGCTTACTCTTTTTTGTCTTTAACTTCTCTTTCTGCAGTAAAATCTGTATCCTGTGTTGATACCTGATAGAAAAGATGTTCAAGTTCCAGTCCTATGTTTACATTCTGTATTACACATGGACAGTCACAGTCATATTTTTGACACTTAAGCTCAACTGGAGCAAAATTCAGGACACCTCGAATACCTACAGAAACCATTTTATCCAGAACACTGGAAGCTTCATCTCCAGGGACTGCTATAATTCCAACCTTTATATCATTTTCTGTAACATAATTTTCAAGTTTATCCATTCCATACACAGGAATAGATGTGCTGTCTTTTACATTTATTGGATCCAGGTCGAAACCAGCTACCAGATGAATATCATCCGAAACAAAACCAGGGTAATTCATTAAAGACTGACCTATTCTTCCACAGCCGACCAGGATAACATTTTGTGGTGAATTCCTGCCGAGAATAATATCAAACTCTTCTACAAGCATATCAATATTGTAACCACCACGTTTATTTCCTGAGAGGTGAAGAGTGGAAAAATCTTTTCTAACCAGAGCTGGAGTTACCCCAATTGCATCACCGAGGTTATTTGAAAAAACTCTTTCAAATCCCAGGGATTTTAATTTGTGAATTAATCGTTTATACTTTGTCAGTCTGAGAATAAATTCTTTATTCATTTTTACACTCTCTAAATTTAAATTTAAAAATAATATCCTGGAAGTGTTATTATATTGGGTTATTATACATATGTAAATACAATAATTAGTAATTTTTGAACAAATAGTTTGTTTTATTAGATATATTGATAAATATAAATATAAAGTTATTAATAGATATAATTATTATGCAATAAATATTAAGTTCGTTTAACAATAATACATATTCTGATTGAAATTTATGAAAAATTGGCAGTTTTACTTATTTGCTATTAGATTGGTTTTAAGTTAAAATTGCGGGAATTATACGTACTGATACTGGAGGTTTCATGTCTGTTGCGAGCGTAGAAGAGATAAAATTCTCTGATGAGCTGATTTCATTTATTAACGATTGGAAGAATCAACCTGGAAATCTTATAATGATTTTGCACAGAGTTCAGGAAGAATTTTCTTATATTCCCAGGGCTGCTGCAAAAAAAATATCTGAAATGCTAAATGTTTCTATGTCCAAAATTTATGGAGTAATAACATTTTATCACTACTTTAAGCTTGAGAAACCGGGGAAACATAATATTCAGGTCTGTATGGGTACTGCCTGTTATCTGAAAGGTGGTGAGGATCTTGTTGAAGAGCTTGAAAGTATTCTGGGCATTGGAGTTAACCAGGTAACTGATGATGGGAAGTTTTCCATTGAAGCAGTTCGTTGTGTTGGTTGTTGTGGACTTGCTCCAGTTGTTGTAATTGGTGGTAAAGTCTTTGGAAAGCTTACTAAAAAGAAACTTCCTGAAGTTCTTGCAAATTACGAGGACGAGTAATGGAGGTTATAAAAATGTCAAAAGTAAACCGTACTGATTTAAAAGTATTAAGAGATGAAAAAAAGAGAGAGTTTAGTGCAAAAGCAGTAAATGGAGATGCAAAAATAATTATTGGTGTAGGAACCTGTGGTGTAGCAGCAGGGGCAAGAGAAACTGAAAGTGCTTTTATAGATGAACTTAAAATACAAAATATTTCAAATACAACTGTTATTTCAGAAACAAGCTGTATGGGTCTTTGTCATGTTGAACCTACCATTGAAGTTATAGTTCCTGGCATGCCATCTGTAATTTATGGAAATGTAGATGAGAAGACTGCCAGAGAGATAGTTAAAACTCATATTCTGGAAAAAAATGTTGTTACTGCCAATGTTTTTGATAAACCTGCGGCAGATATAGTTACTGAAGATGAAAGTACCTCTGATTATAAACAATACCGAATAGTTTTAAGAAACTGTGGAATAATAGATCCTGAAAAGATAAATGAATACATTGCCAGAGATGGATATATGGCTCTTGAAAAAGCAATTTTTGAGATGACAGGCGATGATATAATAAATGAAATGAAGATTTCCGGTCTTCGCGGCAGGGGGGGAGCTGGTTTTCCAACCTGGATGAAGTGGAATTTTACAAAGCAGGTGGATGAAGAATCCAAATATATAGTTTGCAATGCAGATGAAGGTGATCCCGGTGCATATATGGATCGTAGTACTCTTGAAGGAGATCCTCATTCTATTCTTGAAGCAATGACCATTGCCGGTTACAGTATAAACTCAAATAAGGGGTATATATATATTCGTGCTGAATACCCTTTAGCCATTGAACGGCTGAAAATAGCAATGGAGCAATCCCGGGAGCTTGGTCTGTTGGGAGATAATATTCTTGGTAGTGATTATAGTTTTGATATTGAGATTAGATTAGGAGCCGGAGCATTTGTTTGTGGAGAGGAAACAGCACTTCTTGAATCTATTGAAGGTGAAAGGGGTATGCCTAATCCCCGGCCTCCATTTCCTGCAGTAAAGGGAGTTTGGGGAGAGCCAACAATTATTAATAATGTTGAAACCTGGGCAAGTATTCCAGTCATTATTTCACGGGGTGGAGAATGGTTTTCTAAAATTGGTACAGAGGACACCAGGGGTACTAAGGTTTTTGCTCTAACTGGTAAGGTTCAGAATTCAGGACTGGTAGAAGTCCCCATGGGAACTACTCTAAGAGAGATTATCTATGATATTGGTGGAGGTATTCCCAATGGTAAGGAATTTAAAGCAGTTCAGACCGGTGGTCCCTCGGGTGGTGTAATCACAAAGGAATATCTTGATACTCCTATAGATTACAAGAGCTTGCAGGAACTTGGATCCATTATGGGTTCCGGAGGAATGATTGTTTTAGATGAAGATGATTGTATGGTAGATGTTTCAAAATTCTATCTGGGATTTACTATTGATGAATCCTGTGGAAAGTGTCCTCCCTGTCGTGTTGGAGGAAGAGCTCTTTTCAATATTCTTGAGAAAATTACCAAAGGAAATGGTAAGATTGAGGACCTTAATAAGTTAAGAGATATTGGATCAACTATGCAGCAGGCCTCCTTATGCGGTCTTGGTCAGACTTCTCCAAATCCTATTTTATCTACCCTTAAATATTTTGAAGAGGAATATGTTGCACATATACTTGATAAAAAATGTGTTGCAAAAAAATGTAAACCATTAATTACATTTGAGGTTATACCTGAGACTTGTACAGGTTGTACATTATGTGCCCGTAAATGTCCTGTTGATACTATTTCAGGAGCAAGAAAAGAAGTCCATTTTATAAATCAGGATGCCTGTATAAAGTGCGGTGAATGTTTTGATGTATGTAATTTCGATGCAATCCTGATTAAATAAACGTAGAGGTGCCCCTTGCGGGTACCCTTACCTATATAAAAAAGGAGTATCAGAATGAGTGATAATGGAACTGTAAAAACATTTGTTATAGATACAAATGTTTTTATTCACAAAGCAGATGCAATTCTCTCCTTTCGGGATAACGAAGTTGTAATCCCTCTTGGTGTTCTTGAAGAGCTTGATACTTTAAAAACCTATAGTGATGAACGGGGAAGAAACGCCAGACATGCAATAAGGTTTATAGATTCCATAGCCAAACATGGAGACCTTCAGAAAGGTATAAAAATGGAGAATGGTTCCATTCTTCGTGTTGCTGTTACTTTTAATAAAAAAGATATCTCCAGTGATTTGAACAGAAGTAAGATTGATAACCATATAATTCAAACTGCTGTAGACCTTCAGAAAGATGGTAAAAAGGTCTTTTTTGTCTCAAAAGATATAAATGCCAGAGTAAAAGCCCAATCTCTTGGATTGAAAGCTGTAGACTATGAGAAGCAAAAAGTAAATATAAATGATCTCTATACCGGTTTCAGGGAAATTGATGTTACCGGAGAAACTCTTGCCTCTCTTACCACAGTTGGAACAATTCCCTGGAATGAGAAGATGTCTGCAAATGAGTTTCTTATCCTTCATGAAAAGGATCAGGAAGAACCTGTTCTTGCCAGGTATGATGCAGATACAGGGCAGCTTAATTTTGTAGATAAATTACATGAGTCTGTAAGTGGAATAAAGCCCCTTAATATTGAACAAAGAATGGCTCTTGATCTTCTTCTGGATGATTCCATTCATATTGTTACCTTAGTTGGTAAAGCCGGAACCGGGAAAACTCTACTTGCCATTGCTGCAGGATTGTATCGTATTTTTAAAGATAATCACTTTAATAAAGTTTTAATTTCAAGACCGGTTATCCCCTTTGGTAAAGATATAGGCTATCTTCCGGGCTCAAAAGAGGAAAAACTGAGTCACTGGATGCAGCCCTTGCACGATAATATGGAATTTATTATGAGGTCTCATAAATTTACAAATTATAAAACAACCGATTCTCTACTGCAAAGTTCTAAAATCGAAGTTGAAGCTTTAACCTATATCCGGGGAAGATCCCTTCCAAATCAATATATAATTATAGATGAGGCTCAGAATTTGTCTCCCCATGAGATTAAAACTGTTGTCAGCCGTGCAGGAGAGGGTACAAAAGTAATTTTAACAGGAGACCCCTACCAGATTGATTCGCCCTATCTTGATTCCAATTCAAACGGACTTACATATCTTGTAGAGGCTTTTAAGGGGCAGGAAATATATGGTCATGTCCTTCTGGAAAAGTCGGAGCGGAGCAGACTTGCAGAACTAGCGGCGGAATTATTATAGATGTTGGGGCGATTCATGAAGTGCTATTATAGAATCAGTAAATATACAAAAATTAAATCAAAGTTTTTGTGAACTTCAGATTAAAATCTGCCGATAACCATAAGGTATGAAAAGATGGATTTTGATTATATTTTGTTTAAGTGTGTTTCATCTCTATGGAGATGTAACATTTGGGGGTCTCCACCTATCTGAATCTGACCAGCTGTTGTTTTCTGCAGATGCGACAGGTCCTTTATATGGGGATTATCGAACAATGTTCCAGGCTGATCTTCCAGGACAGAGTATGCAGCAGCTTACTTTTTTCCCGGAAAGGGTTGTTTTGCTGGAAAATGGGACAAAATTCCAGATTGAAAACAGATTTGGAATTTTCCGGACAGATGAAAATTTTCAAAATCTTCATTCTGTAAAGGAATTTCCTGCTTTTGAGAATGGAAAGGAGATACAGAATGGAAAGATCTCCAATGTGGAAGCCTCTCCTGACGGTCTGTACCTTCTGTACTATAGACCTGTTAATTATTCTTATGCTGATTTAGTCTTATTTAGCGTTAAGGAGCAGCAGGAAGTAGTCATTTCGACAGAAAATGAATTCTCTCTGGATAATAAAGTTGCCAGGTGGTCACCTGATTCCGAGTATTTTATCTATTCAAATAAGGGCGCATTATACTATTTTTCTATAGATCAATATGAGAATTCCAGGATTATAGCAGAAGATTTCAGATCTATTGGAGAAGGGGGTATTGCCAGTGTTAAATGGTCTTCCCGTAATGATCTATATTATATTCATCAGTACCGGGTTTATAAAATAAACTCTGCTGAATTCTTTACTCAGTCAATTTACAGCGGTTTATTTGGAATAGGAACTATGATTGGAAAGGTTCCGTTTACCTTTGATCGTAATTTTGATAGTTTTGATATATCTCCGGATGGTCAGAAGATTCTCCTTAACAGAGGTGGCAGGAATCTGTTTCTATATTTTCTTAAAACAGATGATTATCGCTCAACAGGGGATATAAAATCTCTTCCATATCTGTTTTTACCAAGAAATACAAATATTAAGCGTGTAATATGGTCTGGTAATGATCTTATTACCATTCTGGCCAGTAGTGTCCTAAATGGAAAGTTTGAGTCATCAATTTTTCGTATTGATCTTATATCTCAGGAAGAATCTTTAACCTTTACTCAGACGGATGAATTGGATGTAGAGGATATTGTTCTGGCAGAAGATGAAAAAAATATTGCATTAATGAGAAAAGATGGAGTAGAGATAAAAAATTATACATCCTGGACTTATATTCGTAAATTTGAGCATTCCGGTCCGTATCATATTATGTGGAAAAATAATGAAGAAATCATAATTTCCGGATCATACTATACAGAGCTGACAAATGCAGTATCCGGGGAATCCAGAATAATTACTTTATCTCAGCCCGGGGATTATGGTTATGGTCAGGATGGATATATCTACACTTCATCTCTTGGAAATACATATCAGCTGGATGAAAATGAAGAATGGGTAAGTGTCAATGAAAAGGTAGAGATTAAAAGTCCGGCGGTATCATCTTTGAATAAACGTGTTTATCTGGAGCAAAGTTCTACCGGCAGTTATGAAAATATGATAATGGTCAGAGATATAAAGGGTTATGGAACAAAAACTCTTTTTGCATTTCCTGAAAAGCAGTATGAACCGTTTCCTGATGAGGAAGATCCATGGGATCTTCAAAATTTCACTCATGGTTCAAGAATAAGAAGAAGAGAAGTTTCTCTTGTTTTTAATGCCGTGGATTCGGTAGAAGGGCTTACAGAGATTCTTAATATACTGACTGAGTACAATATTCGAACTACCTTTTTTCTTAATGGTGAATTTATGCGCCGTAACCCGGAAGCTGTAAAAGAACTCAGTCTTTCCGGCCATGAAATAGGATCGATGTTCTATATATATTTTAATATGACAGATGCAAAGTTTAAAATTGATGAAGAATTCATAAAAAGAGGTCTTGCAAGGAACGAAGATGATTACTTCCTATTGACAGGGAAGGAGTTATCATTATTATGGCATTCACCTTATTATTTTGTAAATAGTGAAATTATAAGGGCATCAGCGTCTATGGATTATGCCTATATAGGAAGAGATGTTGATCCTCTGGATTGGGTTCCTCTATCTGACTGTACAGGAGACTCAATGTATTTGTCTACAATGGATGTTATAGAAAAAATTATGTCAGATAAAAAACAGGGTTCTATTATTCCTATCCGTATTGGACAGACCGTACGTGGTAGAGATGATTATTTATTTCAAAATCTTGATCTGCTGATCAATGGTTTACTTTCCCAGGGGTATGATATTGTCCCTGTATCTACCCTGAGAGAGCATGTTCAATAGGGTTATTTTTAAAAAGTACCAGGGACAAATAATTATTTGTCCGTAGTACTTGCAATATGGTAAGGATATTTTTATATTTGAATTATCTTGAGTGGAGGAATTAGAGTGAGCACATTCAATCGTCTGGATGCATACAAGGAAACCCATATTAAAACTGCCAGTGGCGGCAAGTTAATCCTTATGATTTATAATGAGGCTGTACGTCAGCTTGATATTGCTTTGGAAGCTATTGAAAATAAAAGCAATAAACTTGATAGTGTTAGTAATTCCATAATAAAAACTCAGGATTTAATTACAGAATTGATTGTATCTTTGGATTTTGAGAAAGGGGGAGAGATAGCAAATTCCCTTTTTAGTCTATACATGTTTTTTAATAAGCAGCTAATGGAAGCAAATATGAGTAAGGATGTCAAAATTTTGAAAAATGTCAGGACATATATGGTAGATTTAAAGAGTGCCTGGACTCAGGCTGTTGCTGCTGCAGGTATAGAAAATAATTACGATGGAAGATCGGGTGGTATAAATATTGCTGGTTAATCTTCATGACAGCAAAAAAATCCACTGAATTAAAGCTCTTAAAACTATATGCAGAACAAAATCTTGTAGCTTTGAAAATTATTGAACTCCTTGAATATATTTCAGCTGCTATCAATAAAAGTGATGGTATTAAATTGGAAAATTACTCTCTAATTGAGAAAGAATTAATAAATAAGCTGATTAAGATAAAAACGGTTATAGCAGGCTATGAACAAAATTACTTTGTTTCGACCGTGGAATTGGACCAATCGAGAGCCCAGGCTGTAGCTCAGCAGAATCTAATAGTGTTTAAAAGCAGAAAAAATAGAACTGCACTAAAAGTTTCTCTTAAAAAAATATCATCCCTGATAGATCAATTTTCCAGGAAAGTACTTTACTCTGTACCTTTTTCAAGACAAACAGCTCCACGGTTTGTAGATTTAAGTATATGAAAGTTAAAATGGGAATTGCTCTATGAAACCAAAGTTATTTCTTTTAGATGGATTTAGTCTGATTTTTAGATCCTACTGGGCCTTTATTCATAATCCTGTGCGTAATCCGGAAGGTCAGAATGTTTCTGCAGTTTTTGGTTTTTTTAGTACTTTAATATCACTTCTTGACAAGCATAAGCCTGAGAATTTTGCTGTTGTTCTTGACTCTCCTGTACCCACCTTCAGACACGAAATGTATCCTGAATACAAGGCAAACAGAGATAAGGCTCCGGATGATCTTCATGATCAGGTTCCAATAATTAAGGAATTTCTTAATATTCTTGGACTTAAAATTCTTGCCAGTGAAGGGTATGAAGCTGATGATCTAATGGCTTGTGCTGCACGAAAGGGGAGCCATGAGGGGTTCTCTTCCTTCATTATTTCTGCTGATAAAGATCTAATGCAGACCGTTACAGATGATATTCATATGTTGCGACCGGAAAAAGGTGAATATCTTGATATAGGCCCGGATCAGGTCGT
>DAOWEB010000296.1 GCA_030638735.1 Spirochaetaceae bacterium
CAATGAGTCGTACCGGAAGAGCGAAGCGATGAGGAACGATCTCAGCATCCTGAGGAGGATAAAATGAAAAGAATGAATCAATTGAATTTGGCACTATTGATTATTGGTCTATCAATTGTAATTTTAGGAGCTGTGCTGTTTTTTACAGTGCCAGCAGAGTTAAAGGAAAGTTTTATTGGAATGCATGCAAATGGATATGCAGTTGAAAATGGAGAATGGGGTTTTCGTTCAGGAAGTAGTTTTGATCCTGGTAGATTTGATCATAACTGGAGTAGATCTCATGGTGGATTCTGGTTTCTGCCGTTGTTAATTTTTATTCTTATTCCAGTATTTATGTTTAGAAAAAAAGCTGGTGATAATTATTTGGGTCATAAAAGGTATGGATATATGAAAAATCCAATAGACATACTCCGTCAGGCTTATGCAGAAGGACGTATGACAAAAGAAGAGTATCTTGAAAGAAAAAAAATACTTGAACAGGAAGAGGAGATATAGAGATGACATTATTTTTTATAGGTTTTGGATTATTATGACTGCTGGGTTTTGTATTTTTAATACTCCTGTTTATTAAAATTGCAACTATAATTAGATTTAAAATGCATGGGAAGCATTCAAATTTCTTTAAAACCAATGGAACATATCATGCTGTAAGCCTGGCTGCAGAGCGATTTGCTGATGGAGATATATCAGCTGAACAGTACAGAGAAATAAAATCAGTATTAAAAGAATAATCAAATATTAAATTGACAAAGAAAATCCAGTTCAGCTTTTTAAGAGCTGGATTTTCTGTTATTGTGATATAAGAAGGAAATTTTATGACAATAAAAAAGAGGCTTATTTTATCTTATCTTGCAATGCTGCTTGTTCCGTTTATTCTAATAATGATTACAGGAGGAGTAGTCAGATACTTCAGTATAAACAATAATTCTATGATTTCAGGATCATTCCCTAACAGTCGATCTTCCCATTATCCAATGGCTGAAAATAATATCCTTACATATTTTAATACTGTAGTTCTCGATTCTCCGGAAAAACTCTTTTCCAGTAATTATATGAATAATCTGGAAATTGAATTAAACCTTCCAGGCGCCTTTGCAGTTATCCAGCAGGATAATATAATGTATAAATCCTCCATTATAAGTGAACAGGCTCTAATAAAAGCGATTAAAAATCAAAATAAAATTGATACTGAATTTAGAAAACATATGGAACCCGAAATTATATTTCGCTGGGAGTTTAAGATTCCCAATCAGTATAATGGTATTTTATATTATTTAATTGATTCGGAGCAGCTTTTTTCTGAGTATTTTTTAAAAGGACTGTTTTTTATATTAGCTATAATAATTATTCTGATACTAACTAATGGAACACTAACATATCTGGTTTCAAGAAGTATTGTTTTACCTTTAAAAGAGTTGGAGAAAGCGGCTTTAAAAATTAAAGACGGAGAACTTGATAGTCAGATTAAATATACTAACAATGATGAAATGGGAGATGTGTTCTCATCTTTTAATGAAATGCGAAAGCGTCTTAAAGATTCATTGGAAAAGCAAATATCCAATGAAGAAAACAGAAAAGAACTTATCGCCTCTATTTCCCATGATATTCGAACACCTCTAACAGTTCTAAAGGGGTATGTAGAAGGTCTAAAAGATGGTGTAGCAAACACAGAAGAGAAAAAAAAACCATTATTTAAATACAATATACCAGAAAGCCCATCAAATGGATCATCTCATTGACAACCTTTTTCTTTTTTCAAAAATGGAGATGGATAAATATCCATATAATCCTGTATCAGTTGAGTTATCACAATGGCTTGAAAACGCTGTTGCAGATCTTTCCGGTGATTATCCTGAAATTGAATTTCAAATTTTTTTAACGAAACAAGTAATGATCTCTGCTGATCCTGCTGAATTGTTTAGAGTTATTGGTAATATTGTGCAGAATTCATATCTCTATGCAGACATAAAAGATATCATTATAACAGTTACAGCAAAAATTATAGGTAACAAAGTACAAATAATTATAGAAGATAATGGTATTGGTATTTCTGCTGCAAAACTATCTTTAATATTCGATCGTTTTTATCAGGTTGATGAATCCCGAAGTCATAATCCCCGGGGAAGCGGAATAGGTCTTTCTATTGCTAAAATGATAATTTATCAGCACACTGGACAGATTTATGCTGAAAGCTTAAAAGAAAAAGGACTATCTATAATTATAGAATTACCACTAATGGCAGACGGTAATAAATACAATGGAGAAGATCTTAAGTGAAAAATAGAATTCTTCTTGTAGAAGATGATATTAGTATATCAGAGTTAATACGGGACTACCTTGAAATTGATAATTTTACCGTAATACAGGCTTATGATGGCACATCAGGGCTGAAATTAGCTCTGAATGAATTTTTTAATCTGATTCTCCTTGATGTAATGCTCCCTGGTATTAATGGATTTGATATTTGTCGGGAAATTAGAAAAAAGTCGGATATTCCCCTGCTTCTCATATCTGCAAGAAAAGAAGATATTGATAAAATCAGGGGTCTGGGTCTTGGGGCGGATGACTATATAACAAAGCCATTTAGCCCTGGAGAACTGGTTGCCAGAGTCAAAGCTCATTTACGACGGTATGATCGTTTAACCAGTGAAAATAAACAACCCAGAGAAAACCAGATTACTGTACGTAATTTAATACTGAATATTGACAGTCACAGAGCTTATATAAATAATCGGGAAGTAATTTTAACAGCAAAAGAATTTGAAATGCTCCACCTTTTTATGAGACATCCTGACAGAGTATTTAACAAGGATGAAATATTTGACAGGATTTGGGGGGAAGATACTCTTGGAGATACTACAACTGTCACAGTACATATCCGAAAAATCAGAGAAAAAATAGAAGATAATCCTTCCGAACCTCAATACCTTGAAACTGTTTGGGGAATGGGTTACAGATTACGAATAATCTAGTAATTAAATTTTTTACTTGATTATCAATTATACTGATATCCCTGAGAGATTGGTCTATAATAAAAAAGGGAGAAAAAATGTTAATTGAAATTAAAAAAGTACGACAAATTCCAAATGAAGGTTTTAGAAAATGGTTTACAGACAAAGAGTTTGATCTGATCATTTGGTACGAAGAGGATATTATGGTAGGTTTTCAACTTTGTTATGGTATTAAAAATAATAATGAACGAGCATTAACCTGGCATAAGGGACATCATTATACACCTCCCATGGTTCATGCTGGACAAGCACCATACACTAAGAACATGACTCCAATATTGATTTCAGATGGAATTTTTAATAAATCTGAAGTAGCCGAAAATTTTCGGGAACATGCAAAAGAAATGGAATACGGTTTAGTGGATTTTATTTATAGTAAAATATTAGATTATAAATTAATAAAGTAATTCCATCACTGGAGAAATCAATAATTTCAAGATCTTTAATTATAACCTTTCCGGTTGTTTTTATTCTTATTACAGGTTTTGCTGCTTCTGCGAAATTCATTATTATATTTGTCATTTAAAGAGGTTTAGCCAAATTATACTTATCACCCTATAAATTTATATAAGTAGTAGTTTTCATTCTCTAATTGACAGTTATGATGAGTAAATTTTATCATACAAACATCATTTTCTACAGGGAGAAACAATTTACCATGATCAATGCAGGAATTATCGGAGCTACAGGATATGCAGGACAAGAGCTAATCCGGCTTCTTTATAACCATTCTGATGTAAATATAGTCCATTTATCATCTCATAGTTATGCAGGAAAAAAATTATCTGAGGTCTACCCTAATTTCACAGGAATTATAGATACAAAACTGGTTAACATGAATGCCGAGCAGATGGCCGACGATTGTGATGTAATATTTTTCGCACTTCCCCATGGTCTGGCAGCTGATCAAATATCAGAAGATCTTTTAAAAAAAGTTAAAATTATTGATCTGGGTGCAGATTTCAGACTAAAAGATAAGGATATCTATGAAAACTGGTACAAAGTTAAGCACCCTACTCCATTATTTATTAAAGAAGCTGTATACGGCTTATGTGAATTAAACAGAGAAGAGATTAAAAAGGCACGTATTGTAGCAAACCCGGGTTGTTATACTACCTGTTCTATAACAAGTCTGGTTCCATTGGTAGAAAATAATTTAATCGATCTGTCTTCAATAATAATAGATGCAAAATCAGGAGTCTCCGGA
>DAOWEB010000251.1 GCA_030638735.1 Spirochaetaceae bacterium
AGATAAAAACAAAAAAATTGTTGTAATGATGATAATATAGTAATAAATCCTGTCAATTTAACGTTAAAGAAATTAATGTTCTAAAGAGAGACGACTATTGTTTGTTACTTACAAACCCTTCAAATATTCCCTAATCTCTTCCATTCTTTTTCGATTCGCACCGAAATCTGAATATCCGATCCTGGATGCGGAACGAATATCTACTTTAGATCCACTGCTGAAATCCTTTTGGATTCGAAACTCAACATCATCTTTAAACCGCATTATTTTAGAGGTAAAAACAGCATGTATGTATGATCCATCTTCTATTTCAAGAATATTCACATCCTTTCTGTTTTCCAGATATTGCTGGATCTGAACAAAGGCAGCATCAGCAGATATTTCAAGATAATAGGGCGAAATATAATGTTTTTCATCCTGTGGATCCCCCAGTGAAGAAACACAATTTGGACTGTCAGGACAGTCTGCGAATCGAACCATATCGTTAACTTCTCCTCTATGAACACAGGAACCAAAAATCAGAATTATAAAAATTAGCAGACCTGATAGAACATTGAAGAACGTGACCACAATTTTTTTTACTGGGTACAGACGTAGCCTGGTCGTGCGCTTCGCTTACTGCTCGGCAATGCAGCCTCTGCATGCTACGTCTCTACTGTGAATTCCCTCTTTAATATCCCCATCTTAATTGTACTGTAATACTTTCCCTCTCTATACTGAGATTCCCTAATTACACCTTCCCGTATAAAACCACACTTCTCATAACATTTAATCCCCCCCAAATTGAATTCATTAACATCCAGTTCAATTTTATTCAAATTTGCCCGTTCAAAGGAATATTTAAGAAGAAGGTTAATTGCTTCGGTTCCAATTCCCTTATTATGAGAACTTTTTTGTGGAATAACAATTCCAAGAGTTCCAATCCTGGCAACCCAGTTGATATTCATTATATCAATAGAACCAATATAATTGAGGGTATCCTTCTCAGCAATAACATAGTTCAGATTGTCGTTGGAGGAATTCTCAAGAATTGAGTTTAAATATTTTTCAGTACTTTCAAGGGGATGGTTTCTAAGAAATGTATCTGAAAGATTTCTGCAAATTTCATAATCTGTTGTAAAACTATTAATAAATGGTAAATCATCCTTTCTGAATTCTCTTAGTATAATTTTTTCACCAATTAGTCTGGGCATAAAAATCTCCTGTTATTAATTTTTACTTTTTATAAGTTCTTTAATAAAAAATCTTAAATATCTAATACTTGAAAGTAACAATCCAACTCCTATTCCGATATATAATATAGCAAGCCAGGGTTTTGGGATTGCAGAATGGCGGAGTGTAATACCCATAGCAATCATCCCTGCAATTAAAATATAGCTCTTCCAGGTTATAAATGAAAAAACGGATACTTTCTCTTCTAATAATAGTATTCTCTTTAAATTTTTATCTGCAACCTTCAAAAAACCAAAATGGTGGGTTAGCATTGTAAGAACAATTCCTGCTCCGGCAAAAGTAATAACTGTAGATCGCTGCTCTACTGCCAGCCATAAATATGCATAATTAATCAACATTAATCCTACACATAACCACATAATTCCAGCTATAAGCATCAAAATTTTTCTACTAACTACAGGCAAAAATCTATTAAGGCCATTCATATTGTTTCCTTATTCCTATATATCTATAAATCCTTCAAGATACTGAACAGCTTTACCAGATACAATAACTCCATTATCTATTAAACGACATTGTAAAATACCACCACGTTTTGAGGCCTGGTAAGCTGTCATAATATTTTTATTTAAGCGTTCAGCCCAAATGGGAACTAATCCGGCATGAATTGAACCGGTTACAGGATCTTCAACATTCCCGTTAGCAGGCCAAAAGTATCTGGAAATAAAATCATATTTTTCTGATGAGGAAGTAACTACAACATCATAAGGAGCGAGTTTTATCAGTTCTTCCTGATTAGGCACAACAATACGAACATCTTTTTCTTTTAAATAGATAACAAAATAGGCCTGCTGGCTTAATAGTACTTCTTTTGGTTTAATGGATAGTCCATTGGTAAGTGCCAGAGGGATTTTGTTTAAGGGTTCAGGTTTTCTATTTGGAAACAACATTTCAATGTATCCATCTTCCATTTGTTCTATTTTTAGGTTTCCAACCGTATCAGTTAAAAATGTCAGAGTATTTAGAGAACTGTTCTGCGAAAACAGAACAAATGCAGCTGCTAAAGTTGCATGGCCGCAAAAATCAATTTTTGTTAGAGAAGAGTACCATCTAATTTCAAATTTATTTGTGCTGGATTTTTTTACAAAAGCTGTTTCAGATAGGTTGTTTTCTGTTGCAATAGACTGCATTAAATCATCAGACAACCATTTTTCTGTAACAATAACTGCTGCATAGTTGCCCTTAAAAACTGTATCTGTAAAGGCATCAATGTGATAAATTTTTAATTTCATAATATCATTCCCAATAGTATTTTATTAGATTAGGATATTATACATTAAACTAATATATCAGTAGAAGATATTAAATATTTTAAAATAGATTTACCGGATTTTACAATATTATAGTGTAAAACCCGGTAGATTAATCGTTTTAACTTTGTTTTCCTTCTATAGCACATAATAATACTGCAGCAGCAATACCAAGTCTTCTATCCAAAAGCCCTTTAGTATCCATAGAATAATCAAGATTTATTTTAACTACAAATGGATTAAAGTTTTGTTTGAACTCACAAACTTTTTCTCCATTTATTTCACCATGATATTTCTGGGGAATTATTGTTGTTATAAGGCGTCGAATCATTGCCAGTAAAGCACTGTCTTCTTTGACAAATCCTATTTGATTATCATCTGCATCCAGTATAATCCATTCATCTTTCAGGATAGATTTCATTCCTTTTCGCTTTAGTGCTCCAATCTTTGTGTTTGTATTTGTTTCAACTACGTCATAGGCTGCTGAGAAATCTATGATTGATCTTGCTTTTATTGATAGAACTTCTGTCTGCATGTCTTCACTGGAATAAAGTCGTATATCCTCTTTCATTTTAAATGCTTTCATTTTGGAATAAAAGGCAAGATTCCCTTCAGGGTCATAAATATGAAAAGCTGCACCAAATAATTTAAATATTTTCCTGCGAACGAGATAGTTGTTGTGTGAAAATGCTGCACCTGATGACATAATAAGACTCCTTGGTTTTGATTATTGCCAGTATTATATATACTGGTAATTTAATATTGAGTAATATTATCACCTTTAGCTTAAAAAAACCACTACCTTGCAACTACAACCTGGGCTGTAGATTCTACTTCCTCACTATTTACATTTATCAGTCTGGAAAAAATTATGTAGGTATTTGCCGTTTCCATAACAGTTCCGGTCATAATATAATCTGCTGCCAGGGAACGACCTACTGCAACAGCATTAATTTTATCTGTCAGATCAGATAGCGTGAGACCCTGCTGAAGGATTGCAGAGGCAAGTAAGTTCTCCCTTACAATAGATATTGTATTGATTCTTACTATTCTGGATTTAGATGTGTCAGTTACAAGATTGGTAACACTTTGAACATCGGTGCCCTGAGCCGCAAATCTGCAAAGAGCTACAACTCCCCGGGCTTTTAACTGAAGATCCAGAGCAATTTCTGCACATAGATTATCAATATGGTCTTCCAGAGATCTGCTTGGTGTCAAAGTCTGCAGTTCCATATCATTTGCAATACTGTTGATTCTGCCTGAGGCCAGCTGCATTTCCTTTCCCAGAATATCCAGATAATTATCAAGAATTTTAATTTCTTCATCAAAACCGCGGTTATCCAGACGCATTCGGGTATTAATCAGCTCCTTTTTTGTATTAGAGGTTAGCTGCATTGCCCTTTCCATATTTTTCTGACTTTTGTTAGCATAATAGAGCTCCCCTATGGTCTCAAGATTCTGTGCAAAATGGAGCATCGTTCCCGATTCAAGTACCATTCCGTCTGTAAAACCTGTAACAGGGAAGGGCATATCAACAAAATGGGTCTGAATAATATGCGGGCCGGATTTAAATTTACGACCGTAGATATCTTCATATTGAATTGTAAAGCGTGCCAGATCCATTGTCCCTGTTTTATCCTGAGGGTGAATTCTTATCTGAGCAAGAATAGTCTCATAATCACCATGATGAAGGGTTTTCTGAAAGTAGTGAACTGTGTCAGCACTGGTTTTATTATCGTAACCCCAAGTATCAAGAATGTCTGCATCAACCAGAAATTCCAGGGTCATTTCAAGGTTTTGTGCAAGAGGGACAACCATTCTATCCAGTTCACTTCCAAAGGTTTCCTCCATCTCTTCTCTGTCTGAAATAAAACGTGAGCTGCCGCCGCCAATTTTTGCCATCTTAACCATAAGATCAAGATCAAAGGATTGACCCACACCAATTGTAGAAATAGTTACACCCAGATCACAAAAACTCTCAGCTACATTCAAAATACTTTGATTGCTGTTACCACATGTGTCCTGTCCATCCGATAGAAACAGAACCCTGTTAGTGTATTCTCTGTTCAGGTTCTTTACCACCTCCAGGCATCCCAGTTGCAGTCCATCACGAATGTTGGTACTCCCTCCAGGCTGAATGGAATGTACAGCCTGACTGAACTTTATCCGTTTTCGATTGGTATCCATTTTTGTAGCAGGAAATACTACCTTTGCGTTATTATCAAAGATAACAAGAGAAACATAATCAATACTGCGGACTTTTTTAATAAAAATGTCAAAGGCATCTTTGACCCAGCTTAGTTTCTCTGAAGAAGCCATAGAACCGCTATGGTCAATAACAAAGGACAGATTCATTGGTGGAAGTTTCTCAAAATCAGCTTTACTGCCTTGAATCCCAATCTGAATAATCTCCTCCTGACCATCAATGGAAATCTGCCGATGTCCACTGTGTAAAGTAACATTCATAAGATCTGTATCCGGGATTGTATACTTGTAATCTATACTTGCTATATATGAATGAATATGTACTTCTTCCGGGGGCAGTATGACTCCCCTGGCAGCCATATACTGACCCCGTGTAGCTGATCCTGCTGCTTCTGAACTCCCGGCTGCCCAGATGGTAGTAAAGCTCAAAAAAAGCAAAGTTAAAATAATTAGAATACGTTTCATAATAATTCTCCTTCCTCTGTTATCTAAGAAATCCCATACGGGTTTTCATATAAGAAGGAGCAGGAACTGTGCCATATGAGTAAAACTTGCTAATTTATTAAGATATAAGGAATTACTATAAATTTTTTTAGAACCATCTATATCAACCTTTGTCTGGAAAAACTCTTCGGTATTTTAGATAATATGTTATTCAGAAAGGAGTTAATACAAATTATACCGGTATTTATTAATGAACAATAGTTGATAGAGTTCATATTTTAAGAATTGTTTTTGTATTCTGTGGATATCATGACACCCATTTTCTCCATATCTTTGAAAAGACGTACCGGATCAGTTAAATGCCCCATCATCCATAAGCCGGGACGACATGCAGTTCCATCCAGATACTGCAGCAAACAGGCAACAACCGGAATTGCAGTCAGTTCGTATCCGTCCGGGTGGGAGATGTTAACAGCAATTCCAACCGGTTTTTCATTTTTCAAGCCTTTAGCTTCGATCTTAAGCAAAACAGTATAAGGTGGCCTGGAAAAAGTCTGCATGCCCCACCACATCAGTTTGCCAAGCTGGTGCGCTCCTCTGCCCAATGTAAGTTTTAATCCTGCAAAAACCAGAGGCGTAATAATCCAATCCACAATCCAGTGTGTTCCGGACATGAAGAAACCAAGTTCCTTCAGGGCTGGGTACATTTGGGGCAAGGCCTGTAGTTCTTCAAAGAACATCGAAAAACATTTTCTGACTCCGATCTCTCCGTCGAAATTCACATCCCGGATTTCATATGAACCTGATCTTGTCCATTCGCCATTTTTGTAAATCTGTGCCTGGTAATTTTTAAAAATTTCCATCAGTTCATCAACAGCATCAGAGTAAGGCAGCTCCCGGCCCATATTAAGATAGCCGGCTATAGATGCAGTTTCCAACCGGTCAAGCTGCAGCGCTGCGAAATGGACCATAGCGGAAGGAAGCCCCGGATGGAATCCAGCTTCAGTGATAAAACACAATCCGGCTCGCTCTATTTCCAGGGCAAGGGATTTCAATAAGGCAAGCTTTTTTACATCAAACTGGATATCCAGATAATCCACCCCGGAATCCAGAGTGGTATGAATCACCTTATCGGCATATTTTGTAACAGGCGCCGCTACCAATAGTAAATCTACATAATCAAGGGCTTCACTAAGGCTTTGTCCGGATGATGCATCAACCCGTAGGGCAGATACCCTCCCACCTTTGAATTCTGTGTTTAATTGTTCAGCATAGAGTTCTGCTTTTTCCAGATGGCGACCTGCTAAAATAATATGCACCTCAGATTGTTCAAGGAGATGACGTGCCAGTAATCTTCCTGCAAATCCATAACCACCTAAAATCAGGATTATTTTTATAACTTGATTATTCATTGGAATCTCCTGTACCATTGTACAATTCAACAACGGCAGTACCCTTTAAATAGAATCCTTCCATAGCCAGATCTATATATCAATCAATATTTTTTACACACCTAAAACCCCTGTTACAACTGTAGGACTCAGCTGATATTCCTGAACGATAAGTAATACGTAAAAAGACAGCATTAGGTGTTTCCCAACTTCCTCCCCGGACAACTTTTTTATTATAGTCCGGAGGATCATCTCCCCATGGTCCATATTTGTGGTAAGGATCAACCATGTCTACCGAGTCAGGATATGGGCGGTGATAATTCGCTATCCATTCGGACACATTTCCAATCATATCATATAGTCCGAAACCATTGGGAGGATAGCTTCCTACTTCTGTTGTTCCTAATTTTCGCAATCCAAGCAGTCTCCATGTACCAGCCCAGAATGTTTCTCCCCAGTAGCGGTAATTAGCCATTCCCTGGTCAGGTTCATTACCCCATGGGAAATAGAACCCCTCCTGGCCTCCCCCTGCTGCATATTCCCATTCCTCTTCAGTGGGCAATCGTTTCCCTGCCCATTCTGCATAAGCTGTCGCATCGTTCCATGTAATATTAATAACTGGATGGTTTTCCCTTTCTTTGCAAGAATATTTTTTCCAATTTCCTTCTGCATTGTAATTAGTAGAATCAACAAAAAGACTAAACAGGTTATTGGTAACTTCATTAATGTCTATATAAAAACTATCCAGGACAACAGTATGAATCGGCATTTCATCAGCAAACCACCATCTTGAATGAACCATGCTCATATGGGGCACATCTTTCCCCATTTCTGCAAGCTTATCCAGTTCTGATTCTTCAATACCCATTTGGAAAACAGCATTTTGAATAAGGATCATCCCCTCAGGTGCACTTATGTCCTGAGCAAATAAAGGAAAAGAGAGGCAGAAAAAAAATAGTAAAACAGCAGATCTACACATTTCTCCACACAAACAATTTCTGAATAAAATATACTGCTTATTTAAACAGATTCAAAGAAATCCACAGGAAGACTAACAGTTACAGTAGTCCCAACATTCACTTTTGATTTGAATGTAATAGTCCCTCCAAGTCCTTTTATTATTCGATTTGAAATTGAAAGACCTAAACCTGTACCCCCGGTTTTCCTGGAGGTAGTAAAAAATGGGTCAGTAACTCTTGTAAGATTCTCCGCCGGAATACCTTTCCCCTGATCTATTATTTCAATACTGACTTTTTGTGCGGATTTGTTGTATTTTGTCGACACAATTATGCTTTTAGTTTTATCAGCCAGGGACTGACATGCGTTCTGTACCAGATTAAGAACAACCTGTTCAAGACGTATACTATCTGCTTTAATATGTGGAATCATATCACCGAGTTCAAGTTCAAAATGATCAGTTGCACTATGTATAAAATGACGCGACAGATCTGCAACAGTACGGACTACATGATTTATATCAATAAGTTCCTGTTCCTTTTTTGTTTCTCCACGAACAAAACTCTTTAATTCATTAACAATATGATTTATTCTCATAGTACTGGAACTAATTTCCTGGACAGCAGATTCTGAGGCTTCCCGGAACTCATCATAAATCATACCGGCAATTTTAAGACTGTCATCAAGCTCTTCATCAGACTCTGCAAGTGTAAATATAGAGGGAAGACCTTCTGACAGGAAACGGGCATTCATTGAGATAACCTGATTTGGATTATTTACTTCATGGGCTACCCCAGCAACCAGTGCTCCTATAGAAGCAAGCTTATCTGCCTGAAGAAGCTGCTGAGTCTGGGTTCTAAGAAGTTCTTCGGCCTTTTTTCTATCCTCAATATCACGAAGAATAACAACGGTAGCAGGGCTGTCATGCCAAAATGTTCCGGAACCTGTTATTTCCACAGGAACTGTACGCCCACTCTTATTTACTATACGGGTCTCATAACACTGGGGAGCTGTTCCTCCCTCAATACGGGCGGTAAAACGCTCTTCCACTACTGCAAGATGATATGGGAGAATTAGCTCTCGGAAATTCTTCTGCAGAAGGCTGGTTCGGTTAAATCCCGATATTTCCAATGCTCTGTTGTTTGCATATGCAATCCGCCCATCTTTTAACAGAATAAGAATTGCATCATTGGCATTTTCAGCAAGAGCTTTAAAATTACTCTCGGCATTTCGTAAAGCTTCCACCATCTGATTATACCCATGAGCAAGTTGACCTACTTCATCTTCGCTTGTAACAGGCAGAGACAGGTGATAATTACCTCCTTCAACCTGGATAACAGCTTCCAATAGACGACTAAGAGGGGTTAATACACCCTTTTGCAGAACCAGAGGAAATATAAAAAGCATAAAAAAAGTAATCCCAAAGACAACAGGAACAAACTTGATCCAAAACTGGTGAACAGATAAACGCAGGGAAGCATAACTAAATCCTATCCAATAGGAAACTCCATTATTATTCAACGGGTATTGAATTATAAAACTGCTTGTGTCTTTAATATTCAGGTAGAAAAAATCAGGTATATAAATATTCTCATCCTCCATAATTAAAATATTCTCTTCATTAGAAAGTTTTTCCAGAAGAGTACTGGATGTTAATGAAGGATTCATATACTGAAAATTTACAGGACCTGCTGAAGCAGACAGAACATAGACAGCATCATCCGGGAGCTTGTTGTAATTGCTGCTTACAAGAGCAATTCTAACCAGTTCAACTTTTCGTATGTACTGATCAGATAAAGTTTCATTGATAAGAGGTAGAAGGGCACTGGCTATAAATCCAATAGATACCATAATTGCGGCCAGGGGAATACCTACCAGTTTTATAAGAAAGCTTGTTGGCTGAGGGGCATTATTAAGATAAACAATAAAAATAGCAAAACAGACTATCATTGAACTGGTATTAAATACAATGGAGTAGGAGTTTCTGGAGATGATACCGGATTGAAAAAGAAGGTATGTCAGTGCAATTAAACTGGTGATGATGGTGAGTATAGCAAAACTACCTGCAGAACGGGCTTTACGTCCTGTTGGTTGCAGGAGTGCCTTAAATCCACCTCTTTGCCGTAGACTGGGATCTACTTTTAAAATTTCCTGGTGTGAAAAAAATACCGTTTTTCGGAGCAGTGTTATAAAGGCCCATAGATATCCTCCCATTGTTATGTAACTTATTCGCGGGCCGAATTCCAATGTAAAATACTGAGCTTCAAAATCATATACTATGGGGAATTCCCTACTGAAAAACAGAGAAACCCAGACTGCAGTTGCCAGAACAAGGGATATAATAAGTACAATCAGGGATTCTTTTTTCTGGTAATTCCCTCCATAATAGTAGGTAAATGGAATAAGAAAGATTACTGCAAAGACAATTAAATTGGAGACCTGACCTGTGGCAATAGCCACTGGAGAAAATAGGGAAATCCTTACTGTGTAAGACACCATCAGAATAAATAATGAAGCAATATATCCGGTAAGGAACCAGGCATCGGCAGACTTGTTTTTAACTGTAAGCATATATCCGGTCATGACAGCGAAGAGGATTGTTGTAGACAGAGAGCTGATTGCAAGATTACCTAATCTAAACCAGTCCATTTCATTTTTCCTGTTTTCTGCTCAGGCGTTTACTTAAAGCCTGGGGAGTTATTCCCAAAAGACCTGCTGCAATAGCCTGATTATTTTTAGCCCGTAACAGGGCCTCCTCTATTAGATTTTCAGTCATATCCTTTATGGTAGGGAGACGTTCAGGGAAATCTATACTGCCTCTTTCAGATCCCTCAGATAAATCTATACTGTCACGGCTCATGGCTTCTCTGAAAGGTTTTAGAGAAAGCATTTTTTCTTTTTGTCTTGTTACAGCATTAAAAATCATAGAACGGAGTTCCCTTACATTCCCGGGAAAATCATAGGTTTCCAGAAGGGTCAGTAATTCCGGAGGAACAGCAAGTTTTTTTCTGGAAAGTTCTCTGGATGCTTCATTAAGGAAATGCCCCAAAAGAAGGGGAAGATCATCTTTTCGTTTCCGTAAAGGTGGAATTCTTATTTCATGAGTCTGTAATCTGTAATATAGATCATTCCGGAATGCTCCTGTTCCTACCAGCTCCTTTATATTTCTCTGTGTGGCAAGTACAAAACGGGCAGTTGTTGTTCTTGCAAGATCGGAACCAAGGGGATAATACTCATGAGTTTCTATTAACCTTAGAAGTTTTATCTGGCTGGCAGGGGAGAGGTCTCCTATCTCATCAAGAAACAGAGTCCCTCCTTCTGCCTGCTGAGCCAATCCTTTTCGTGATTCGTTGGCTCCTGTATAGGCTCCCCTGGTGTGACCGAATATTGTATCAGCAAATATTGTGTCATCCAGACCTGCAGCATTAATTCTTACCAAAGGGCCTTTTCTTTCGCTTATAGTATGAACAGCTTCGGCAAAAAGCTCCTTGCCTGTTCCTGTTTCCCCTGTAATAAGAACTGTCTCTGCGCTTGGTGCAATTGCTTCAACAAAAACAAAATTTGCCTGCATCTTTCTATTTTGACTTATAATTTTAGTAAAAGCTTCGGGTTGTCTGATTTTATCAGCAAGCATACGTTCCCGAAGATCACTGTACCTGCGGCTTAATTGCCTGAGTTCTATAGCACGCCGAAGCCCACTGATTAGTCTGCTTGGCTCAACTGCTTTGATCATGTAATCAAAAGCTCCGGCTTTCATGCATCTGACTGCAATTTCAATATCATCAGAAGCTGTAACAATAATAACCGGTATTTGAGGATAAGTCTCCCGTATATGTTCCAGAAGAACATCTCCGGTAATGTGGGGCATGGATATATCAAGAAGAATAGCTTCCACTTCAGTTTTGGCCAATAACGTCATCACTTCACGGGAATCATGACATAAAAGCAAATTGTTGATTCCTGTTGACTTTAAAACCTTAGAGGCACTGGAAAGAACCTGTTCTTCATCATCAACCAGAAGTACCGGAAACTCCGGGTAATAACCTGCTTTCATATCACCTCACTAATAAACAGGATAGTCTGAGCAACCTGAATTGTCAAATTTAACCTCTATCAACTTTTGTCTTCATTTTTATAAATATAAATGAGTATAATTTGTTTACATATAAGTAATTAGCCCTGGAATCTGCTTTAGTTATCTCTAACAGGTTTAGCAGGGTTAATAATTATTTATCTATCCTAAATCATTGTATAGTAAAGAAATACACTCCTTTACTAGTTTGGCATAGTGTTTGCTTAACTATAAGTACTGATAACATGGAGGTAAACAATGGAAAATAATAACAGTATATTAATTAAATTGCGTATATTCGGGATCGCTGCAGTAATTGTGGCTTTGACAGAGCTTATTCTTTGTTTTACAGGGCCTGTAGCCTTTATTCCAAAACCCAGTCTTGTACTCTTTCCTGTTGTTTCATCCTCTCTGACAGAAGAAGAAAATGCTGCTGTTACTGATCTTATAGAAAGAGAAATGGCATTTATGAAATCCTATGCCATTGTCAGCCAGGGATTTATTGAGGAGTATTATGTCAGAACAGATCCTGAATTTGACAGATCCAAACTTAAACCGGGAAACTCTACGGATGCTCATGAAATTGCCCGGGAACTGGATATGGAGCGTTATGCTGTTGCAAGTATTTACAGCTATTACTACGGATGTAATCTGTCAATTACAATAAGGGATGTCAGAAGTGATGATCTTGTCAGTTCCTATGGATTTTCTGCTGTTGACTTTGAAAATCTGCTTAAGGGAATAGGAAAAAACGGTGAAATTCTTGATATACAGGAAAAACTGAAAAATCGAACAAAGGGAGTTACATTTACTGATTATCTGATTCTGGGGCTTCTTGGACTCCAGTTTTTTGCAGGCATGCTGGCTCTGTTTAAAAAAGAACCGGGCATTCTTCCTGAGCTTGTATGGGCATCTGCTCTGATCCTCTTTGTTTTTGCCTATATTCATGCTCAGAGTGCCAACATGGACTATATGCAGAGATTTATTGCTACAAAAGGGATGATCCATCTTGCAAAAAGCACTGTTCTCGAAGAATTGTACACATTCCTTCGTTTTGGGCCTGTTTTACTGGTTAATGGGATCTACTATATTTATCGCTCAATAATGAAGAACAGACAGTCCTCCATTGTCGGAAAAGAGCACTGGATCTACAGATGGGTCACCACATGGGCTCTCCCATGGGTTCTTATTTCGGCAGTAATGTTTGCTCTTTCTTTTCCCTCTATTGTCAGCCTTGACGGATTTGGAATTCTGGCATGGTTCTGTCTTATTCCTCTGTTTCTGGTTCTACTTACAAAATCCCCGGGTATGGGAATATTTTATGGTACCGTATTTGGTGTGCTTCAGGCTCTTTTTATAAATTATTGGCACGGAACATACAGATATATAACCCTCCATCTTATTACCATTGCCTTTTTTGTACAGTTCCTTGTTTTTATGGTAATTCTTGTACTTATTATAAAAGCGAGTGGAAAGTGGGGGTTTCTAATTACTGCAGCTGCATGGGTTGTTTTTGACTATGTCCGTTCCATTGGAATACTTGCATACCCCTGGGGTCTTATAGGAACCACTCAGTATCAGTTTCTGCCTCTTATACAAATTGCCTCAATTACAGGTGTATGGGGAATTGGTTTTATAATAGTTCTATGTAATGCATCAATATCCTGGGCTATTGCCAGGAACACATTTGGCTGGACATGGACCAGCAGTAATACTCTGAGGCAGTTAAGTTTTGGATATCCTAATAAGAAGTCAAATCCGAATAAAAACCGGTTGTTAGTTTTATGGTCAAAGATGGGTAATCCTCAATTTCTCATCCCTGTAGGAATATTTGTTGCTGTATTCTCTATTGCTTTATTCTCCGGTAGTACAATCCTGCGGAATATGGAGGCAAAACTTTATGATGATCCGGATATTCCTTCTGCCACTGTAGTTCTTGTGCAGCAGAATACTGATCCCAGAAAACATGAATACAAAGAAAATCTTCAGAAACTAATGGATTTGACAGATGAAGCAATACTTAGTTTGCCTG
>DAOWEB010000315.1 GCA_030638735.1 Spirochaetaceae bacterium
AGCACACCTGACCAGGGGACATATTGCCGCTGTCCGCCCCAGCACACAGCTTCCACACTGCATACAAGCTTCAATAAAATGACCGGGACTATCCTCCATACCCAAGAATAACGTGTTCAATGCTGGATAAACCGGCTTGGCCTTCTTGAGATAGAGGCTAATCGTCTGAACTCCAACCGCACATGTCATCGCCAGAATACAATCAGCCGCCTCAACATCCTCGGCATTTGTTCGCAGAGCATCCTTGGTGAGTTCATCACAAGCCGTGGGAATCACCATCCACCCAGTAATTTTTTTACCACTGGCTTCAAGCTTCTCTTTCATCTCTATCACTTCGGATTTCCCACCAGTATGACACAGGGTAGCACAGGTACCACAGCCGATAATATATACTCGCTCGCATTTCCCAAGGTATTCCAAAATCTCCTCTAATGGTTCCTGGTTCTGCACTGTCAGGGTTTGTTGCCCCGGCTAACTTCCGAAGAGAATCAACAGCATTTTCTCTTTCCAACACCATTACTACAGCAGGATCAGAGGTCATATATGCTAAAAGAGATTCATAAAATGGTTTTCCAATATGTTCTTTATAATGTTCTTCTGCTATTTCACGGGGGATTCTCATAGTTTTCATACCTAAGATCCTAAATCCTTTAGTTTCAAATCTGGAAATTATTTCACCAACAAGCCTTCGCTGAAGAGCTCCAGGTTTTATTATAGTAAAAGTACGTTCAATTGCCATAGTCTTCCCCTTGTTCTAATAGGTATAGAAGATATTCTACTGATTTTCAACTATGTTTTTCAATAGTATGGTTGAAAAATATCTGGTTTGTGATAATATCTGCAATAATAAACTTTTATCAAGGATTCCCTGTGAAATTTCCACTTATGAAACAAATAATTTTTATATTTATCTCATTATTATTTTTTCCTGTTTTTTCTTTTTCAGTAGAAAAGTCTATATCTACTAAAGGCGATCTTATACCGGGTCGGGTTATATCCGGAAATATTGATCTATCAGAAGAAGGTCAATCCTATCAAACTTTTAAATTTAAAGTTTCTGCAGATGCCTTTGCGGTAAGATTAACAATAAAAAATTCTCCTGCAGATCTGGATATTTTTGTTAACAGGGGGAAGTCAATCCAAAGTTATGATTTTGTTGATTATTTTAGTACCGAGGAATATTACAATGAGAGTATTCTTATAACAAGGTTATCTGATATTCCTTTGGAAGATGATATTTATTATGTTGATATAAGCTATCAGCGTGATTCCCTCCCTTTAATTAATGGAATCAGGACAACAAGAATTCCTTTCAAAATTGTCCTGGAGGTGGAAAAATATTCTATTAAGGATACTCTTGTCCCGGGGAAACCTGCCCAATCTGAACTTTTACCTGAAAATGGGATGGCATCTATCTTTGCCCTTAAAATACCTGAAAATACAGAAGCTTTTCGTGTAGATCTTTATAATACAAGTTCAGATCTTGATCTAATGATTTCGTATGACGATAAATTTATTACCAGGGTAAATAATGATTATTTGAGAGAAAGCCTTCTTGGTAAAGAGACGATTATAATTGAAGGGACTGATAATAATGATATTAAACCAGGAATCTACTATATTATGGTTTTCGACCAGGTTTCCAATGATCATCCTGTAGAGTTTTCCATATTGGCAGGTTTAGGTAGTGATGCTTCTTATATACTAACTAAAATTCCAAGATTTCCTGCAATAAGCGATGAAATTCAGAATGTATTAATGGCTACTGCAGAAATAATAGGAAATGCAGGTAAAGGTTCTGGTTGTTTTGTTAGTTCAAAAGGTCATATTATTACAAACTGGCATGTGATAGAAGATTTTGACGGTAATGCCTCTGAAGATATCTATATTGCGATTAATTTATCAAATGAACTTCCCCCGGAGGAACTATTTAAAGCCAGGCTAATAGACTATTCAATTGAAAAAGACCTTGCATTGCTTCAGGTTTCGACCGGAATATATGGAGATCCCATCCCGTATTCATATAAATTCCCCTATTTTAGTCTGGGTAGTTCTGACACTCTAAAAATGGGCCAGCCTCTTTCCTATCTGGGATATCCCGGAATAGGTGGTACAGGCTCCAGAGCATCGATATCTCTGACCCGTGGAATTGTCAGTGGATTTGAAAGATCCAATGGAATACTCTTTGTTAAAACTGATGCAGAAATAAACAGCGGTAATTCCGGCGGAGCTGCGATTGATTCCTTCTATGAGCTTATTGGTTTTCCAACCTCCACAATTGAAGAGGATGCAGGACAGCTGGGATATATAACACCTGTTTCGATGATTCCGAGAGAATGGTATCAGTATATGGGAAAATAATCGGTCTGTAGGGGGCAGCCACACAGGGTCTGCAAAGAAAATTCTGTGTGACTGCCCCTATGTACATACAATACCCTTACAGAATTTTTCCTAATTCCTCTTTGGCACCTAATAGTGATTTATTGTATTGAGTTTCCATTTTTAACAAATTAGCCTTTAATATTTCTATAAACTCAGGATCCTGTTCAGGAGAGAGGGTTACTTCATGTCCATATTGTGCAGCCATTTCCTGCTGTTTCTGCATGAGTTTTGGGGCAAACTGCTGTTTTACGGCTTCTATTAGCTGCTTTCTGTTTTCCAGGTACTGGATATAAAACTGTTTTATCTGTTCTATCATTGCAGTTATGTCTTTTCTATTTTTAGAAGTATCACAAAGACCTGATTCTATTTTTTGAAGGAGTTCTTCAAAACTATCATTTTTGGGCAGGATTATATTTGATAAAAAGGTTTTTACCAAACCTTCTGTAAATACCTTTTTACTTTCTCCGGAATAATTGTTTAATTTAGTACCAAGATCATCCTTTTCAAAATTTACGGTAAACAGATATTCTGAAGCAAATTTTCTACCCTCTTTTAAGAGTTTATCCAACTTAATTGCTTCCGGATCAACTTTTACATCTTTTGTTCTTTCCATAGCAATTTCCAGTGCTGATTTTATAAATGCCATTATTACTTTCTCCATCTTAATGAATGAGTTGCTTAGTCTCTACTGCTAAAATACACATATTTTATATTTAAGTGAAGAGTAGCACTTGAAAAAAGATAATTACTTAAATATTGTAGAAAAAAGCGTAAAGGTGAGTATTATGGCAGATCCCGAAAAGTTTTATCTTAGTTATAATCAAATTCATAAAACAGTAAAACGATTATCAGAAGAGATCCAATCCACAGGTTATGATCCTGATGTAATTGTTGCTATTGGAACAGGTGGTTTTATTCCTGCAAGAATGCTTAAAACTTATATAAACAGACCTATCTATACAGTTGGAATTTCATATTATGATGAAAATGATAAGCCAAAAGATGCACCCGAGAAAGTTCAGTGGATTGATGAGGTTGAAAGCAAGCTGGAAGGACGAAAAATTCTTTTAGTTGATGAAGTTGATGATTCCCGAATTACCCTTGAGTACTGCCTTCGTGAGCTTCTAAGTCATAAACCCTCTGAAATTTCTGTGGCAGTTCTTCACAATAAAAATAAATTAAAAGAGGGTTCAATTCCGGATGAAGTTTCACACTATTTTATTGGGGATGAACTTGAGGATATCTGGATCTGCTATCCCTGGGATGCTGTTGATATTGATTATCAGGAAGAGATGGCAAATAAGAGCTGATTTATTGACTAATGATTCTTTCTTGTAATATTCCGGCAATTATTACACCTCCAATTCCCTGTTCGACCATGTGATATAATGTATTTTTTATTTCATAAATAATTGAAGTATTATGTGTCCCGGCCATAACAAGACCATGTGGAAAAACCCAGAGTACTCCTACAATAATACCAATTTTTACACCTTCAAGAAATATATTATTTTTTTTATTGATTTGTAAATATAAGTATACCAGTAAAAATGATAATATAATATATGCTATCAGCCCAATACCTAATCCTTCGTGATGGGCTGTTGCATTTTCATTAATTATGGGTAGTAATAAATTATGCCAGAGTCCGGCTACGATCCACATGCCAAGACCTCCAACTGCAGTTGCAATGAATAGTTTTAGCGGTTTTTTTCTTAAAACCTCGGCAAATCCTGCTAATCCAATCTTTTCGTTATCTTTTGTTCTCATTTCGATCTCCTATCAATGTTTGATAGAAATATATTATTTGTAGTCTATAAAAAACTTGTATTAATCAGCTAATGTTTGCTTGATGATGGTTTTATTCCAAAAGATTTCTTGAAAGCTTTCGTAAAATGAGGCTGATCTGAAAATCCACCTATATATGATGCATCTGTTAAATTTCGGTGATTATGCATGGCCTCTAATGATTTTACCAATTTGCGATGAAGAACAAATTTTTTAAAAGTCAAACCAGTTTCTTGTTTAAATAAATGTGATAAGCGACTTGGAGACAAGAACACTTGTTCTGATACATCCTTTAATTGTACAGAATTAGATTTTGACTGACTGATAATCTGAATGCATTTCTTAATACGTTCATCAAGCACTTTGGGAGAAAAAGTAGTTGTCAAGGGATCCACAACACTTTGTAAAAGAAAATCAAGGTTCTGCTGGGTATCTGATACTCCCTGGAGTATCAATTTAGCTGAACTCAATGTTTTTATAAAATCACACCTTTTCAAAGGTTGAATTCTGTTGTCTATTGGATTCAGTTTCATTCCGATTTCTGAATATGGATCGATATGAATAAAAACAGTCCAATCATTTTGATTTGTAGACAACATATACAATGTATCTTTTGGAATGAAAGCACCCTCATAGCTATAGGATTGATTCATTTTAGTAATTATTTCAAATGGTTCTGAGAATGACAGTACTATTGTTAATAAATGATTTTCATGAAAATCAGACTGAATGTTCTTGCCAATATAAATCCCACCGCTTTCTGAATACCCTATTCTATATTTTGCATGCTCCATACATAAATCTCCGGATTTTAGTTGTCTACATATTCAATATAATATCCATTATTTGTTGATCTAACAAATCCTCAATGCAAATATCAATTTTTACTTACATATTTAAGAGACTCTTTAGTCAAATCTATCCACGTCTCACTCTGGGTAGCAGGGATAAGCAACTTTGTTTCTTTTTCAAGGCTTCCTATTGGTGAATGGCCAAACCCGAATGTAATATCTGCCAGGTATTACAGGAGAGTATTAATAGCTGTTTAATGACGTTTGTATTGTCTACTATTTCATTCTATTCGGAAAGTTACTATTAGGACTTCCGCAGACAACACAAGTTTCCCTATGAGCGGATAAAAGATTACAGCATTGATGACATGTCCATTTCTTTTGGATTTCCATTTCGAACGCTTTTAATCCCTTACTGACTGTAAATTGCATGTTTTCTGTAGGACTCTCGTTGTATTTTGTTGTGTATCGTTTTTCCAGATCTTTTAGTCTGCGACAAGGAAACTTTTCACATTCGATGCATAATTCTTCCGGATTTGACTTTTCCGTACAGTTTTTGATCGAACAGATTATGCAATGCTTAGGCTTGTTTCCAATAGAATTGCAGCCGACACACTTATTTTTCGATCGTTGATATCCAATACACAACTCACAGACAACACCACAGGGAGCAAGAGTTAAGGATTTTAAACTACCTCCAAATGTCATTAAACACCATCATTTATTAAGTCTTTTATCTATAATTTTGTATATCTCTTCTTTATTTCTTTTCCCGATACCCCAAATCTCTATTATTTCAATTCGGGATGGTTTTATCAATCGATATACAATTCTATAGCTTTTTTTAGCGAAATAGATTTTATAAAATCCAGTTAAATCAATATTAAACTTATTTCCCAGCTGTTTACCTATATAAGGTTTCTCTGATAACTCATCAATCTTTTTATTAACAAGCTTTTTAATACTTCCATCCAGTTTTTTGTAATCTTTTTGAGCTTCAGGAACAAGAACAACTTTGTAACTCATACTTCTTCTCTAATATCATCCCAGGCTTTATTACTATCAGCATTATATGTTGAAAGCCGTTCTTCGAGCATGGTTTTAATCTCCATCTGCTCAAATATCTCTTCCAAATTATGCAGGTATTCATATTCATCAAAGGAGAGCATTACTGCTTCCATATTATTGTTCTTGAGTATATATAGAGTCTTTCCGGTTTCTGAAATCTCCCTGATTCTCTTCGTAAGTTCCTTCTGTAGCTTGGTTACAGGTATCATTTGATTTGTTTCTAATAACATAACAACCTCTTCTATGTAATATAATACGTAGAATTGTATGTAGTCAAGGGGTTCTTTTTAGAAGAGAAATGGTACGAAGATGACTTTTAGAGAACACTATACCTTCAAGACATAGGTAATTTGGATGGAGTGAAACGGAACCCAGTATTCGTTGTTAAATGAAGTGTTTGAGCAACTTCACAAGGATAGTAAATCGCTACCATTTTTTCTAATAAAATCTATAATATCTTTATTCCCATCAGACATGTTTGAGAATATGTTAATATTAAGCTCTATTTCAGGGACATACAACGACGTAAAACCTACTCCGACATCACTACCATCAGCAAAATAACACTCATATTTCTCAAAATCTGAAATATAAACTCCAAAACCATATTTCTGGTTTTTAAATATTTCTACTTCATGGCTAAAAACTTTTTCTAAATGCATTTTTGAAATCAACTCATTGCAGAAAAGTTTTGTCCAAAAAGTCAGCATATCAGAACTATTTGTATACATTCCACCATCACCACCACCGCGAATTGGAAGATGATAGATATTTGTTAAAAGTCTTTGTTCCAGATGCCATTCCAAATATTGTGTTTCCATTATTTGGTATTTTATTAGAAATATCTCTATATCCAAACGAATTATGATAAATGGTATTCTGTTTTCTGTAGACGGATATATCACCGGAAAAATTATTATCTTGTGCATATTTGTCTATCTTTGATCTTATGTCCATTTCAATTAACAACCTCAAATCCTAATTTTTTATATAAATTTATTGCTGGTATATTTCCACCAAAAACCTTCAATGTTACTTCTTTATATCCTTTTGAAAGTATTTTATTAATAGCATATTTGGATAATTTTGCCCCATAATCTTTTCGTTGATATTTTCTATCAATGCTTAAAGCCTGAATATAGTTATTAAAAAAGAGAATACTCCCAATAAAATTATTATTTTTAAAGAGAAAAAAGAATGTTTCTCTATTCTTATTAAAAAACGATTTAATCTCTTTCAGTTCTTTTTCAGAGGATTCGTTAATTCTGTATGGTTTTATATTATTATCCCTACGTAATTCGAAAAATAAATCAGATTCTAAATCTAATTCCATTTGGAAATAATCATTACAGTATTTTACTGGGTTAATTCCCGGATCTTCAAAAGAGGCTCCCTTGTAAACAAGCTTTGATTCATGCACCTTTTAATCCTTTTCGGATATTTCACCTAAAGTTTCAGAAATATATGACACTGGCTGAGGAACGATGCTAATGTGCAATGCCCGAGCAAAGCGGAGTATATATTCCTTGTTAAGTGTAGTACAATATTGAATTTGTGACTGTTTACTCATTCTTTATCCCTATACAGAGTAAATCCTGACCGATTTCCAGTTCATCCTCCATAAGATTTACCAGCTGGATTATATCATTTAATTTATCCTTATCTGACAATAATTCACTTATATTTGGTAGCATCCATAATTGAGATGAAACACTTTTAATTTCCTGGACACGAAAATTTGAATCTTCAAATTCTTCAATAAGCTCTCTATATTTATGGAAATACCATCCTGGTTCTTTTTTTCTAATTCCTGATTTTAATTCTTCTATAACAATCTTTTTATATGCATCATTTAAAATATGACCTGAATGAACTCCGTAAAAATATCCAGCATATCTATTGACAGCAAAACCTAACAAGATACCTTTTTTCTTAAGGAACTTATTTGCTTTGGATAAAAGACTGATTCGTTTTTCACGTGATTGAATATGATATAATGGGCCATGCATAATTATGATATCAAAAGTTTCTTCAGTTTCATATTTCAGTGCATCTGCTAATATAATATTTTTGAGTTTATTATTTACAAGAAAATTTTTAGATTTAGCGATTTCTATATGATTTGGAGCAATGTCCAGAAGTGTAACATTATGGCCAAGATCTGCAAGGAAAAATGAATAGATACCAGTTGCTCCTCCAATATCAAGAATATTCATTTGGGGTTGAGTAATATATCTTTCTAATAACTGCTTTGTTCTAATTTCTTGAATTACACCAAAAGGATCAGTATGCCTACGGTCTTCATTGTAAGTCTCAACATAGTAATCTACGATTTTATCACTCAATTAATTTCTCCTAGCAAACATTACCTATGTCCTGGTTGGACAGTCGGACAAAAAAAGAATTACCGTTAATGTTCCGCAAATACCTGAATTTGCCGGAATGTATTTGTTGTTTCATATTCTATAGCCTGTGAAGCAATACTACAACTATAAAAGAACGGTAATTTGGGTGGAGTGAAACGGAACTGGCTATTTGCTGTTATAGGATTTTTTTACTTCTATGTAATGGCTCTCTTTATTTACCAAAGATTTTTTAAAACCATTATTTTCATAAAAAATTTCTGCAATAGGATTTTTAGTATATAATCGTAATTTATCAAAAGAACCTTTTGACGATTCAACAATTTTATTTAATATTAGTTTTCCTATTCCTTTCTTTCTGTGAATATTTGATACATATAGATGTCTTAC
>DAOWEB010000089.1 GCA_030638735.1 Spirochaetaceae bacterium
TATCCTGCTTTTGATATTGTACCACCACATCTTATTTCAGGTATAATAACTCCTAAGGGTTTAGTTTCCCCGTATGGTCTTGGAAATGTATATATGTCCATGGAGATAGAATAATGAAAGCTGCTATACTAGGAGGGACAGGTATTTACAGTATAGAGGGTATAGAAACTGTAGATCAGAATGTTGAAACTGAATATGGATCAGTGATTGTAAAGAAGGGTACCGGGAAATGGAATGATCTTTATTTTATTTCAAGACATGGAAGTGATCATTCTATTCCTCCCCATAAAATAAATTATAGAGCTAATATAAGAGCGTTATCTATTTTGGGTATAGAACGTGTATTTGCCATATATGCTGTAGGTTCAATAAGTAATTTAGTGCTTCCAGGTAGATTTGGATTGGTTTCCCAATTTATTGATGTTACTCAGGGACGTATTAATACCTTTTATGAAGGTGGTAAATCCGGACTTAAGCATACACCTATGGATGAGCCCTACTGTCGTGATCTTGGTTCTAAAATACTTTTATCTGCAAAAAAAAGAGGTTTGTCTTTAGCTGAATCAGGTACTTATATCTGCACTAATGGCCCAAGATTTGAAACACCTGCAGAAATTAAAATGTATAAATTATTTGGAGCTGATTATGTTGGTATGACCGGAGCAACAGAGACAGCCCTTGCCAGAGAAGCAGGAATACATTTAGCAGCAGTGTCTTATTCAATAAACTGGGCAGCTGGAATAAAAGATGATCTTGAATTCATCAGTGATAAAGAGATAGCAGAAACCAAAAATAAATTAACAGCAATAGCCCTGGAAGTTCTTTTTGATATGCCTGGAGATTGTATGTGTAATCAACACCAATCTTGACATTTTCCATATCTAAGTCTATATTAGGACGCTGAATGTTAATGGGTTTTTCGCTATAATTGGAGGAGATAATGTCTAAAGCACATAGAGGTGTAGGAATTCGGGAGCTTGTTAAGGCCGGCAGGGGAACATGTCCTGTCTGTAAACGAACCGGTGTTAAAGTTCTTTATGAAAATGAAATAAATGAAAAGAAAATTAAGGTTTGTAAAGAATGTAATAAAGCTATTGCTCATGGAAAGAAACAGGAAGCAATAGCTGCTCTATAATAATTAAGGAGTATTCCTTAATACATAAAATCCTGTCAAACGACAGGATTTTTTTTGTAATTTTTGAATACAAAATGTGTTAGGACGCATACCCGAACAGCAACGAAGTTGCGACCAGGGACACAGCGCAAAAAGCTGTTAAAAGGATATAAAGATGTCATCTCAATCTATTCTTATTTTATATTTAATTTTTTTTGGTTTGGATTTTCTGTTTCAAAATTATTTGACAGTTTTAAATATTAGAGAACTTAAAAAGAACGGCGCTTCTGTTCCTTCCATTTTTTCAAATCATATAGATTTTGAGACTTATCGGAAATCAGCTGAATATACCAGGATAAAAAGTTCCTTTACAATAGTTTCAGGTGTATTTAGCTCCATAATCCTTTTGATAATTGTTTTAAGTGGTACTTTTGGGCGAATTGATATTTTTATAAACGGATATGGGCTGAATTCCTATATTGAAGGTATAGTATATATTTTCGTACTTTCAATATTGTTTTATATAATAGGTTTACCTTTTTCAATTTATTCCCAGTTTAGAATAGAGGAAAAGTTTGGATTTAATAAAATGACTATTGGTTTGTTTATTAAAGATCAAATTAAAAGCCTTATTTTATCCGGAGTTATTCTTTCTGTTTTACTGTTGGGGCTTTTTTTGTTTATGGACAAAGCTGGTCCTTACTGGTGGATAATAGCTTCTATAGGTTTAATTCTTTTTCAGCTTGTTCTAAGTATTATTTATCCTTTATTTATTGCTCCTCTTTTTAATAAATTTGCGCCTCTTAAGGAAGATGATCTTAAGAATTTATTAAAGAGTCTGGCTACAGTTCTTAAATTCAAGACAACAGGTATTTTTATTATGGATGGCAGCAGACGGAGCGGTCATTCAAATGCTTATTTTACAGGTGTTGGTAAAGCCAAAAGAATTGTTCTTTATGATACCCTTGTTTCTATACTAAGTAATAAACAGATCGCTGCTGTTCTGGCTCATGAAATTGGTCACTATAAAAAACATCACCTTATTAAGGGACTTGTTCTTTCTTTTTTTGTTACAACCCTTGGTTTTTTTGTTGTAGATATATTTTTAAATTATATTCCCTTATTTGAAGCCTTTGGATTTTCACGGGTATCATATCATGGTATTTTTGTAATATTAAGTTTTGCATCCGGGCCATTCACTTTTTTTCTAACACCTTTGTTTACAATGTGGTCCAGAAAGCACGAATATGAAGCCGATGCTTTTGCTGCACTAAATACGGAATATGGAGATGATTTAAAAGAAGGATTGATAATTATGAGTAAGGAGAACTTATCCAATTTAACTCCTCACCCATTATATAGTTTCTATCATTATTCTCATCCCACAGTGGGAGAAAGAATTAAAGCTTTAGATAAGCTTACTTAATGTAGTTAAGCCATTTGTTCTGTTGTTCCAGCATTACATCTACCATTTCCTCTATACGTCTTATATTGGAAATTACAGGATTAACAAGTAGAGCCTGAATAACATATTCTCTTTTCCCTGTAAGTACTGCTTCAGCTGTTAGGTCATATACCCCTGTATAATTTCTAAGAAGTGCACCAAACCCTTTTGGATAGTCTGGAAAGGTAATTCCTTCTATACCGGAGCTTTTGATAAGTGCCGGGATTTCTACTGCAATCCATGAGGGAAGATCAGGTATATAACCCTTATTTAAAATGTTTACTGCATATTCTTCATATACGGAATCACTTACTATACCTTCCATTATCGGGACAACTCTTTCTTTTAATTGTAATTCAATTTTTGCATCTTTCCTTGAAAGAGAATAACGGTAAAATGAATAAAAATCTAAAATTCCCTTTAAATCTGCAGATTCGCCTGCCCAGCCAATATACTCTCCTAAATGACTGTCGCTGGTTATTGGGAGATAATTAAATCTGCTAAGAATTTCTTTGAATAAAGTTCTGTCCTGCCATTCTCTTCTAATATCTACACTTTCTTTAGATTCAGATATAAAACGTTTTACAGAACCTTCTGTTTCCGGGATTTTACCTGTTTGTCTGGTGAAATTCCAAATGTCACTGTATCCTGGTTCATTTTTAAAAAAATCAGGAGCCTTGTCCCTTATATCCGGATATGCATCTTTCTTTGTATCTTTATAACTTGCTTCCAGAAGGATGCTGAAGTGGTTTAGTCCTGCAGCTTTTAAAGCCAGGTTTGAATAATCAGTATTGAGAATAGTTGGCAGATATCTTTCCAAAGAAGCTATTTCATGACACATCCCTATAAACTTCATATCAGGATATTTCCTTGAAACTGTTGTGACTATAGCTGTCATAGGGTTGGAATAACAAAAAACAGTTGCATTCGGACAGATAGTATTTACTTTGGAACATATATCAAGAATGGGGGGGATTATTCTTAGAGCATGAAATAAGCCTCCGGGCCCTCCATTTTCTCCATAAACCTGGTTTATTCCAAATTCCATTGGAACTTTCCAATCCATATCCCATAGTTCAAATCTGTTTCCTATTTCTATGGAAATAATAACAAAGTCTGCACCTTTTAGTGCTTCATCACTGGATGTTGTTGCACTGACAGAGAAGGAAAGATTATTCTTATAAATAAAATCAGCAGCTGTTAATCTTACTTTTTCCAGGGATTTTGGATTTATGTCCATTAAAGATATTTCAGCTCCCTCAAGTATTTTACTTTGAAAAATATCACCAAGTGTTCCATATCCAAATTGAGCGCTGCCTGCTCCAAAAAGTGCAATTTTCATTATTTACTCCTTATTAAATCTGTGCTTAATTTTTTAAATCGATCTAAAATACTTCCCGACTTATCAATTGAAATTCTTTGATTATTTATCTTTACTGGTATTGGTTTTATATATTTAATCTCATTATCAATTATACCTACAGAAAGAATCATAGAATCTTCGGCAAACTTCATAGAACCCATTCCCGGGAAAATAAAATTACCAAGAGAATAAGCTATTAGTTTACCCTTCCATTCCTCCATCCCCTGCAGTACATGAGGATGGCTCCCAAAAATTATATCAGCTCCTGCATCAAGATAATCACGATAAATATTTTTTTGATTCTCTTCCGGAATAGATCTCCACTCAACACCACCATGGATCATTAAAACATCAAAACTTGATTCACTTGCCATATTTTTAACTGCTTCCAGGGCTAAATCTCCTTCAAAAAGAATACCTGGCCTGGAATCAGAAACCTGAGCCATTGTTCTACCATCCCAGCCATTGTTCTCCCGGGGATATGCACCAATAGAAAGAACTCTTATAGTATTATTATCAAGAGTCATTTCTGAATATTCAATGGCTTCATTTTTTGTATGCCCCGCTCCTGATGTAGATATTTCTGCTTCTTTTAAATATTTTAGAGTATCTATAAATCCTTTTTCACCATAGTCATAAATATGGTTATTTGTTAAGGAAAAATAGTTAAAACCCACTTCTTTCAAAATTGGTAATACTTTTGGATTAAACTTAAAATTGTAAGATTTAGCTGTCTTTGTATTTGTATAAGTTATACTTCCTTCAAGATTACCAAGCATAAGATCCTGATCCTGAAGTACATTTAGAGTATCTCCAAAAATAAAATCTATACCATTCTTTTGGGATATTAGAATGGTTTCAACTCCACGCTGGACCATCATATCTCCAACTCCGGCTAACCAGCTTATCTTTGGTAAAGGTTCATTTGACTGATCAAATATTTTTTTTATATTACCAAACCATATTAATAATTCCTGTCTTACATTATCTTTTTGTTCATAATTTTCAGGAAGGACTAATTCCAATAAGCCAGCCTTATAAGCAGGATATCCACTATCTCCAGGAAACAAGCTTTCAATAGATAATCCTTTTAGTGGAAGTTTTACCTCTTCCAATGGCAAAAAATTATAATTTTCAATTTCAGTTATATTTATATCAACTACAGGATCCCAGAAATTTGTAGTGGGTACCAGGTAGATGTTATTAAGTAAAATTAAATTTTCTGTTTGTAAAGATTTATCGTAAAAACTGGTTTTAAGTGTTATTTCAGGAAGAGACATATTTCCCATTGGATCATATATAAATATATATTTAGCTGGAAGAGGGAATTCCTTTATAATTAGATTCCAGGTATCTTTCATATTGTCAGGAATATTAACTATTACCGGCAGTGGTTTATTTGAACATCCTGAAATTAAAATTATTAGTATAAATTGTAAAATTAACAGTTTATTTTTGATTGAGATAGTCTTCAATAGTGGAAGCTCCAATTTTCTCATATCCAGGTGTAAAAAAATCTTTAATAATTTTTGATACCGAGTCATCAATTTCTGTCGATGTCTCAGTACCCATAATTGAAATAAGTACATCTTTGGTCAATATTTTATTAAGACTTCTTGAAGGAAATATTTTTCCAGATGATTCATTAGGTATATAAATAAGATCAGAAGAGCTTAAATTGTTAATAAAGTTATTTACAGAGTCTTCTGCTATTAATAGGCTTTTAGATATTTCAGATACTGAGGTATAGCTTTTCCCAGTATCAAAATGTTCAGCAATCATCATAAATATAGAAAAACCTAATTCAACATTTTGCAATGGGGTTTGATTCTTTTCATAATCTCTATTTTCCATTTGCTTATAATGTTGATGAACATAGCTTATTTCCAGAGCTAAAAAAATTATTATCCAGATTAAATATAACCAGAAAAGAAATATTGGAATAACTGCAATGGATCCATAAAGTTTTGACATTCTTATTACATAGCTGGCTCCCTCTGTAAATGCTCCTCTTGCAAGCCCCCATAGAATTGTTCCAAAAAAAGCACCAATTAAACTGCTTTTCAGATTTACCTTCGCTTCCGGAATTGCTGTAATCATCATTAAAAAAGTAATAAATATAAAAAATGATGGTGAGAGGATAAAAAACCACCTGATAATAAAACTGGAATCTTTGTTTCCTTCAATTTTTGAATTAAAAAATCGACGCTATTATTAGCCAAAGTAACTTTCTTGCCAAAATACATCAAAGTATCATCTACAAACCTAGATTTATAAGAGTTATCTTTAGGCCATAAATTATTCTCGTGCTCCTTGGTAAGTGCCAAATAAGGACTTTCAGCCCTCTTATTGCCATCTGCATAGCTAAGCTCACCATTGTACGCATCCATGTCATTTAAAGCTATTATTGGAATCTCATCATACAA
>DAOWEB010000183.1 GCA_030638735.1 Spirochaetaceae bacterium
AAAATGCTCCAATTTTTAGGTTTTTGTGTAATCTGTAATGACTGCGTGTTAATAGATGATAGTAAGGCGGCTGAAAGCTGCTTTCTATATTTTCAAGAACTTCCAGATAGGGGTTCCAGTTATTTATATCCCCAATTACTGTAAAACGTCCCTGATATTGGATTACTTGAGTACTGGTCTCCGGGATATGATCTGCAAAAACAGATAAAGTAGTAGTAACAAGCAGAGTTGTAAAAATAATTATCTTTTTTATATTCATGAATACTCCCTTTAATACTCTATTAAATATGCTTACTCATAATCCTGATCCAGGAGATCTTCATAAGCAGAATCCAGATTTGTTACATCTCTGACTGATCCCTTATCCGGGTTTGTATTCCAGTTGAGTTTTTCCGTCCAAGGGTAAAAAACAGGCTCTGTAAGTTTATTCCCAGAGAGGATGTTTATACCTTCACCTTCTTTTACAATTACAGAATCTCCTGTTTTACTAAGCGAAACATCTACAGTACCCTCATTTACACAGAGCCAGATATCCGGTTCGGTATCAATTGTTCTTCCATATGCAACAAAGAACTCTGTACCTCTGACCCCAGCAACCATGGATGGAGTTCTTATAGTAAAACTTCCATTTATCAATTTATTGACCCTGGAAAATACACTTCCTCTGTTTAGAATCATCGATGTATCTTTTCCTGTCCCTTCCAGAACCAGAATAGTTTTTTCTCTTAATTTTATTTCACTTTTACTGTTTAATTGTATAATTAAAAGTGAGTTTTCACCTGTTTCCAATACATCCCCCTGAAAAACAGAGAGTCCGAAATCAGCATCAAATGTAGATCCTTCTCTTTGTATTGTTACTTCTCCATCGAAATAAGCAATAAAACCATCTTCAGCATAAATTATGGTGCTGATAAAAACAAAGAAAAAGATAAATAATATTGTAAAACCAGTTTTCATTTTAACCCCTCCCTGTTTTGGATACATAACTGATAAAAATAGTCATGTATAAACTTAATGTTTTAAAATGATAAGGTCAAGAATATTTATAATAATTAAGTATTGTATTTTTCCTGATTCTTACATATTCTGGTTTATAGCTGACTGTTTAAATAGTGTAATTTAGATATCAGTTAATCACTATATAAAGGCTATGAATGAAATATCTAATTCTTTTTGTAATGGCAGTAATTTCTTTTTCTTATGTTTTTGGGAATGTTAACACACCGGTTATTACTTATTATGGTGAGATAGGATGTAGTCACTGTGATCTTTTCGAAGATAAAATATTACCGGATATTGAAAAAAAATCAGGCGTTAATGTTCAGCTTCAGGCTTATGATATTCTTGATTCAACTTATTATGAAGAATGCAAAGAAGCTCTTGAAAAACTAGGTCTGGACTTTACAATCTTTCCAGTACTTTTTGTGGGGAATAATGCTTATTTAGGTAATTCAGCTTTAGAGGAAGGGCTTCTGGATGAACTGATGTTTTACAATGAAAATAGTACATTCCGTCCCTTCAGCAGGCATTTAAGCTCATCCTCCGGATCTGTATCTTTTGGTACACTACCGGTGTTTCTTGCTGGTTTAATTGATGGAGTTAATCCCTGTGCATTTGCTACACTGGTTTTTTTTATCTCTTTTCTCTCAATTCAAGGGAGATCAAGGCGTGAAATTCTTATTACTGGTGTCTTATTTACCCTTTCTGTTTTTCTTGCATATTTTTTCCTTGGTTTTGGACTTTTTAATGCATTGCGCTTAATTATTGATACATCATTTATTCGATTAGTTTTGAAAATTATAGTAAGCCTTGTAACTGGAATATTTCTGATATTAAGTCTACGTGATTTTTACCTTGCAAAATCCGGTAGATTTAATGAGATTACTCTTCAGCTTTCATTACCAATGAAAAAGAAATTACATAAAGTTATCAGACAGAATAATAAAAAAGCATTCTTTTTTAGTGGGGTAATTATTACTGGTTTTACTGTTTCAATAATAGAGCTGGCTTGTACCGGACAGGTATATCTTCCTACTATTGCCTATATGATACAAAATGATTCTTCGTTTCTTGGTATAAGGAGTTTAATAATTT
>DAOWEB010000001.1 GCA_030638735.1 Spirochaetaceae bacterium
AACTTTTTGAGTATCTTTAAGAACAACAGAACGAACAACTTTAAGTTCTTTTATATTCTCTTTGGCAAACTCATGTTTTAACCCAGGAATATCTTTTTCCAGCTTAAGAATTCCCAAACCGGCTTCTTTGACTCTTTTTCCAACCTTATCTACAAATTCTGATTCTTCGTGAAGCCTGTCAAGATTATCCTGAACTCTTCCTGTCATTTGTGTCAGTTCATTTAAAGCTCTATCGTATTCGTTAATCCTGTCATACATTTTTTCTATATAGGCGGCTCTTGATTCCAGATGTTCTTCAGCCTTGGATATCCTGTTTAGAATAGCCTTTCCTGTCTCCTGATGAACGTCCAGTTCGATAGCAAAGTTTTTAACTTCTACTGTTTTACTATCTACATAGCTATCAAGCTCATCCTTTATTTTTTCAGAATATCGCTTTATCTTTTCCAGTGAACGGTTATTTTTATCTAACTGCCTGTAGACAGCTAATACAATAGCAACTACAAGCAGGGTAATTATATTTCCAATTGTGAATTCCATAAACTTCTCCCAATCTCCATTATTGTTACCCATGAATGAAAAGTTGTCAATTATTTATTGATAATATCCAATCCCGAAGATCTAAAAATGAATGGAAGGAAAAATCAGCCTCACTGTCAGGTTCCGGCTTTTTCACTAAATGAGCAGTGCGTAAACCTTCTTTTTTCGCACCTAAAATATCATATTTATAACTATTCCCAACATAAAGAATTTCCTCTGGCTTTACCCCGAATTTACTTATCATATTAGTAAATGGTGCACCATGAGGTTTTAAATGTCCTGTCTCTTCAGAAGAAAAAGCAATTTCCATTAGATCAGACAAACCTAAAAAGTCCAGTTTTTTTTCCACGGGAAAATCAGAAAGAGCACCTAGTTTCAATCCCTCACGTTTTAAGGAGAGCAATGCAGGTCTGACAGTCTTAAAAGGCTTAACTCCTTTAAAAGAATATACCCATTTTTGATATAAATGGCGTTCCATTAAATCAGCAGCTTTTTCCTTTGAGATCTTCATGGAATATCCAAGAAGCTTTGCCTGATTATCTCTAAAATTACCGGAATATTCAGTTTTGCGAACCTCTTTACGCACTTTCCCAAAGTGATAAACTAAACGGGGATGACTAAGAAAAGAGGAGGAGGATCTAATATACATTGAAAGGTTTGGATAAAGAGTACCATCAATATCAAAACCTACAGCTTTTATTTTCATATAATTTATTTACCTCTAAAGATCAGTGTAATTGTTCCTTTCACATGTTCGCTGCCAGAAGATCTTGTAAAAGTCCATGATCTAAGAGCTTTTCGAATACTTGCATCGATCCTAGGATATAACGGGATGGGGCTGATGCTCAAGACCTGAATCAAACCGTCTGAATTTAAACTAAATCTTATGATGTAAGTACTCCTGGGAGGAAAATCAGGAGGAAGATCATCTGGAATTTCAGGAGGAGGATTTGTTAACAGTTCCCGTTTTACTCCAGGATTTTCAAACTTAACAGGACTATCTCTATATTCAAACAGATCACTATCTGAATCTGATTGTCTAATTGATTCAGAAGATCCCCGGTCATTCTCTTTAGTGATGGATTGTTCAAGACCAATAAACTCATTATCACTTAAAACAGAAACTCCGGGTTCGACAGAGGGTTCTTTTGTTATATCAGAAGATTGATTTGAATCTTCAGCAACAGGTGCTTCAAGTTCAATTATGTTCTGTCCTGTAGGAATAAATGGTGTTTCCAGGACACCCTCTTCTATGGGCTCAGGTTCAGATAAGGAGGAATTTGAATAATTATTTATACCCAAATCTGCATATGGATCAAAATCCGTATCTGAGGAAGAAACAACAGGAGTTGTTTCTTCTTTTGGAATATACTGATCAACAGGTCTAGCTTCTGTTTCCTGAACTTTATTTAAAGAAGGTTCTATTATTTCCTTATTATCTGCTTCTTTGCTGGTATTACTGGCCTCTACAGGCCTGATCTCTATTTTAACAGTTAGTGGTTCGTATTTATCCATATTGGTATCTACAGGAAACCAGTTAAAAAAATCCATTCCCCAAAATATAAAAATATGAAGAACAAAACTTATTACAAGAGCTTTTGAAAGTCGCGTACTATCTGCTTTTCTCAATTTCCGGATTCTCTCATTCTTAAATTAATACCTGTAAATCCATTTTCCCTTAGAATATCCAGGACCTCAACCATCAAACTATAAGAAGCTCTACGATCTCCTTCTATAACAACATTCTGTATATCGTCTGATGAACTTTCCGGTAAAGAACCAAGCTGCTCTCCCAACAGGGAAACAGAACTATGCTCATCATTAAGGTACAACTCCTCTTCGGAAACTATTGTTACAATAAGGTTTGTAATTACAACAGGCTCTGCAGTAGAAGAATCAGGAAGTTCCAAAGATATTCCAGGGGTTATAATAAAAGTGCTGGAAACCATAAAAAAAACAACAAGCTGAAAAATTACATCGATCATAGGAATAAGATCGACTTTTGCTTCCGGCTTTAAGCGGCGTTTAAAGACCATTACTCTCCAGCTCCAAAAAAGAGTACCATATCATTAACTCTGTTCTCTAAATTTGTTATTGTATTATTTGCCTTTCCAACCAGATAATTATAAAAGGCAATAGCAGGAATAGAAACAATAATACCTGCAGCAGTTGTAAGTAATGCTTCAGATATTCCTGTTGCCAAAAGAGAAGGATCGCCTACAGAACCAAAACTGCCAAGAACACCAAAAGCTTTGATATTTCCAGTTACTGTCCCCAAAAGACCAAGAAGAGGTGAAATATGCGCTATAGTTCCCAGTGATGTCAGATACCTCTCCAATTGAGGTACCTCCAAATTTGCAGCTGCTAAAATAGATTCCTTTATCTCTGATTTCCCATAACTGCGATGTTCAATACCAACCTTCATTAAGTTGGAAAGGGGTGTTGAATTATTTGCACAAATATCAAGAGCCTCGTCATAATGACTCTTTTGAATTGCAGATTTGAGCCTGTCAATAAATTTTTCCTCATCCATACGAATTCTACGAAAAAATAATAATCTTTCAATAATAATTACACCTGCAACTATAGATAACATAATTATCAGCACCATTATCGGGCCGCCCTTTGAAATCATTAAAAACATACTTATAAACTCCTTTACAACTAATTCCCGACACCAGGTGCCTGCAGTTTGATCTATTACTAAACTCTACAAAGATATCTTTGTTAAGAGGGAAAATTTACCACCCTCTTCAATATAACTTCCAAAAGCAATCCTATCATCAGCAAAAAAACCTAAAATATCTTCTCCTTCAAAACTAAGAACAACTCCCTCTGTAATTGTATAATTAATTCCAAATGAAAGTGTAGGGATTTCTATGAATGGATCCAGACTATAGTTTCCAGCAATATAAAAGCCGTAACTTTCCCTGTTATAATTTATTTCTGTATACACAGATTGTATAGGTTTGAGTATATTTTTATCAGTAAGAACCTGTCCGTTCCAGCCAAACAAAAAATTCCAGCTGGAAGGTATAGTAAATTTTAAGAAAGGAGATATATACAAATAATTTCCCTGAACACTGTTAACACTGAATAAACCATTCAAGGGGTCAAATGATTCAGAATCCACAGAGATGTAACTATCCATATTATAATATTCCCACTGAATACCTAATTCAGTAGAAGAGAAAGGTGATATTACAATTTTGCCATCCCAGAACCATCCTTTATCAATACCATCTGAAGCTTCCAGAAAAGGATTATCAAGCCAGGTTTTATAGTTAAGATAATTATTAACCAGATAACCGCCTGAACTTTGATACTGTAAAACCTCCTCATAAGCTCCATCCAATGAAACAGAAAAAGGATATAGAAGGGATAAATCAGAAAGTAAAAACAGTCCTCCGGTAACCGATAGATCCAGAGAATTAAGTGAAAAACCTAACTTTAGATCAGAATTAAATATATTTCGATCTGTATTTCCACTCAGCCTGTCAAAAACATAATCTCCCTTAAGATAAAGACTAAACCAATCCTTCTGCCATGAAAAACCACTATGAAAGGATAAAAGAAGTTCTTCTTTTGAATCAGGGATTTCTCCGGAAAGAGTTTTACCTGCTAAATTGAGATCAATTTTTCCATCCCAGAAAAAACTATTGCCCCCCGAAACTCCCAGATTAATATTGCTTAAACGATGGATAACAGATGTATAAGAAGGGGTTTGTCCCTGAAGACCATCTTCATTTTCCATAAATGATCCGGAACCACTTATCATAAAAGATTCATCACCATTTTCAAATTCTCCCTCAAAAGCCTCCTGTCTTGAGAAATACCCCATACCAGCAGCATTCCTGCCGAAACCATCAAGACCATCATGTGCAAAAGAAAGAGAAAATCTTAAACCCTGCCCAAGACGGAAAAGAGATATATTCCCAATAAGATGGTTTCTATCACCAATACCAAGAACCCCCTCACTAAAGAAAGAGGCTTTCTCCTCATATTTATATTCAACAAAATCAGGTAAAGGAAGATCAATATCAATGCCATCAATTGTTATCTCTCCAGGATCGGGAAGTGAAATTTCAAAATCAGGTAAAATAATATCATCATAATCAGGTACTTTTAATTCCATAATCTGTTCCAGTCGATCTTCAAACTCCACTACTACCGGAGGTATAATTAGTTCTATAGTTGAAGGTGCATTATCCTCTCCATAAACAAAAATCGCTGCACTGAATATTATCAGGAAAATTATTTTTTTCATCTATTTTCCTCCAGAATCTTTTTTCCCTCTTCCAGCCACCCTGTGGAGGGGAAATTTATTTCCAGTAGATTTACCATTTTTTTTGCAGTGTAAATATCTCCTGCCGCAATAGCCATTTCAGCAGCTCTTAAAAGAGAAACTCCAGTAAGATCTCTATCTTCCGGATAGAGACTTGCAGCATCGACAAAAGATTTTGCTGCATTTACATATTCCTTATTAATTGAATAATAATCACCCAGATAATAAACAGCCTTGGCTGCAGTAAATGGGAATTTATCTCTTAATTCTGCGATTATACTCAACAGAGCAAAAGCTTCATCTTCTCTTCCATTAAATTTATATAAATACATCTTTGCAAGAGATATGTGTGCTTCTCTGGATTCTCTTGTCTGAATACCTTTTTCTCCTATTAACACCAGTAATCCAGCTTCGGCTTCATCAGATCCACTTTGCAGTAAATTAAGTTTTTTTATTTTGCTGCGTACTTCACTTGCAGTATCGGATTCAGAATAACTGGTTAAATAATCACTGTAAAAAATCAGAGCTTTTCGATACTCTCCCTCTTCTGCATATAAAGAAGCAATTTTTTGAAGTGCATTAGGTCTAAAACTACTGCTTGTGAATTCTACAAGCAATTTCTCCAGAAGAAGTATTGCACCATAGCTTTCACCCATTTTCTCTGCTGATTCAGCACCCCAATAAAGAGAAACATCCCCAAGATTACCCTTAGGAAATTTCAAACGATGATAATAAAAAGATTCCTGAGCTTTTTTATAATTTCCCTTAGACAGATAAATCTCACCAATTCTGAATAGACTTTCTTCTGCTAAAGGACTTGTTCTATACCTGTTAAACAGTTCATGATAAGTGGAGATTGCAAGATCTGACTTCTGTATTTTTTCAAGTATCTGTCCATGCTCAAACATGGCATCATCTGCATATGGGTCATCAGGATATTTTGTATAAATATTCTGAAAAACAAGTTCTGCTTCGCTTAATTTATTTTCTGCATACATTGACTTACTATAAAAAAACAATCCCTTTGTTTTGTCTTCAGATGAAGCAGCATTACTAAAATCTGCAAAATACTCTGAAGCAAGAGTGTAATCACCTAAGAGATAAGCTGACCATCCTGCGAAATAAAGTGATTCTGCATAAACATTACTTTCCGGATATTTAGAAACTACCAGTTTAAACCACTTAAAAGCTTCATTATAATCTGCCAGTTTATATGACGACCATCCCCTGTAGTAACTTACATAAGGATCGATACTAACAAGGTCATTGGATCTCAATATATCACCACTAAGATTTTCCAGTTTTTCCAACCCCTCTTTATATTTCCCCTCTGCAATATCTCCCAACCCGGCAATATACTGTATTAATAATAAAAAAGGACTGCTATTATCCAATAAGGATCTTTTTCTTATATTATCAAAACTATCTGAAACGGAATTGTATTGCCCCTGATCAAACTGAAGTTTTATTATATCGAACCAAATTTCGGGATTACTATCATCAAAAGGAAGATATTCTTTAAACATTGCCAATGCATATGGGAAATTCCCTAACTTAATATAAACTCTGGCACTTAAAAGTATAAAGTCATTAGTATATGTGCTGCCCTTTCCCTCTGCAAGGACAGAATCAATGACAGACCTGCTTTCTCTATATTGCTCTGACTTATACAAACTGTAAGCATACATCCATGCTGCACTGCTGTAATATTCTGAATCTGGAAAAGTAAAAAGAAATTTCTTTAAATTAGATTCTGCATCAATCCAGTTTTCAGCTTCAACCAGGACATTGGAAAGTGTATATAAAACCAGTTCATCAACAAAAGATACTTTACTGTTATAGCTTGAAAGAATATCAGCAGCAGCGTTTTTATCCCCTTCGCGGGCAAGTATTTTAGCCAGATATACTGGAACCAGACTATTGATTTCATCAATTTTCCCGGTTCTCCATATTCGCCACAAATAGGACGCTGCAAGCTCAAAATGTTCATTTTTGTAACTATCTATACCTACCCGCAGTAAAAATTTATTTAACATAACAGGATGACCGGAAAGCTGAAGCTGTGCTTTATCAAAAATATCTTTCTGTATATCAGTATCATTTTTATATATGGAAAACATTCTAATAAACCCAATAGAGGCTATGTCAGGATCTGCACTAAGAATCTTTTTATAATATATTTCTGATTCTATTATTTCCCCTGTTTTATACAGACTCTCAGCTTTTATGAGATTAACTCTATCCATCCAGGATTTTTCATAAAACTCCGGTTCAATTTCTTCAGTTAAATCCAGTACAAGTTTATAATCTCCACTCTTCTCAAGCAAAGTCAGGTAAAAGGTAAATATATATGGATCACTGTAAATATCTTCAGTCAGGGTAAGCCATATATCCAGAATGGAAACAGCAGACTTTATCCGTCCAAGAGTATACTCAGCCTTAGCCTGGTAGAGATATGCTTCTTTACGTAATGAAGAAGGATTATTTTCCAAAAATATTGAAAACAGAGCTGAAGACTCTTCCCAATTTTCCTGTTTAAACTTTATTAATCCCTTCCAGAAAGGTAGATAATCTATAAAGCGAGTATTTTTATAACGATTTCCGACACGTTCAAATAAGATTTCAGCTTCTTCAATCTTTCCAAATCTTAGGGTGATAACTGCTTTCCTAAAATATGCATCAGGGACATATTCCGATAAAGGATACTCCTCCATCAATTCCTCATAACGGTTTAATGCAAAGTCAAGATCACCGTTCTTATATCTGCTTTCTGCTTCATTAAATATTATTCGCTCAGGAGTAACAGCAGATAAAGAGGATATAGTTAAAATAAGTAATAGAACAATAGTTATTTTTCTCATCGAGATAAAGATATACCACAGGGTGAAGTATTTCAATCTATGAGAGGAATTATTAGTATGTTAAATCTACGGTTATACTATGAACGCCTTATAACCGGATTAAAATTTATTCCCGAAGGCTCAAACCTTGCAGAAGCTTCTATCT
>DAOWEB010000242.1 GCA_030638735.1 Spirochaetaceae bacterium
CACTCCTATTCCATGCTGGCAGTATTTATTGAAGCCATATCTGTTGGTGCAGAAATTGTATTTGCAAAAAAACTTGTAGTTTCTCAAATTTTAAAGGATCTTAAAATTGGAAAAGTTACTATGTTTCTGGCAATTCCAATGCTCTTTAATAAAATGCTTAAAGCTTTGATGAATGGAATTAAGGAAAAAGGTATAGTAATTTATGGAATAATAAGGTTTCTAATGATTATCAGTGGGATTATCAAAAAAACAACAGGTAAAAACCCGGGGAAAAAGATGTTTAAGGGGTTACTGGCCAAACTATCTTTGGATACAAATCGTATTTGTATATGTGGCGGAGGACCACTTCCTTCTTCTACATTTAAAATGTTTAATCAGCTTGGAATTGATTTTGTTCAGGGCTATGGTCTGACAGAGACATCTCCAATTATTGCTTTAAATCCTGTAGAACACTATAAAGAGGATTCTGTGGGTGCTGTAACACCTTATACAGAGATGAAAATTCTTGATCCCGATGAAACAGGATCCGGAGAAATTCTCGTAAAAGGTCCTATGGTTATGCAGGGATATTATAAAAATAAGGAAGCAACAGATGAGATATTTACAAAGGACGACTGGCTGAAAACTGGTGATGTGGGTTATCTTGATGATGAGAACTTTCTATATTTAACAGGAAGGAAAAAGTCTCTAATAGTAACAGAAGGTGGGAAAAATGTTTTTCCTGAAGAGATAGAAGATCACTTCCAGTTATATGATGAGATTGAACAGGTCCTGATAAGAGGATATGTTCTTGATGATAAAATGAAAACTGAAGGTATTGAAGCTCTGATTTTTCCAAATGAAGAGTCTCAAAAGAAACAGTTTGAGAAATCTGGTCTTGAGTATAACATAGAAAATATTAGATTAGAGTTTGATAAAATAATTGAGCAGGTAAACAGGGAGCTTCTGCCATATAAAAGAATTTCAAGACTTAAAGTTCTTGATGAAGCTATGGAGATGACAACAACCAAAAAAATTAAAAGATTTAAGGTTTCAGCCGATTAATACAGTATGCTAAAAAGAAAAATTTTATTGGTTATTTTTATATTTTCTGTTATTAATGTTTTTTCATGGGAAGCAGGGTTATTTTCTTCAAGCTTTGTTAATGTTCCTGAGGGTTGGTATGTCCTCGAAAACAGAGAGGATAAGGTAACCTTTGCTGATCCAACAGATTCTGCTTATTTTCAGCTTAAAAGATATCCGGGAAATAGTTTTACAAGTGTTGGCGATTTATACTCTTACGTATCCGGAGAGCTTGGCTCTTCCGGTGACGGGGAGCAATTTCTCTTTGATGCAAAGGAGAGTTACTTTGCAAGTATTACCTTTGAATCTTCCGGTTATTATTATATGGGCTATCTTATCTGTATAGAAGGTGAGTTTGAAGATATAGTACTTTTGGCATTTAGTGATGAAGCTAACTATAATTTATCTCACGATTTTCTTCTTTCCTCTATTGATTCATTTTCTCTTAACGAATCAGGATTAAAAAATCCCGGACCTGTCAGTCAGTTTTATTATCCCTGGCCTGGTAGAGATAAAACGATCAACTATTTAACAATGGATTCTAAAAAGATTCCTGTATCTTTTGATACAAAAGAAATTGATACTGCACGAATTCTTATAGAAAGGGAGGCTAGAATTCTTGTTCAATATACTAATTCCAATCTTTCAGATTCTGCCTGGGCAAGATATTATAAACTTATCTACAGGGATAATTATAATCGTCTTCGCAGAATAGCAAGAATTGCTGTCAGTGAAATTACAGATGATTTTGAAAGTTTAAGCTCATATGAAAAAAGTTCAATGCTGCTGACCTGGATTCAGGAATTTGAATATATAAGAACAGGTACCCTATCTGATTTTATGAGCCCCATTGATACTGTATTTGAAGCAGCAGGTGATTGTGACTCAAGATCACTTCTATACGTTATGCTACTTGAATATAATGGTATAGATAGTATATTAATGGTGTCATCAGAATACAGCCACAGCCTTACTGGTGTAGCAGTTGAAGGCACTGGGGCATATTATTATTACGAAGGATCAGAATATCTTATAGCAGAGACAACAGATAATATTTCTATTGGACTCATAGACCAGGCTATGGCTGATCCGGCAAAATGGATGGGGATTAAATTTTAATGAAGATAATTACAAGCAGACAGAGAAATATACTAAGAAAAGAAGCTCATACTTTAAAACCGGTTGTTATGATTGGAAAAAATGGTGTGACACCGGAACTTATTGCGGCAGTTGATGCTGCTCTTAGTGACCATGAACTTATTAAAATCAAGTATCAGGATTTTAAAGAAGACCGACGGGCTTTAACAAGGGCATTATCAGATTCTGTTAAGGCCATTGTCATTTCGGTTATTGGGAATATTGCAATTCTTTACAGGGAATTGGATACAGATTAAATAAATCACAAATGTTTTGAAACGGTAGGGCAAGGCATGCCTTGCACCTACTGTTCCTTGTATTTTAATACCTCTTCGCTTACATAATCTAACTGTATACCGGCCTGTTTAAACATCTCTTCTGATTCATCTGCAGAGTGATATCTGTTTTCGCATACTACCCGGACTATACCACAATTTATAATCAGCATAGCGCATGTTCTGCAGGGTGTCATTCTGCAGTATAAAGTTGCTTTATCTATAGAGATACCTCTCTTTGCAGCCTGACATATTGCATTTTGTTCAGCATGAACTGTACGTACACAATGCTGGGTTACATGACCATCCTCATGTATGGTTTTTTTCATCTGGTGACCAATTTCATCACAGTGAGGGAGCCCCTGGGGTGAACCTACATAGCCTGTAACAAGAAGCTGTTTATCTCTGGCTATTACACATCCGCTTCTTCCTCTGTCACATGTGGCCCTCTTTGAAATTGCATCTGCAACTTCCATAAAATAATCATCCCAGGAAGGGCGTTGATAATTGCTGTTATCATTCATTTAGGACTCCTTTTCTTATAATAAGTATATCAGGAGATAGGAAAAATGAAAAACTAAAAATGAAAAATTAAATTTGACAACTATCTTTATTTAGTGCAGTCTTTCTTTATGGATAAATTTACTATTTCGCCAATACCGGAACTCATATTCGGAGCAGGGACAATTAAGAATTTAACAAAAATCATTATTAACAGGAGTTTTAAGGATATTGCAGTAATAACAGGTGGAAACTCATTTGTTAATTCAGTTTTTTGGCAGGACTTATCAGATTCCTTTATTGCAGATGGAATTAATTTTTATCATTATAAATCTACAGGAGAGACAACTCCGGAAACGGTAGATGGAATTGTTCAAAAACTTAAGATTCGTAATATTGATGCTGTGGTAGCTATTGGCGGTGGTACTGCTTTGGATACTGGAAAAGCTGTTTCAGCTATGCTTTGTATGGATGGAAGTATCGTTGATTACCTTGAAGGTGTAGGTTGCAAAGTACCTACAGGAAAGCGGAAGCCCTTAATATGTATACCTACCACTTCCGGTACAGGATCAGAGGCCACTAAAAATGCTGTAATAACAAAAATTGGAAAAAATGGCTATAAAAAATCACTCAGGCATAATGGTTATATTCCTGATACTGTTATTATTGACCCTGAACTGATAAAAAGCTGTCCCCTTTCTCTTACAATTGCCACAGGGATGGATGCAGTTACACAACTATTGGAATCTTATGTTTCCACAAAAGCCAGTCCCTTTACAGATCAACTTGCTTTATATGGTCTTAAGCTTGCAGGAAGGAGTTTACCCAGGCTTGTAGAAAACCCTGGAGATATTGATGCAAGAGCAGAGATGGCTTATGCTTCTTATTTATCCGGAATAACTCTGGCGAATGCCGGTCTGGGAGTTGTTCATGGAGCTGCCTCTGTTTTGGGATCACTTAGATTCATACCTCATGGAGTAGTGTGTGGAACTCTTCTTGGATCAGCAACAGAAATAATTATTGAAAAATTAAGTAACAGTAATAATTCTGTAAATATAGAAAGTTTAAAAAAATTCTCAGAAGCTGGAGCTGCATTGACTGGAAATAAGACTATGAATACAGAAGATAGTTGCAGTAACCTAATAAAAATTTTGAATACCTGGGTTGATAACTATGGGATATCCAGATTATCAGAATATGATTTTACAGAAAATGATCTAATTGACAGCTCAAAAAAAATTGGATTAAAGAATACTCCATGTACATTGGATTTTGAAGAAATATTAAGAATAATATCGGTCAGGCTATAAAGGTCTATATATTAATCATACATTATTGCTTTTTTCAGTTAATTTGGTTAACATCCTGATATCTAAGCTTAATAAGTGATCATGGAGAGAATAATTGCATTTTAAGAAAAAAATTTACAGAATAATTTTATTATTTTCAATTTTAATTCTAATTTTTAATTCCCAATCCTGTACTCTTAAACAAACTTTAAACATAAATAAAGACGCTTCCGGAGATATCAACTTTGAACTTACTCTTGCACCGTTCTTTGTAGAAGTTGCAGAACAACTGTCTGAGCTCTTCCCTGAGGGAAATGAATTACCGGACAGTAGTCATGGAATATTTGATATTGCTAAGATAAGAGAGGACTTTTCAAAAAGCAGTGGTTCAATTTTAGAAAAACTTGAAAATCCCTCCAGTAATATATTACAGGGGACATTATTGTTTGATGATATTAGAACAGCATTAAACGGATCGGGATCAAATAATATTTTGGAAATTTTTAGTTTTACGACTATAGATAATATTAATACTGTATTAGTTGAAATAAATTATGAAACTGTAGAACAGTTTTTACTTGCCAATCCCTCAATGAATTCTCCCTTAATGGAAAGTTTTGGTCCCCTGGCCAACAGAGGCCTTAATAATGAAGATTACCTTGATATGATGCAGTTTGCTCTTGGTGATGAGAGTCGGGTGGGAATTAAAGAATCATATTTAATAATAGACATAAATGTAGATGGTAAAATTATTTCACAAAGTGGTGGTACTAAACTAGACCAGGATACTGTAAGATTTAAGATTCCCTTATTAAGAATACTCTTACTTGATGAACCTGAGTCTTTTTCTGTAAGTTTTAGTGAGTAAACAGTTAGGTATTATAGAAGAACCTGTTTTGGAGGAATTATGAGCATCGAAATCAGAGAAGTATTAACTGAAAGTGATTTGAAAAAATTTGTAAAATTCCCTTTTAAATTATATAAAAACAATCAGTACTGGGCCCCTCCTTTCATGAGTGATGAAATAAATACTCTTAGCTGGGATACTAATCCTGCCTTTGATTACTGTAAAGCAAAATATTGGCTTGCATACAAAGATGGAAAGGTCGCTGGTCGAATAGCTGCAATTATAAACAATACTCTTATTGAAAAATGGAATGTTAAAAAAGCAAGGTTCGGGTGGATAGATTTTATTGATGATGAGGAAGTTTCAAAAAAACTTCTTGAAAAAGCGGAAGTCTGGGCAAAAGAGAATGGTCTGGAATCCATAGAAGGACCCATGGGTTTTACAGATATGGATGAAGAGGGGATGTTAATAGAGGGGTTTGAAGAGCAGGGAACGTACCCTATGATCTATAATTATGCTTACTACCCGGAACATCTTAAAAAACTTGGCTATGAAAAAGAGGTTGATTGGCTGGAATTTGAAATAAAGGTTCCGGATACTATTCCTGAAAAAATTGCCAGAGTGAATAGTTTGATCCTTAAAAGATCAAAATTACATCTTTTGGATGCAAAAAAAGCAAAAGATATAAAACCATATATTCCCGGTTTCTGGGAATTAATAGAAGAGTCATATGCTGATCTCTTTGGGACCATTCCTTTTACTCCAAAACAGAAAAAATTCTATACCGACCAGTATTTTGGATTTTTAATACCGGAATATACTAAATTTATAATTAACGAAAAGGATGAGGTCATTGCTGTAGGTCTTGTTTTCCCCTCTTTTACAGATGCATTAAGAAAAGCAAAGGGAAGAAAATTCCCCTTTGGATTACTTTATATGCTTCAGGCTACAAAACATCCAACAGTACTGGATTTTTATTTAATTGGAGTAAAAAAGGAATATATTGGACATGGTGTCATATCTATATTATTTAATGAAGTAAATAAAAATGCTATAAAAAATGGAATTAAAGTATGTGAAACTTCCGGAGAGCTTGAAGATAACAAGGCTGTGCAGGATATGTGGAGACATTATGAACATCGTCAGCATAAAAGAAGGAGATGTTTTATAAAACCCCTTTAATTCAGGCTGTCCGGTCCGTTAATAATGGAAAACTATTTACCTTCCAGCTGCAGGGTAATGGATGTAGTATCACAGACTTCTGCAGGTCCGTAGTACTGAATTGCACCTGGGAAAACATAGGATGATTTAATTGCCCAGATATCCCGTTTGGCGGAAAACTCGCTAAAAGGTTTTCCTTCCAGATCTACCATGGCTTTTTTTATTACAGGCTTCATCTTTCCATGTCTTAGTTCAAGATTCATCATCATTGTTACAGGAACTCCTCCTGCAGTCCATTCTTCAACTGGCTTTGCTGTATTACGGATTGATGATATATAACCGGTTAATCCTGAGACTGCAAGTACGTGTGCATTGTATCCTAGTGAATAACAGTAATCGGCATCGAAATTGGAAGGGAATGCACATCTTCCTTCATAGCCGAAGAAATGATCCTGGGGACTGAAAGTACCCTTGAATTTCCCCTCACTTTTCATCTCATCCAGCCTGGAAGCAACCATTTGGACCAGAAGCTTCTCAGTTTCAATTCTGGAGACCTGAACATTTCCATGAGGATCACGATCCATAAGCAGCTGTCTCTGTATATTATTGGGAAGTGTTGAAAAGACATAGGAAGAGTCTCTTGTGAGTTCACGATTTATCCATCTGGACTGATCCTCAAAGGTGTGCAGAGATCCAAAGTGTTCTGCGTGCTCAGCAAGGAGTGTATTTAATTCTGTTATTAATTGTTTCATTTCAGGTATAAACTCTATAAGACCTTCCGGTATGAGAACTATTCCATAATTGCTTCCCAGTTCGCTTCTTTTTGCAATTATATTCACCATATCCATGACTATGTCGGTTAGTGATTTATGTGTGTGCTCAATTTCCTCGGAAATAAGTGCAATATTAGGATGTGTTTGAAGAGCACATTCCAAACATATGTGTGAAGCGCTCCTGCCCATGAGTTTAATAAAATGCCAGTATTTTTTGGCTGAATTAGCATCTTTTGCTATGTTTCCAATCAATTCAGAATAGGTTTTAGTTGCTGTATCAAAACCAAAAGAAACCTCTATATATTCGTTTTTAAGATCACCGTCAATTGTTTTAGGCACACCTATTACAGATATACCTGAATTTTTCTGCTTGAAATATTCAGCA
>DAOWEB010000188.1 GCA_030638735.1 Spirochaetaceae bacterium
CTCAGTTAATTGATATATGGAGTTTTGAGACACCGGAGAATTTTATTGGATATACAAGAAAGTAGAAACCATAGCAAGCACTGTTAACCAGGAAAATGATTTTTCGACTTTAAGGTATTCCGTCTTTTAATAGTATGGAGGTGGTGGGAAAGTATTATGGAAGATATGGACTGGAATTGTCCATACAGTCAATAAAGTTGGCTTTCATGGTAATATCCTGATTATAAGGACAGATACTGTCTTTTGGGGTGTGTACTTTTTGGGTACAGTTTCAGGATCAATATTTTAATTGTATAGATATATTCTAATCACCTTCTATATTTCTTACTTCCCAGTATCCCCGAGTTCCACCCTCTCTTTCAATTATATTCATGTTTTTTAATTTTGCTATATTCTCTTCAATTTTTCTTTTACTTATTCCAACTTTATCAGATAAAATTTGTGCTGATATCTTAGGGTTCAGCTTCATTTCATTTATTATCTTTTTCTGATTAGTTGTAAGAGTATTACCGACTTTCACTATGGTCGTGGTGTAGTTTAATTCCATAGGAATAATTTTAAGCTGTGAATATAGAAAATCTTACACATTCCACACATATTACAAAAATAAAAGGGGTATATTGACATCCCAACCAATATCTTTATACTTAATCAAGTACAGCTTTGGACTTATCTGTTTTTACCCTGCTGAAAACAAAGGGGACTATATGAAACGATCAGTTTTTTACCTGGCATTCCTGTCATTGTTAATTCTAATTTCTTATTCCTGTACAACTCTTAAAGAAAGCCCTGAAATTCCTATAGAAACATTGGAACAGGAACCGGATTATCCAATTTATCCAGGACCGGAAGAAGCTTCCAGGCTCCTGCATCTATGGGAAGAGGCCGTACGAACCAAAAATATTGAACTGCTTCTGGAAATCATGCCGCATCCAGCCTTATCCTACACCCCCGAATCGGCAGAACAAATACTTTTTCGAGGTATTGATAGCTTTGGGGCCTTCAGGTTTGATTTTTTTGACAGCTTAGGCCCTGCAGAAGAGTATTCCCTGCCGCCTCTTGATGGTTATTCCCACTATGAAAATTTTGATGTTTATGAGTTTTTACATAGATTAGAAGGCACTGAAGCACATATTAGGGAATTATTTAATATTATCAAAGAAAATGGCAAATGGATAATTGACAGATCGGCTATCGTTATATTTATGGATGGACCAGTGGTGCATAACCACCTTCAGGCTCAATCAGACATTGATAAAGATGGATTTCTTACAGACAGGGAAGCAAAGCTATGGTCCGGAATGATGTATGATTTAGTAGAAGGCCCACACCCCAATGAGAACTACCTGGATGATTTTTTTGATACCAATAAAGATAATTTTATAGATTCTAAGGAGATTAATTCTGCAGCGAAAATCCTGATAGGTAAGGGATACCGTTTTGCCAGAGAAGCTTTTGGATCTTTTGTTTCTGAATATGATAATAACAACAATGAGTGGATGGATGATGAAGAAATTGAAGAAATGATAGCCGTTATAAGCGATGTTAATCAACCCCATTCTAAAAGGGCTCCTATAACACAGACGATGCACTGGTACCCTATGGCAGATTATATCTTCGATACAATACCCCGAAAAGCAATCTATTCTCTTGATATCCTGGCAGATAGTAATGAGGACGGCTGGATTAACAGCCAGGAACAGCAGTTATTGGATTCAACCTTCACTGCAAGTCGGGAAGGAGTTAGAGATGAGAACAACCAGGTAACAAATTATCTGGACAGACTCATAGACCGGAATAAAGACGGATGGATTGACTGGAGTGAGAGGCGATTAGCTCTCCAGACTTCAGCCATGGATTGGTCAAATCAATCTCTCTTACCACCCCCCTATCCGGCTCACACACCCACTGATAAGCTTTTAGATAAATCAAAGAATGGGTTAATCGAAGAGGATGAAATAAAAGCGGCAGTTATTCTTTTTTCAGGAGAAACCATTGGGGCTGACTTCATATCCGATAACCTTTTTAATCAGGTTGATATCAACAAGGACGGACAAATCACAACCCAGGAAATTCAGAAAGCAAAATCAACACTGTTTTATCCCCGTAAAGCAAAATCTGAAATCCCTTTGAATATAATAAGTGATATTAATGAAGATAATTTTATTGATGTAATAGAGATAGGCCTGTTTGCAGGAAGGGCCAATGGTACCCCTGTGACTTCCTTTGACGATCGAATTGACCTTTATCGCAGAAGGGGAACAACTGAGCAGATTGAAGTCGAAAAACTGGAAACAGATACAACCCGCAACATTGCTTCCGAAACTCAAGGTTACAGGCATAATATTGAAGAAATGGATGGGAAACACCTTGCTGTACTGGAAATTGAGCTTGGGATATCCTCGTTGGACGAACAAATTACCAATCTTCTTACCATTTTTGTAGAAAACGCCTTTGTTAACATTGGCTCCCTCAATCTGGTGGACCGGCGAAACTTTGACAAGCTTTACGAGGAGATGACCTTTCAACTCTCGGGAATGGTGGACGAAGAAACTGCCGTAGAACTGGGCCAGATGTCAGGGGCGGATGTAATTGCTCTGGGTGAGATCAGCCAGCTGGGAAAGATTTATTATCTTAATGTTAAACTTATCACTGTGGAGACTGCTGAGATTATAAGCTCCAGTATCTCCCAGACAGAAGATCCTTCAGGGTTTCTTGAAATGGCTAATCAAGTGGTAAACAAGCTGTTTTAGGCGGACTGCACCATCATTATTACCGGAGCCGTGCCTGGAAATATAAAAACAAAGCACGGGGTCTCCCTTTACGTTTTATACCGGATCTATCACTGGAAGCTTTAAAATGCTTCAAAGAAGTTTCTGCCTTGATCGTATTTCCCAGATAGAAAGGTGTAAATAGTTTTATATACCCCTGTGGTTAAAAATAGCAGTAATTATATGATAATTTTTTGTACAGTATGGAGGTGGTGGGAATCGAACCGGAAATGAAGCCAATCCTCCTTGGTCTGTATTGATCTATATATATACAGTATAACAAATTATTTTGTCTGTATCAATCTTTATTTATCTCTATATGTCTCTGATTTGGCTACATAATTGGCTACAATTAGAAAAAAGCAATCATTTGATGGTTAGATTAACCAATATCTTTACCGCAATATTTACAATATTTAATTTCATCTTTAATGTTTGCATTTTGCATTTCGTCCAAAAATCCAGAACTAATAATTCCAGTTGGAAGTGCCACAATCCCTATTCCCAGTAAGGCAATTATACCGCTAAGTATGTTTCATAATATTGTTACTGGATAGACATCACCATACCCAACTGTTGTAAGTGTGGCTACAGCCCACCAAAAAGAGGCAATTATGTTAGGAAATGAATCTGGTTGAACCCCAGATTCAACATAATACATAACTGAAGCTGAGAGAAGAAGCAGCAGTGTTGTAATGAATAGGGTTACAATTAAATCAGCTTTTTTCTTCTTTAGTACTCTTCCAATAAGTGTGAGTGAATTACTATATCTTTGAATCTTCAGTATTCTAAGTATTCTTAATGTCCTTAGTATTCTGAGAAACCTTAAATCTATGGGAATAATGAATGGTATATAGAAAGGTAGAATAGCAAATAAATCTATTAATGCTGATGCAGAGAAAATGTAATGTATTCTGGACTTAAATTTTGATTCATTTTTATATTTATAGATTGCTGTATGTAGTCTGAAAATATATTCAATAGAGAATATCATAACTGATACAATTTCAAATATTTTGAATTCAGTAGTATATCTTATTTGTAGATCATTAAATGATTCTAAAATAACAGCTGAAACATTTAAAATTATTAGAGAGATAATGAATATATCAAATATTCTACTCGCCTTATCTCCCTCTTCAGCTTTTTCAATTATCAAGAAGATTCGTTCTGATACTTTCATAAAATTTAATTTTCACCCCTTTTAAGTTTCATTTATTAAAGTAGTTCAATTAATATCATCACACTCCATTTGTGCACAGATACTTATATAATACAATCATATGAATCAACTCATTATTTAACCGTTTTACATCAGATTTAGCTGTTTGCAGCCCTGTGCATTCATAATAATTGACATATGTTTTTACAGTTGAAGGATTCGTGCAAATAGCCAAATATGCTCCATATTCTTAGATATTTAATAAAATAACAAATCCAGAAGAACACTCCTATTGCTCTTCAATAAACTCTTCTCCTATCCATTCCAAATAAGTTGGATATCTCTTTTCACTTGTATAAACATAAGTTTTAATTTTTGCTCTAGTTAATGCGACTAGGAATTTACAAATACTGCCATCAGTAACTGAAAATCCTTTATCATTTTTTTCTAATAAATATTTATCATCAAAATTCACTAAAAAAGTATAATCTCTTGTTAGCCCTTTCGATCCCAGTATTGTAGCAATTTTAATTGGTGTACTTTTATAAATATTCTTTTCTATTGAATTTTGCCCTAATTCCATTTTTATTTTATCTTTAGCAATTTCATTGATATCATAACTAAGGAAATCAAATACAATATTTAAATCATCGTCAGTTAGTGATTTATTTTCTTTAATTTTTCTTAATATAGCAATAATCTTTCTGATATCTTTTCTTTCACTTACATCCAATAAATCTAAGAATTTTGCTCCTGTTGAAATACTTTTATCTAATACATGTTTAAACCTGTCTTCTTTTTGTTGTTTTTCACAAACAGCTTGAAAAATTATTCTCCACCCAAGATTACTTTGGCTATCATTTAGCAACAAATTTAATCCATCAATAATTGGGTCATATTTAATCTTTTGAGATGCATCAATATTTTTAAATCCTTTTTTCCTTAATGCCTTTTCTAAAGTTTCAATTTGCTTTCTTAAAGGGCAGATAATAAGCACTGAGGGTAGCACTTTAATTCTAGGATCAAAATTGTTTTTCAATTCTTTATCAATATTATATGCAATTAAAGTCTGATATGTTTTTGTTTTTACTATAATCTTATTGTTCTTTTTGGATATTACATCCTTTTCTTTGGATGGAAAATATTTAAAATCTTTTGGCATTCTATCTTGCAGAAATCCTTCTGATTGTGCTTTGATGATTAAATTGTTATATGCATCAACTATGACTTCAGTGCATCTTGAACAATAAGGTAAATTGAAAGTAGCATAATTCCCTGAATTATATTTGGAGCGAATGTCTTGAGGATTTGCATGCTTGAAATCATATAATGATTGGTCATCATCACCTACAATTAAAACAGGACTTTGTTCAGTTAAGTAAACAAGTAGTCTTGATTCCAATTTATTAAAATCTTGATATTCATCGATTAAGATTTGAGAATATGCCGGGATATTTTTCTTACCATTCTCAAACATTTTTATCAAAGTAAACACTGAGCAATTTGGGCTGAAAAAATTATAATATCTTCTTCTTTTTGAATAAAAAGAAAGCCCTTCTTTATCTTCAATTAAATTACAAAAAATATCATTGAAATCAATTGTCTTTCCAGTGCAGACCTTGTAATCATCTCCAATAAAATCCCCTAATTTTATAAACATTTTTGTATTACCTGGGATCAAACCTAATGCCAAACTATGTAGAGTTTTTACTTCGGATAATTTGTACAAATCTTTGGATAAATCCTCAACCAATTCGTTTATAAATGAAAGGGTGAGATTGCCATTATTATCATTCTTTGTATTTTTTTTACATATTTCTTGGAATAAGAAACTTTTGCCTGTTCCAGGGCCAGCAATAATAATTTTTTTATTGGCATCCGAATCTATGATTATATTGGTATATTCTTTTCTTGATTCAATGTGTTTCTCATACTGGTTTGTATTTTCATTTTCCATAATTTATCTTATTAAGGTATACATAGTAGCTAAGTTGAATTCGAAGTGTTTAACTATATCACCACTTTTGAGTGTATCAATGTGAATTATTGATAAAAGCAGTTTTTGCTGGGTGAAAACTGGTTTGATATACTTATCTATTTATTCTATTACCCCTGCTTGAATAGTCATTACTTCTACAAATTTTCCTTTTTTCTATTCTTATTGTATTCTGAGATAGGATCTAAGTCAAATTATAAATTTAGCATCTTATAAGTTACTGTTTTATTATATTCTTTGATAAGCATTACTGATGAATCCTGAAAATCTTAATCTCTTTTAACTATATCAAAAATCTCTTTAAAAGAAATTGTTTCCTGTACATAGAAATCCAGTGTAATAGAACTTGAACTGTGCCCCAAGTGTTTTGATATTGCTCTAACACTTCCTGATTTTTTTATTGTGTGGCTAGCAAAACAATGCCTGAAAGTATGACAGCTTGCTTTCTTGACTAAAACAGATAGACTACGCTTACTAATTTGTTTTGTTATATATATTCGATTATAAGAATTACCATTCTCAGTTTCAAAGAGGTATTTCTTACCCTTGAAAATATCTGCTATAGTTCTTATGAGGTTTCATCAGCATCTTGAATGATTAATTTACTCTAATTGAAACATGCTGATGATACAGCAGATGCTTCTGTGTAAGGTAAATCTGATACCAGACTCATATTATAAGTTTCTCCATCATCTCCCCACGTGAATGAAGCGTTTGTTCCATCAAGTGTATAACTAATGGTTTTTGTTGTACTTCCATAATCCTGAATAAAGGTAATTGTATCATCTGTTATATTTGTAATTTCTCCACTTCTGATTGTACAGTGTCTCCATTCGGGAGTAGAAGTGTAATAAACAAAAGTAATCAATTCATCAGAAGTAATCTTTATCCAGGGTTCACTACTTGGTCCCGTTGATGATACATTATCAACACTATTTACTTCCCAGTAACCATCTAATGTATCAGAATCAGATTCAGAGCAGGATATTGACAGAAAAACGAGTAATAATACTGTAAGTATAACTAAACTATGCCGGGTAATTTTTGACATAAGAAACTCCTTGATTTTTTAAAATAAAGTTAATCTATTCTAATCCTGTATTGGCGGGAAAACAAGGAAATTTTTATAGGAGAGTCTTTTAATTATAAGGTGTTAAAACATTCAGCAAATTATTTAATATCATTCTATAAGAAACTTTCTGGAGGTGGTGGGAATCGAACCCATGACCTCGTGACTGCCAGTCACGCGCTCTAGCCAACTGAGCTACACCCCCTGGACGAGCTAATAGAATACCTACAGTGTATTGCTCTGTCAATAGTTTGAATTAATTATAGAGACTTGTCTTATCTTAATACCGGAAGTTTCATTCTATAAATAGACCTATCCTGAAATCGATCTCCAGGACAAAATTTATCTAATAGACCTGGGGGAATATCTTCTTTAACTCTTCCTGTTAAATAAAAGTTTCCTGCTTCTGCATATTGTTTTCCAAAATGGAAAATGAAATTAACAGAATCGGAGATAATATTTCCTGTATTACCACTTGCAAGATATTTTGTATTCCCAATATCCATTGCCATTCTATAAGTTAAAATTGTATTGTAGGTATATTCTTCTGCGCTGAAAATTATTCTATTCATAATAAGTTTTATACACTCAATAATTATCGGAGTACAGGAGCCATCATATGGGAAAAGCAGGAGAGCACCAAAATCGGTTTTCATCCACAGTTTTCCATTTAATGGTGCCATTATTCTATGTACGTGGCCATAAAAGAATTCCATAACTTCTTCAATATGTGCTTTCCCTGATTTTTCCCATTCCTGTAAAATGTCAATTTCTAAATAGAGCATACAGAATGTATATTCATTTCCCTCTTTTATATTATCCCAGTTATGTCCTGAAAGCATAATTGGCATATCATCAAAAACAGGAGCTTTTTCTATTTGTTCTTCCTCATAATCCGAAGTGTAAAAGTTTACAGCACTTTTTATTCTACCTGCCTTAGCTTCACCTGAAATTAAGGACTTTCCCATATAATCCGAAGAACCTTTGTGAAATAATTCTGCAGAATCCTCGATATTATTTTTTGGATCAATAATACCAAAGTCAAATCGTTTTTGACGTGTTACATAGTTAAGTACTTTTTTTCTTTCAGAATTATCAAAACTACTTATATCAATATATACAAAGGTCTCCTGGTTAGTATTACGGAGGATTGATTTATAATTGTCTGGATTATAAATAATTATAGAAAAGGCTTTGGAATTCCTTATTTTTTTAAAAAAGGATAGAACTTTACTGTTCTTTGAAAAAAGATAGATATCAATCATTTTTCCCACTCCAGTTCATATCTGTAAAATTTGGAAGTATTACTGGATCCCAGTGGTAAAAATTGATTTGCTATAAACCCATCCAACATCATTCTTACCGGGTAGCTAATGCAAATACTGTTTGCTTTACTGTGAGATTTTTCCATTTCATTGATAGTTTTCATCACTCCTGTTTTTTTAAAATAATCATTTTTATCTGTATATTCACAAATACCGGAGTGTACGGATATTCTAATATTTAAAGGTTCAGTAAGCTTGCATATAGTTCTGTTGTATAAAAAGAGATTGTTCATAATTTCCAATGCTGATAGTGTTGCATCTTCATTTTTGTTTCCAAAAAAGAATGCAATAACACCTCCATCCCCTTCCCACATCCAGAATCTGCCATTTCTTTTATCAATGGCATTCTGAACTATAAAATCCAGTTCAGTATAGGTTGTTTCTACAATTTCTTTGGAATATTTTTGAACAATTCTTGTATTTCCAATAATATCGATTGAGAGCAGGGCAATGGAATATGATTCATTTTCCTGCAGTGATCCCCAGTTTCTTGTTTTGTGAACCTTAGGGTTTTCTACAAATATTAAGTTTTCAGAATCAAATAAAAATCCATTACTGTATATTTCTTTAATAATATCATTTAAATAAGATATGCGAATCCTTTTTCCCATAAAACCTTCCTGATTCATATGAATCAGGGTTTGAATAAGCTGAAAGTAAAGATTTGAATCTATAATATCTTTTACTATTTGTTTTGCTGCATCTATGCTTGGAATAGCAAAGCTTTTAGGGAATCCTGTTCTCTTGTAGAGATCATAATCCGGTATTATCCGTTTTGCGAGATGTTTCATATCATGGACATTCATAGATTCTATTAATGCCCTGGCACTTAGATTCTCAAGATTCCGGGTAATCTGCACTCTATACCTCTTGTTTACTTTCTGACAAATTGAATTCTTCTATGATACAACCATATTGTCAAGCAAATTAACTGAAGATCTGGAATATTAAGTTCCAATTAGCTGAATTAATGTATAATAAGAGAGGGAAGAATAAAAATAATGAAAAATGAAAAACTAAAAGTGAAAAATTAGGAGAATAATGTATGAATCTAAGGTTTACTGAAGTTTCTATAGATAGTCTGGCAATGAATCCATTTACGAAGATCGGGAAGCAATGGATGCTGGTAACTTCCGGAAATATGGAAAGCTGGAATACTATGACAGCCTCCTGGGGGGGATTAGGTGTAATTTGGCAACGTAATGTTTCGTATGTTTTTGTAAGATATTCCAGGTATACGTATGAATTTATGGAAAAGAACAGTACACTTCCTCTGTACTTGTTTCCTGACAACTATAGAGAAGCACTTTCTTTCTGCGCTTCAAAGCATTCTAGATATTTTCATAA
>DAOWEB010000177.1 GCA_030638735.1 Spirochaetaceae bacterium
AAAACTGCAACAGGCATGTTATCAGTTTTTTTTAATATTATTACTGGTAACGGTAATATGGCCATTAAGGATATATTAAATATTTCACCGGATACAAGAAGTAGAATTGACACTAATCTTACTTCCACCTTAATTGGAATTGTTGATGATAAAGTCCCTCAAATTCTTGAGAGTATCGATGTTAATACACTTGTTGTTGATAAAATTAACACCCTGGATATGGAAAAAGTAGAGAAACTTATACTGGATATTGTTCGAAAGCAGCTTCGTTGGATCAACGTCTTTGGTGCTCTTCTCGGGTCGATAATAGGCGGTGCTCAACTGCTGCTGAATATGTTTATGTAAGTTTAAGAAAAAATAAAGCATTGACAATTCCATCACAGTGAATTAGCCTGTTTCTTATGTATATTGTAATACTTGGAGCTGGAAGAGTAGGCTATATGCTTGCTAAACAGCTAATTGATGAAGGTAAGAATATTGCCTTAATTGAACTTAATACTGAAAGAGCAAAAATAAGTACAGATAATCTTGATTGTTTAGTTGTAAATGCATCGGGAACAAATCTTGATACTCTCAAAAAAGCAGGTATTCAAAAAGCAGATGCCTTTATAAGTGTTACTCAATCTGATGAAATAAATATGATAGCATGTGGCATTGTGGCTAACGAATTTGAAAAACCTACTACTATTGCAAGGGTTAGAAACGTAGATTATGTGGATACAAGGCTTCTTGATGAAAGTATCCTGGGTATAGACTATATTATTAATCCCGACATAGAAGCTTCTAATGCAATTCTGAGGGCTGTAGAGCATGGTGCAATAAGTGATGTAATGCAGTTTGAAAGCAGCAGTCTGGAGATGAGGGACTTACCCCTGGGAAGGGAATCTATATTCATAAACAGACCACTTAAAGTTGTAAGAAAAGAATTGGACATTGAATTTCTTATCTCTGTCATTATAAGGGATAATGTTTCAATAATACCCAACGGTGAAACTATTCTTTTAGAAAATGACCGTGTTTATTTACTTTCAACTGAAGAGGTCTTTGAAAAGATATATACTCTTGAAAAACTTGGTGATAAGGAAATTAATAGAATTCTAATAGTTGGCGGCGGCGATGTCGGGATGAATATTGCAGAAGGTATTCTTAAACAGGAAGAAGCTGTTCCTAATATTCTTGGTAAATTAAAACACATATTGCGTATTGAAAAGAGAAAAAAAATACATATTATTGATAAAGACTACGATAGAACAAAGTTTCTTGCTGAACGCTTTCCCCAGGCACTTGTTACTTGTCAGGATATTACCGAGGAGGGAGTGCTTGAAGATGATGAACTGATTAAGAATGATCTTATAATCTCTGCTACTGGAAATCATGAATTAAATATTATTACTGGAAGTTATGCAAAGACCCTTGGAATAAAGAAGGCAATATCACTGGTAACAAAGGACAGTTACCGTAATCTTGCGCATAATCTAAATCTTGATGTTACAATTAGCCGAAATACAACAGTTGTCAGTTCTATTTTGAAAATACTCCGGAAAGGAAATATTAAAAATGTTTATGCTCTTTCCGGTGGAAGACTGGAAGTTATTGAATTTTCTGTTTCGGATAATTCAGGATTTATTGGTAAACAGCTAAGTGAAATAAAATTACCTAAAAATACTTTGATAATACTTATTACCAGGGAAGAAGAGACAATTATTCCCTATGGACATCTTGTAGTAGAAGTAAATGACCATATTGCAATTATTACTGAAAGGGAATCTATTAAAAAACTGGAAGGACTCCTGGCAGAGTGAAAGTTAAAATAGTATTACATGTTCTTTCAGTAATAATGCTGATTATATCCCTTTTTATTTTACTTTCAGCGGTGGTCTCTCTCATATATGACGAAACAGAATCTGCACTTGCTTTTATAAAAACTATTTCAATTGTAATTCCTATAGCCGGAATAGTATATTTTTTGACTAAATCTGGGAAAAACCATGTTCTCGGAACAAGGGAAGGTTTTCTTCTTGTTTCTGCCAGTTGGATAGCAGCCTCTTTAGCTGGTGCGCTGCCTTTTATGTTTTCCGGGGCAATCCCTTCCTATACAGATGCTTTTTTCGAAACAATGTCTGGTTTTACAACTACCGGGGCGTCAATTTTAACTGATATTGAGGGTTTATCCCATGGAATGCTTTTTTGGCGCTCACTTACTCACTGGTTGGGAGGTATGGGTATAGTTGTTCTTACTGTAGCACTTCTACCTCTGTTGGGGATAGGAGGAATACAGTTGCTTAGAGCAGAAGCTCCTGGTCCTTCAATAGATAAGATTACTCCTAAAATAACCCAGACAGCAAAAATTTTGTGGCTTATTTATGTTGGTTTTACAGTTATTGAAATAATTTTGTTAATGATAGGTGGTATGTCTCTTTTTGATGCATCAACTCATACATTTGGAACACTTGCAACAGGTGGCTTTTCAACAAGGGCTGCAAGTGTTGGAGCCTTTAATTCTGCTTATATTCATATTGTAATTACTGTTTTTATGATATTAGCCGGAATGAACTTCAATCTTTTTTATAAGGTTTTTTCCGGTAATTTCCGAGGTTTTTTTAAAGATACCGAAATGAGAGTTTATCTTTCAATATTTATAGTTATATCTGTTTTAATTAGTATTAATCTTCTTGGCACTTATGGCAGTTTTGCAAAAAGCCTTCAGTATGCCAGTTTCCAGACTGCTTCTATATTAACAACTACCGGTTATGCTACAGCCGATTTTGCTCTATGGCCTGCATTTTCAAGGAATGCCCTGTTTTTTGTTATGTTTGTAGGAGGTTGTTCCGGTTCTACTGGAGGTGGAATAAAAGTTGTAAGAATAGTAACATTACTAAAACTTGCATTTAATGAAATGAAACAAATGGTTTATCCCCGAGGGGTTTTCCCTTTAAAGATGAATGGTCATATTATGAAAAAAGAGATTGTATACCCCATAGCAGGTTTCTTCTTTTTATATATGTTTTTATTACTGGCAGTTTCTATAAGTGTCGCATCTGGAGGATATGATATTTTAACTTCTTTTACTACTGCTTTAGTTACACTTGGTAATATAGGACCTGGTTTCGGCCTTATTGGTCCTTCTTTAAACTATTCTTTTTACCCTGTTTATATAAAATGGATTTTAAGTGCAGCAATGATGCTTGGACGACTTGAAATATATACAGTTCTTATTCTTATTACACCTAAATTCTGGAAAATATAGTTATGAATCATACTCTTGAACTTATAAATAACAGGAAATCAGATGCTCTATTCAATTATAGAGATTGACGATCAGAATTTAAAAAACTCTCTAGTAAGAAGCTGTGATGATCAGCCTTTCATAGCTGCAGCTCCCCTTGTACTCCTGTTTTTAGCAGATTACCAACGGACATATGATTTTTTTATTAGTTCAGGAGTTAAAGAATATGGTCTACAGGAAGGAAAGCAACTCCCAGGTATCCTCAGGAATATATTCACTTTAAAAACCAATACAGGAGACTGGATAAGCATGATTTTGAAGGTATGATCAAACCAATTAAAGATACTTACTTTAAAAGTGAAAATTATCTTGGGAAATCAGAAAATATTGGACAGCACTTTTACACAAGGAAGTTTACTGCAGAGTTTACTCTGGAAATGAATCGTTCTGTGCAAAAGGCTCTTGATTCCTGGTCAGGAGTTAAGTAACCCATAATACCTGGAAATTTCATCTTTTAATTCATCTATAGATACATATCTGGCCTTTCTTATTGTCTCTTTCCCCTGAATAAATACCAATATTCCTGGAATTGTAAAAATTGAGAATTTACCTGCAGCTTCAGGAAGATCGTCCAGATCTATATATCTTGCTTCCATATCAGGGAAACCTTCAATCAACTCTTCTATTTTGGGAATTAGGGCTAAACACACACCACAATCCGGTCTTGATAAATAAAGCATTCTCATATCACCGGATTTTGTAAAAATATCTATTTCTGATATTGTATTTATTGTTTTCATAACTGGTTTATTCAACATTTACCTAAACTTGTCAATATAGTTATAAAATATTGTTTTTAATGCTTGCAAATAGTAAGATTTTTATTAAAATTGAATGATGATCAAAAAAAACAGTTATGTAGAAGTTCAAAATATGCTTTTATCTATGGACGGGAAAATTGCCAATATCTCAGAATATATTTCTAATTATAAAGATATAAATAATTCTCAGAAAGAAAGTCTTCTTATTCCTGTAAATCTTGATCCCGGAGAATCCCTGTTTGACGGTGCATTTCAGAAGATAATATATAGTTTCAACTCTAATATGATTGATACTGAAGAAGAAGAAAACAATTTTAAGCTTATACTTGAGAATACTTCAGATGCAGTAATTGAAATAGATCAGAATAATATTATTGTAAATATCAATCCAGCCTGTTCCGTAATGTTCCAATATAAGGAAGATGAACTGATAAATAACAGCCTGGATTCAATTATTAGTAAATCATATCAGGAAGACTTTAAACAGAGATCTTCAGATTCGGCACTAAGGAATGATGATAGCACCAAAATACAGGAAGAGGATATTCATGTATTTAGAGGTAAAACCAAGTATGGAAATATAAGAACTTTTGAATATTTTTTTACATCTATAAATATTGGTTCAAAAGTATTAAATCTTATGGTTCTACGTGATCTTACATATAACCAGAGTCTTATAGATGAGCTTAAAGAGAGTAAAGATAACTATGCTGCACTTTCAGATACACTTTCTGAAGCCATAATTCGAATTGATGAAAATTTTCAAATTATATATGCTAATTATGCAGTAAAAGAGATAATTGGTTACGATAGAGAAGAATTAATAAAACAGGATTTTAAAATACTTTTTCCTGCTTCAGAATTTAAGAGATATGAAAATGAGTTTAGAAAATATTTTTATGTAGATTTTGAGGATCGAAATGATATGGGAATGAAAAAAGTCCTTGAGATTCTTGGAAGAAATAAAAACAGGGGGATATCCCCTTTGGAGATGTCTTTTGGAAACTCCAAAGATATTAGCGGAAGAACGTTAACATGTATAATAAGAGATATTACCAAAAGAAAAAACATTGAAAGAAAATTGAAACATTTAGCCTTTCATGATAAATTAACCAGTCTTGGGAACAGGGATCTTTTTGATTCTGAAATGAAAACTTTTTTTATAGATCTTAATATGAATAAGGAATTATTTGGTGCATTGTTTTTTCTTGATCTGGATGGTTTTAAACAGATAAATGATACATTTGGACATCATGCAGGAGATGAACTTCTAATTCTTACAGCAAAAAGGCTGCGTGATAGTTTACGTGACAGTGACAGAGTATATAGATTTGGTGGAGATGAATTTGTAATTCTAATAAGAAGCATTAAAAATAAGGGACAGGCAGCTACAATAGCCGGTAATGTCCTTAATGAAATTAGAAAACCCTATACATTATATTCTTCGCCCAATAACCCCAGTGTAAATATTGGTGTGAGTATAGGGGTTTCTATTTTACCTGAAAATGGATCTGATATAGATGCTGCTACACAAAATGCAGATCTTGCAATGTATAAAGCAAAGGAAACAGGTAAAAATAGATTTATATTTTACAGCAATGATCTGAATGCTGTAGCCAGTGAACGTTGGAATATTGAACAGGGTATGAAGCATGCAATTACAAATGGTGAAATACAGATGTATTATCAGCCCATTATAAATGAAAATGGAAAAATAAAGGCAGTTGAGTCACTTATTCGTTGGTTTCATCCTGTTAGAGGATATATATCTCCGGATAAGTACATTCCTATTGCCGAGGAAACAGGGTTTATAATTACAATGGGAAACTGGATTCTTGAACGATCCTGTAGAGATCTAAAAACAATAAATTCTACAGAATGGGGTAAGGATCTCTATGCTTCTATTAATCTGTCTGCCAGACAGTTTGATCATAAGGATTTAATAGGAACAATAGTAAGTGTAATAAAAAGGACTGGTGTAAATACCAATAATCTGAGATTTGAATTAACAGAAACAAGTATAATGGGCGCACCTGATCGAGTAAGAGATATAATGATATCTGTAAAAAAACTTTATCCGGGAATAAAATTTGTTATAGATGATTTTGGAACAGGATATTCTTCTTTAAGCTATCTCTCTGACCTACCTGTGGAAAGTCTGAAAATAGATTTATCTTTTGTTTCAAAGCTATTTGAGAAAAATAATCAGAAAGTTGTTAATTCGATTATTAATCTGGCAGAGAGTCTTGATTTGGAAGTTGTAGCGGAAGGTATAGAGAACAAAGCTCAATGTGAATATTTTGTAAATAAAAAATGTAATTCTCTTCAGGGCTTCCTTTACAGTAAAGCCCTGAGTCTTGAGAAATTGAATGAGTATGGACTCAATGAAATGTAAAGATTGATACTTAGGGACGTCTACACTTTATTTCTGAGGCTTCTGCAAATTGTTCACGAATCCATGCTTCATCAATCAAACCTCTTTCAAGTTGAGACCCTATATCTTCCAGATATTTTTCCTCCATATTATACAGATCTGCTTCAAGTTTACCTGACCATATATTTTTAGTAATATCTATTGGAGTATCACTGTAAGATAAAATACTTACTGTTTTTTGATAAGATACATACCATCTTATATCATCTATTTCGAGACTATATTCTTTCATTAAAAATTTAATAGTTTTATTCATTTTGTTTATCCAGCCTTTTCCTGTCGTGAGCGGATAATGCAACTTTTCTTATTCGTATACTTTTGGGAGTAATTTCTACTAACTCATCATCTCTGATAAACTGCAGAGCTCTCTCGAGAGTCATTGGTAGTATTGGTGAAAGAACCACAGCTTCATCCTTTCCTGAAGCCCTCATATTAGAAAGTTTTTTTGTCTTTGTAGGATTTACATTTAAATCACCTTCTCTGTTGTGTTCTCCTATAACCATTCCTTCATAAACCTTGTCACCTGATGTAATAAACATATTACCCCTGGGTTCAAGATTAAACAAAGCGTATGGCACAGAAGAACCACTCCTGTCACTTACGAGAGATCCGGAATATCTATTTGCGAAATCACCTTTGTACTTTTCATAACCGGCAAAAGAAGAGTTCATTATTCCTGTACCTCTGGTATCAGTCAGGAATTCATCTCTATATCCAATAAGAGATCTGGCAGGTGTTAAAAATTCAATTTGTACTCTTCCATTTTCATGATTAGTCATATTAATAAGTTTTGCTTTCCTTCTGGAAAGTTTTTCTGTAACTATACCTGTAAAAGTGTCTTCACATTGTATATAAAGATGCTCCATAGGTTCCATTTTATTCCCATCTTCAAATTTGAAGATTACCTGGGGTCTCCCAACGTTAAGTTCAAATCCTTCCCTTCTCATAGTTTCAATAATAATTGCCATTTGGAACTCTCCACGGCCTTTTACAATAAAACTTTCTTTGTCAGGAGATTCCTCCACCTGGATAGATACATTTAGGAGACTTTCTTTTAGAAGTCTGTCTCTGATTTTACCTGGTTGTACAAGTTTTCCTTCTGTTCCTGAGAGTGGTGATGAGTTACGAGAGAACTTCATAAAAACAGTAGGTTCATCTACAGTAATTCTGGGTAGGGCCTTTGGTTGTTCCTTTGTGCAAATTGTATCACCAATGTGAACGTCTTCAATTCCTGAAATTACAACAATTTCTCCAGCTTCAACTTTATCAATTTCTTTAAGACCAAGTCCTGCATAACATTGTAATTTAGAAATCTTTAAAGGAACTTCTGCTCCTCCTTTATGTATACATATCATGTTGTTTTTTGAGTCAGTAGAGCCGTTTATTACTTTTCCTATAGCTAATCTTCCTAAATAGTCTGAATAGCTTAAATCGGAAACCAGCATCTGGAATGGTTCATCTTCTTTATACTTTGGACCAGGTACTTCCTTAACAATTCTATCCATAAGTTCATGTAAGTTTTTACCAGATTTATCCAGAGTTTTCTGTGCAATACCATCACGGCCGATAGCATACAAAGCTTCAAATTCCATCTGTTCTTCACTGGCATCCAGATCTATCAGCAGGCTGTATACTTCATCCAGAACTTCAAGAGGTCTGGCATCCTGCCTATCAATTTTATTTATAACAACAATTACTTTAATTCCGCTTTTTATAGCTTTATCAAGAACAAATCTGGTTTGAGGTAATGGCCCTTCAGATGCATCGACAAGCAGGATTGCACCATCTACCATAGATAGGGCTCTTTCTACTTCTCCTCCAAAATCTGCGTGACCAGGAGTGTCAATAACATTTATTTTTACACCCTTCCAGTCAATTGAGCAGTTTTTAGCAGCAATTGTAATACCTCTTTCTTTTTCAAGATCCATAGTGTCCATAAGTCTGTCATCTGTTTTTTCACCCTTACGGAATAAACCACTTTGCTTAAACATTGCATCAACCAGAGTTGTCTTTCCATGATCAACATGAGCAATTATTGCTATATTTCTAATATCTTTATTTTCAATTCTATGCATTTATTTACCTACTGTAATTTGAGATTTCCATAAACTATCATCACTTTAGTTTTTTTGCAATACAGTCTTATAATGGTTGATAGTAAAAAGAAATATATAAGGATTATTTTGGTTTAAATATTTTCAGGAATTTATCAAAATCAATATAATCCTCAAAAAGCTGTTTAACTTCAGCAACCTTCTTATCGTCATAAATTTGAAGTTTAGTATTTGCATATGCGTCTAAAAGAATCTCTTCTGCTCCAGCAGTGTCTTCTTCAACAACAAAAGCTGGAATACCTACATCAAGTATCATCTCTTCAATTTCAGAAGAGAGAGTATACATTTTTGCAGAAGTCAGGATAAGACCGCCAAGTCTTCCTTTCATTTTTGCGGCATACTTTAAAATTCTGGATCGTCTGTTCCGGGACATAATTGCAATTAATACAATATCACCAGTATCAATTAGTTCATCAAGATCCATTACCTCAGAAACAAGAGAAAGAATTTTAATATTGTTAACAGGTTTATGCCACAAATTATCTTGAATATTCCCAATTGCTTTATGATTTGTAAACCTTTTTCGAAGTACATTCATTGAAGGGTTTAGTATGGTTTTTACTTTTGGGAGAAAACCAAGTATACTGACTGGCAAATCAGGCTGGCTCCTGAATCTTTTATTAATAAGATCTTCTGTTATATATTTTTTCATAGTTGGAATTTTATCCTCAATAACTTTATTAAAAATAATTCCTCTTAGGCGGCTTCCTTTGTGTTTAAAATATGAAAGATCTACTTCCATTCTATCTATAGCTCTTCCTATTCCTCCACCAGCTATATATATAATTTCTGCTCCCATCATATTACTTACAACTGCATTAGACAGGCCTACAATACTTCCTACTCCAGGGTGACCTGTTCCTTCTGCAATTATGTATCTTTTATTTTTCATAAAACTTAAGGCATTCTTTATATTATCTGATAGGTTTTGGGTTACTTTTTCCTGTATATTTGAATCAAGATAATCTCTCGTAAAGGCATGTGGAAATTGTACCGGTGAGATGATTTTTAAATCCAAAGCTGGTATTTCGCTGAATTTATCAATAATTTGAGCATCTTTATCAATGATAGTTCCATCTTCCAGTTTTACCACCTGTTGCCCAACAGGTTTTATATAACCAAGTTCTTCACTTGGGTAAATTTTACTTAATAAAGAAAGCAGACCAATACTTGTAACTGTTTTTCCAGAATGTTGATGTGCGCCTGAAATGTAGATAATAACAGGTTTCATATTAACTCCAATACAATTTCTAGAGAGTGTAAATTTATTTTATCTAATGATCAAGCGAGACTTAATAAATATAGCAGTAAAAAATATAAAAACTAATTGGTTTATTTATTTTTTATTCAGGATTATGGAAATCTGCAGA
>DAOWEB010000320.1 GCA_030638735.1 Spirochaetaceae bacterium
AATATTAACAATAACTAAGATACTAAAAACCAAATTTTGTATTTTATTCACAATCCGGACCACCCACTATCCCCTATCCACTATCCAATATGAATCTTCTCTGATATTCTGTCACCTATTAGATTATAGCAAAATATCACTGAATTTTTCCGGAGGATTCCACATTGACAGAGAAACTTAATAGATTTCTCCAGGTACCTATGGGTACAGAGACTATTTATATAGAAGACGCGTATCGACACAGACAGGCTAATGAGGAATTAGGAAAATTATTTACATCCTGGGGTTATCTGCCGGTTGAAACACCCGTTTTTGATTTTTTTGATATTTATCAGGATTTTATTCCTTTCGAAAAAGACATTTACAGGCTTATAGACAGAGAAGGTGACCTTCTTATGTTAAGATCCGATATTACTCTGTTTCTTGCAAAGCAAATGGGACTATCTTTAAAAAATACAGATCTGCCTGTAAGAGTCTGTTATTCGGGAACAATTTTAAGACATCAAAATAGAGAAGATATATCCAAAAATGAATTTTTTCAGACCGGAGTGGAACTGATAGGTAAAAAAGATTATAACGCAGATCTTGAAATCCTTATGTTATTACATTCCACTTTTAAAAGCCTTGAAATAGAACCTATTGTTCATATTGGTTCAAGAAAATTATTAAATGCTTCTATTTCAGATTTTGGAAATTCAGCAAAAAAACAAATAATGTCAATGATCAGCTACAGGGATTTTGAAAATCTTAAAATTAAGCTTGAAGGAAAAATTGAAAAAGAAAGAGTTGATTTTCTTATAAACCTGTTTCAGTTTATTGGAACACCACAGGAATTAAGTACCTTTATAAAATCTTCAGAACTATCTTTAAATGAAGATGAAAGCATTGCCCTTGAGGACTTAATGCTGATCATGAATTCTCTTATTAAACTGAATGTTGATAAAAGCTTTGTAATAGATCTCTCTGAAGTAGGTAATCAGCCTTACTACACTGGTATTGTTTTTCAGGGATATATTGAAGGAGTTGATTCAGCTGTTGTCTCCGGAGGACGATATGATGATCTATTGGGTAAATTCGGTTTTGCAGCCCCATCTGTTGGTTTTTCCCTTTTATTAAGAAAAATTGAAGATCAACTGGGAAAGAAATTTTCTCTTCCCGATCAGGAAAATATAGATGATGAAAATTTTATTGACGCATTAAAAAAAGCCGAAAAAATTAGAAATAATGGAAGGATTGCAATTTTATGATACAGACAAGTTCAGAACCACTGTCCCTGGCTCTCCCAAAAGGGAGATTAATGGAGAATGTAAGCGATTTTTTTGAACAGAAAGGATTAAGTTTTTCATTTGATAACAGAAAACTGGTTAGCCATGACGAGTCCGGTAGATTAAAAATATTTCTTGTTAAAAATTCAGATCTGCCCACTTACGTTAATCATGGAATTGCAGGCCTTGGAATTTGTGGTTCAGATGTTCTTTATGAGTCAGGATATAAGTTCTTTAATTTAATGACTTTTGACTTTGGCGGAACCAGTATGTGTATTGCGGGAATGAAAGGCCATAAAAGACAGGATGATGAAAGAAAACTTTCTGTAGCAACAAAGTTTACAAAATTTACAAGTGATTATTTCCATAAACAGGGAATTCCTGTTGAAATAATTAAACTGAATGGTTCTGTCGAACTGGCACCTGTTCTGGGTCTGACACCTTATATTGTTGATCTGGTAGAAACAGGAAATACTCTTAAAGCAAATAATCTTGAAGTTCTTGAAAAGCTGGAAGATATAAAAGTTCATTTAATTGCAAATCCAGCCTATTATAAACTCCATTATAAGTCGATTAAAAAGATAGTATCCCTTTTAAAAGAAAAGCAGTAAAAGAAATTTAAGGAAGGAAATTCATGGCTTCACGAAATATTGAGATCACAAGAAAAACAAAAGAAACAGACATTTCTCTAACCCTTGATCTTGATGGCGGTAATATTCAAATAAATACAGGTATTCCATTTTTTGATCACCTTCTGACAGCTATGACCTTTCATGGGAATATTGGAATTGATCTCAATGCAAAAGGAGATCTGGAAATTGATCCCCATCATCTAATAGAAGATACAGGATTGGTTCTGGGTTCAGCTTTACGGGAAACTATAGAAAGTTATGGTGGAATTAAACGATTTGCACATTCAATTATACCAATGGATGAAGCGCTTTCAGAAATAACCCTGGATGTATGTGGAAGACCCTATCTGGTCTATAAAGCAGATTATCCTCAGGAGTATTCAGGTCAATTTCAAATGACTCTTTTAAAAGAATTTTTTGCTGCTCTTTCAAATGCAGCAGGTATGGCAATTCATGCTGAATGCAGATATGGAGATAATAGCCATCACATGGCCGAATCACTATTTAAAGCCCTTGGGAAAGCAATAAAAAACGCTTTTACTCTCTCAAATTCAAAAATTGTTATGTCAACTAAGGGTAAATTGTAAATTTATTCCATTATCTCTAAATAATTACTTATTTTACTTGATATTTCATTTGAAATACATTAAAAAAATAGGTATACTTTATTATGGATAGAAGTCAAAAGTTACCAGATTTAAAACTTTCAGGATTTATTAAGACAGTTAAGCCTGCAAAAACAGAAATAAGTTCTTCAGATAAAGTAGCTTTAATAAGAAAAGGTAATGAGCTTTTTAATGCAGGAAAGTATGAAACTGCAAAACGTATTTTTATAACAACTGGCTATTCTGATGGGTTAATTAGAATGGGTGATTATTATATTAAAAACGAAAATCATACTGATGCCTTACAAATGTATTGGTTAGCACCAGCTCCTGAACAATTTGAACAGATATCCGAGCGAACAGCAATGATTATAAGTAAATGGTTAAAAGAAG
>DAOWEB010000180.1 GCA_030638735.1 Spirochaetaceae bacterium
CCCTATCCTATAGATTACAGTATTCTGAATACGGGCTTCAAAGATGATGTTGTAAGGGAAATATGTAATCAGGTTTCTGCAGCTGGAATTCCTGTGGAATCACGAAAAGGGGAAACAGGGATAGGACAGTATGAAATTGGCCTGAAGTATTCAACACCTATTGCGATGTCTGATAATCATATGATATATAAAAATGGTGCGAAGACAATTGCAAATTTAAATGGAAACTCTATTACCTTTATGGCAAAGTATTCGGATAAGGATGCAGGGTCAAGTTGTCATATTCATACGAGTATTGTAGATGTAAAAAGCGGCAGGAATGTTTTTGTAGATAACGGGAAAGAGAGTGAATTTTTCAGACATTTTCTTGGTGGTCTTAATCTTCTTGCTTCTGAATTTTTTATATTTTTTGCTCCAACAATAAATTCCTATAAAAGATTTAGTAATGATTCATTTGCTCCAACAAGAATTGCCTGGGATTATGATAACAGAACAACAAGTTTTCGAATAATTGGTGAAGGACAGGGGTTTCGAATTGAGAACAGACTTCCAGGAGCTGATGCCAATGTATACCTTGGTTTTGCTGCTACTATTGCTGCAGGTTTATACGGCGTAGAGCATAAAATTGAACCGCCAGCTATAAAAAAAGGTAATATTTATGCTGATGAATCCCTTCCAAAAGTTCCAGGCTCTTTAAAGGAAGCAGCAGAGAATTTCAATAATTCAAAAATAGCCAGAGAAATATTTGGAGATGACATTGTGGATCATTTTGTCAGACATGCTGTTCTGGAAGTGGAAGAGTACGAAAAAAATGTTTCCGAATGGGAATTAAAAAGGTATTTCGAGAGGATATAGGTCTCTGTAGGGGCACGGCGCGCCGTGCCCTTACGAATGTCGCGACCTGCCCCTACGAATTGACATATCCTTTCCCTGTCAATCCCGATGTTGACGAACCATATCCAGCATATTCTCCGGTACATTGGTCACAATCCCGTCTACACCCATTTTTATATATTTTTCTGCCTTATCCAGGTCATCTTCGGTCCAGGTTATAACAGTATAGCCTTCAATTTTTTTATTTATAAACATTGTGAAAGGATTTATCTGATGTCTTGTAGGTTTGAGAATATTTGGTTTGCAGATATATTTACCTTCCCCATTTCGAAGATACCAGGGAAGTTCCTTCCATTTTGTATAAATTACAGCTGTATCCAAATTTACATTTGCTTTACGAACACCTAAAATAGCAATTGGGTTAAAGGATGAAACTATCACTCTATCTTCAAATCCCCATTCTACTATTTTTGCATCCAGCTTTTGTTCAAGTTCACCGTGATGTTTGTTTCTATGTTTAATTTCAATATCATAATAAACTTTTGTTCCCAAAAGCTCAAAAACTTCATCAAGGGTAGGAATCTTTTCATTTTTAAAAGATTTATCAAACCATGAACCTGCATCCAGTTTTTTAATATCTTCTAAACTGGTTTCAGAAACAAGCGCATCGAAGCCTGTAGTACGTTTAAGATTAAGATCATGAAAAACAACAAGTTCGCCGGTTTTACAAAGATGTACATCCAGTTCAACTCCAGGAATATTATTATCAAGTACTTTTTTAAAAGCAGCTAATGTATTTTCCGGTGCAGCTTTTGAGCAGCCCCTATGGGCAAAGAGAAGGGGGTATTGTGCAAAAATGAAGGGTCTTTTATTTCTATCTTTTCTTCGCATTATTGCTCCTTTTAGAGAGACTTATTAAGATAACTACAACAATAAATATACTGCCGTATAAATACTCCCCTTTTCCAATACAGTCAAGCTGTTATCACTCTATATCAGGTAAAAAAATAATATTGTTCATGTTTTAAAATTCCACTATAGTCTTAGTGTATGAATATTAAAAATCATAAACTTTTGTTTAATATTATTGCCCCTGGATATAACTGGTTTTTTAAAAGCCAGACCAGAAATTATACTGAAATTCTGTCAAAATATATTGATAAACTGGAAATACCAGATAATTGCCGTGTGCTTGATGCCGGCTGCGGTACTGGTGCTCTTACACAGGCTCTGGTTGAAGTTGGGTTTAAAGTTGTTGGTATAGATATAGCTGACATGATGATGCATTATGGAACAAAACGAGGTCTGGACTGTCGATATGGCGATATTGTAAAGGGGCTTGATTTTGAAGATAAATCCTTTGACCTTGTTGTCTTTGCTTTTGTCGCTCATGGTTTGGATCGAGAGAAAAGGAAGAAGCTTTTTAATGAAGCATCCAGACTTTCCAAAGGAAAAGTATTATTTCATGACTACAGCTCAGAAAGAAATACGATAACTAATATAATTGAGTTCATTGAAGGTGGAGATTATTTCAATTTTATTAAAACAGGTCTCTCTGAAATGAAAGATATATTCACTAAAGTTGAAGTTGTAGAAATAAACAAATATACTAACTGGTATATTTGTACACTATGATCATCATTTTTGAAGTAAAAGCTTAACTTCCCCCATATATATAGTTATAATGGAGGAATGAAGATGGGGTTACCTGAAAATGATAGAGTATTTACCTATGGCGATTATTGTTTATGGCCGGAGAGTGAACGTTGGGAGTTAATAGATGGAGTTGCCTTTGATATGTCTCCGGCACCATCAAGGCAGCACCAGTCAATTTTAACTGAAATAATGGGACAGATCTATAATTTGCTGTCTGAAGTCCCCTGTGAGGTCTATTGCGCACCTTTTGATGTACGGTTTCCTGATTATACAGAACAGAAAGACTTTGAAATTTCAACGGTTGTTCAGCCGGATCTTGTAGTAGTTTGTGATAATGAAAAACTTGATGATAAGGGCTGTGCAGGAGCTCCTGATCTTGTTGTTGAAATACTAAGTCCATCTACTATGTCCAAGGATTTGCATCAGAAATTTTCACTTTACGAGAAGCATGGTGTTAAGGAATACTGGGTAATTTCACCAGGCGATAAGGTTCTTTTTAGATATAAGCTTTCTGCAGAAGGAAAATATCTTGAGCCGGAGATCTATGGGAAAAGTGATGTTTTGAACTCAGATATAATAGTAAATTTTAAGATTGAGTTAAAAAGAGTATTTAAATAAAAAAACCGTCACAAGTTTTAAACTGATGACGGTTTTATGGAAGGCGCCGACCGGATTCGAACCGGTGCATGAAGGTTTTGCAGACCTCTCCCTTACCGCTTGGGTACGGCGCCATATGATCAGAAGGAAAGATAACAAAAAGATCATAGATTGTCCACCAAAAATCGAATAATTCTCTTGTCAAACTAAAGTTTTTAGTTTTAGCTGTACAACAATGGGACAAATATCGACAAAACCACGATTACTACTATTTCAACCTCCAATATACGATTTTGCATTATTTGATCTTTTTTTAAAACCATATGGTCTCCTGCGTTTGGGACGTTGGTTAAAAGAATCAGGATATGAAGTATTTTTTGTAAATGGTCTTGATTATAATGAAGCTGTAACTAATGACTTATTGGGTGTTCCCCGGCGTTATTCAAATGGAACAGGTAAGTTCCCGCGAATGAGAACTTCTTTACCACATGGAGTAAACTCTGAACGATCTTTTGGTCGTTATGGTGTTTTAACTAACATTATGAAAAGTAAAGTAAAAGAGATTAATCCTGATATTATATTTGTTACCTCGGGTATGACATATTGGTATAGAGGGGTAGTTGAAGCTGTTGAAATTTGCAAAGAGCTATTTCCTGAAATTCCTGTATTAACTGGTGGAATATATGCAAATTTAATGCCGGATCATTGTAAATTATCTACTGGTGCAGATTATGTAGTTACGGGAAATACTGAAGAAAGTATTAAAATTATTTTTAAGGCGCATTCATTTCCTGTTCCTTCCGGGAAAATCCCGACTGGTCCACTTATGCTGGAGGATGTTTGGAAAGATGCAGGTGTACTTAGATTAAATGAAGGCTGTCCCTTTCACTGTGATTATTGTGCCTCGGATCTTCTTTGTAAAAATTTTATAAAAGGAAATGCAGAAATTGCTTTTGAGTTGTTGCTTGAAATGCATGGACGTTTTGGTACCAGTAATTTCGCATTTTATGATGATGCTCTTTTAGTAAACAGCGACAAGAGCATTAAGCCTTTTTTGGAAATGGTAATACAAAAGAATCTTCAGCTTAAATTCTATCTTCCAAATGCTGTTCATCTTCAATTTTTAGATAAAGAAACAGCTTCTTTAATGGAAAGAGCCGGGTTTCAGGAAATTCGACTTGGCTATGAGTCCTCGTCCAGTGATTTTCATGCTGATTATGATGATAAATTTCCGGAAGACGATCTATTCCGGGTTGTGGAAACCCTGAATAATGCTGGTTTTTCAAAAAATAGTATTACAGCCTATATTCTGGGCGGGTTACCCGGACAGCCGTGGAGAGATGTGGAACGATCAATAAAAACTGCCTCATCAACAGGTATCAGGGTCTCTCTGGCTGAATATTCACCAGTTCCCAGAACAACACTATGGGAAAAAAGCATAGATATTTGCCCTTTACCTCTGGAAAAAGAGCCTCTTTTTCATAATAACTCATTTTTTCCCATGAAGTGGGAGGGGTATACAGCGGAGAATATGACGTATTTAAAAAACATGGTTAGGGAATTGAATGTGAACCAGAAGAACCTGTAGGGGCAGGTCGCGACCTGCCACTACAAGTTCATCCCTCTTAACATCTCTCCGACACCTGTAGATGGTTTTAATTCCTTGTTCAGTATTCTGTAAACCATATTACATATTGGTAATTTTAACTTATGCTGTGTTGCCAGTTTGTATACAAAACGTGCAGCTACTATACCTTCAGGCAGATATCCTATTTCATCTATATTTTCGATTAAATGGTTAAGGCTTTCGAATTTCGCAATTCTTCTGTCTTTTATAATTTCACCGCCAAATCTCCTGTTTCTACCATATTTACTTCTACACGTAACGTCCAGATCTCCTACACCTGCAATGGAGGTGAATGTCTCAGGATACTCAGAACCAAGTGCAGCACCCAGGGTCTGGATTTCATTAAGACCTGCTGCAAGAAGAAGAGATTCTGAATTATCTCCAAAATTATCTGACAGTTCCATAAGAGCATCGAGCATACCAAAAGCAATGGCAATTACGTTTTTTACAGCACCGGAAGTCTGAACTCCTTCAACATCCAGAGACGGGAATACCAGCATATTTTCTGAAGATAGCAGTTTTCTTATTTTAATTGCATTTTTACCACTTTTAGATGCACTAATCAGTCCTGTTAGTTTTCCCCGGGCAACTTCTTCTGCATGACTTGGCCCGGAAATATAAACCAGACTGTTTCTATAAAAACCTGGAAGGTAATCTTCCAAAGATTTAAGAATTAATGATGGACCACTGGGAGTATCAATGAAGCCCTTTGTAAGTACTCCAATAACAGTTGTACCCTCTGATATTCCTGGTACCTGTATAAGTTTTTTTGCAATATCCATTATATAAAGGGATGGAGATGCTATTATTAAAAAATCTTTGTTTTTTGCTGCAACTTCTATATCAGTACTTCCATTAAGGTTTTCCGGAAGTTTAACTCCAGGCAGGAAACGGTCATTTACATGATCCTGGTTTATATTAGCAATAACAGAATCCATGAAATCCCATACTGTGACAGAATTACCATTGTCTGCAATAAGTTTGGCTACAGCTGTACCCCATGCTCCGGCACTAATTATTCCAACTTTTTTTCCTGTAACATTATCAGCCATACTAATACCACTCTTTTAAACTGTCAGAATAATTTATTATTTCTTCTTTGTTAAAAAAGATATCTATTTCTCTAACTGCACTTTTCAGAGAATCTGAAGCATGAACTATATTTTTCTTTGTAGTTACTCCAAAATCTCC
>DAOWEB010000050.1 GCA_030638735.1 Spirochaetaceae bacterium
AACAGAGATGTATGGAAGTATCTGGATGGTGTAGCTGCAAGATCTCCGGAAATGCAGGAAGAGGGTACACTTCGAAGGTTTTTAAGAAACCTGATTGAAGTTTTCAATAATAATAATCTGGATAATCTGGAAAGTAATATAGACAAATTGATTAATTATTTTGAAACCCAGTACCCGGGAAAGAAAGATCTACCCCATATACAACAGCTAAAGGGTATGATCAGAGAGTGGGAATCGGCCTGCCTATGGGGATACTTCGGATGGAGCAGCGATTCAATAAACAACCTCAGACTGGGATTCTATCAGGGAGATATTTTTACTGAAGAACCTACTGTAAAAAGAGATGTACTTCCTGTTATGGAACTTTTAAAAAGGGTTGACCCGGATGTTGTTACCGTAGCCTTTGATCCGGAAGGAAGCGGGCCGGATACCCATTATAAGGTTATGCAGACAGTCACAGAAGCACTAAAAATGCATAAATCAAAAAAGGAGATTGAAGTACTGGGTTATAGAAATGTATGGTTCAGATTCCAGCCCCATGAGGCAAATATATTTGTACCGGTATCTCTTAATATGCTTACTTTGCAGAATGAATCATTCATGAATACTTATATTACTCAAAAAGATGCATCGTTTCCAAGTTCTGAATTTGATGGTCCTTTTCCGCTTCTTGCACAGAAGATTCAGGTGGAACAGTATGAAATGTTAAAAACATGTCTTGGCCGTGATTATTTTTTCGACCACCCAAGTGCTTTGATAAGAGCTACCCGGGGATTTGTATTTCTTAAAAGTATGAAACTGGAAGATTTTTTTGAACATTCCAGAGCACTTAGAAAGAAAGCGGAGAATAAATAATTCAATATTTAACGGAGCAATACCCACTTACCAGAAAGGAATTACTACAATATATGTAACACATGATCAGGAAGAGGCAATGGCTATCTCTGATCGAATAGCAGTTATGAAAGATGGTGTCATACAGCATGTAGGGACTCCACAGGAAATTTACCACAGGCCCAGCAATATATTTGTAGCAACTTTTATAGGACGCACTAATTTGATTGATGCAGAGTATAAAGCAGACACTAAGATAGTACAAATGGATGGATACAATTTCAAGATAGATAATTTATCCATTACAACAGACAGCTCTGTTGTACTTTCCATAAGACCGGAAGATTTTCAAATGTCGAAAGATAAATCAGACGGAATTAAAAGCAAAATTTCGGACAGCGTTTTTCTTGGATTGAATACCCATTATTTTCTTACACTTCCAGGCAAACAGACAATTGAGGTTATTCATGAATCTATTATGGATAGTAGTTTTAAAACAGGGGATACTGTCTATTTAGATTTAAAGAAAGAGAAGATCAATGTATTCTCCAAAGATGGAAATCGGAACTTAATCAGTGCAAATTAAACTAAAAATCAATAAAAAATATGATGTATGGAGCTTTGTAACACTCCTTCTCCTTGGTCTATATGATTATTTCTTATTTATCCGCTCTTCAACCTATTTGGACAATCTGTGGTAGACAAGTCTACAGGCAGATTTACTTTAGCTTATTTTTATAAATTTTTCAGTAAACCGTACTATTTTAATACACTTATTAATAGCTTTAAAGTAACAATACTTGTCACTATACTTACAGTTTTGCTGGGAACTCCTCTTGCATATTTTTTTACACGCTACAAAATTCGAGGAAAATCATTTATCAGGATTCTTATAATTCTGTCATCAATGTCAGCACCATTTATTGGTGCTTATTCATGGATTCTTCTTCTTGGAAGAAGCGGGGTAATTACAACTTTTTTTCATAATGCCCTTGGAATTCAAATTCCAAGTATCTACGGTTTTAATGGAATTCTAATTGTTCTGACTATGCAGCTCTATCCTCTGATATTTCTGTACGTTTCCGGGGCTTTGAAAAATGTTGATAACTCCCTGCTTGAGGCAAGTGAAAATTTAGGCTGCTCCGGTACTAAAAGATTTTTTGTTATCGTAATTCCATTAATTGTCCCCACACTTATGGCTGGGGGATTACTGATTTTTATGCGATCACTTGCGGATTTCGGTACACCGATGCTGATTGGTGAAGGCTTTAGAACATTTCCCGTAACTATCTTTGAAGAGTTTATCAGTGAACTGGGCGGAGACGATGGATTTGCTGCTGCAATATCAATAATTGCAATTTTTATTACAACAATTGTTTTCCTCATTCAGCGGTATTTCTCTACCAGAAAACAATTTACTATGAATTCTATAAATAAAATACGACCAGTTGAGGCAAAAGGATTTACAAGGATATTCATTCACTTATACACCTACATACTTGTGGGCCTTTCTATCATGCCGCAGGTATATATCTTCTATACTTCATTTAAAAAAGTTAATGGAACAGTCTTTGTGCCTGGATATTCATTTGACAGTTATACCAATGCTTTTAGTAAAGTCGGAAGGGCCATATCCAACACATTAATTATCCCTGGATTATCCCTGATTGTAATTGTTTTTTTTGCAGCTCTTATTGCTTATATTACAGTGCGTAGACGTAATATATTTACCGGGATAGTTGATACAATCTCAATGGTACCATACATTGTCCCAGGCTCAGTTGTCGGCATAACACTGTTGATTGCTTTTAATAAACCACCAATTCTATTGAGTGGAACTATGCTGATTATGATCATTGGGCTGGTTTTACGCCGTCTGCCATATACAATCAGATCCAGTGTTGCAATCCTTCAGCAAATTCCATTAAATATAGAAGAGGCTGCCCAGGGGCTTGGTAGCTCAAAGACAAAAACATTTTTTTAAATAACTATGCCCATGATGGCTGCAGGACTTATCTCAGGTGCTATTCTTAGCTGGGTCACAATGATTAGTGAATTATCAACAGCTATCCTGCTGTATGTAGGAAGAACCAAAACACTAACAGTTGAGATCTACACACAGATTATTCGAGGCAACTATGGTATTGCAGCTGCCCTATCAACCATTCTGGCAATACTTACAATTATTTCATTACTGATATTTAACAAGGTATCCAAGGGTGATGATCTAAGTATGTAAAAACAAATAAGCATAAATTTAAGAAAAACTTCGCCCAATACCTTGCTTTACACAGTACCATGTATTATATTACACCTATAAAGAACAATGACTGGAGATTATAAAAGTGAATTCACAACTAAAAAAAGGAGCTTTGGAGTTATGTGTGCTTGCTCTTTTAAAAAATCGTGATTATTACGGTTACGAACTTGTTCAGGAAATATCAGAAAACATTGAAATTTCTGAAGGAACTATTTATCCCCTACTGAGAAGACTTTCTAAAGAGGATGTATTTGATACATACCTAAGAGAGTCAGAAGAAGGACCACCAAGAAAATATTATAAACTAACGGAAACAGGACTGGAAGTTTATAAAGAAAAATATACCGACTGGAAAAATTTTATCAATGGTGTCGGTTTAATAATTGAGGAGGTTACGTAAAATGACACAAAATGAATTTTTAACCACAATGGGAAAAATACTTGGAAAACTTGACCCTGAGGAGAGGAAGGATATTCTTGCAGATTACACAGAACATTTTTATTCAGGTCTGGAAGAAGGTAAAACTGAAGAAGAAATTACGAGAAGCCTTGGAAACCCGGTAATGCTGGCTAAAGCACAAATAGCGGAGAGTATGATCAACAGAGCAGAGTCAGATAGAACTCCAGGTAATATCGTTCAAGCTGTACTTGCTACCGTTAGCTTAAGCCTCTTTAATATTATATTTATTATTGGTCCATTTTTTGGACTGCTTGGCGGACTGATCGGATTATGGGCTGGGGCTGTAAGCCTTTCCATCTCCGGTATTGCGACTCTCGGGGGGCTTATATTCAGCAGCTTCGTAAGAGAACAGGTTGCAATATCAGGAATAAGCATCTGGTTCTATATCTTTGCCGGAATCGGAGCCAGTGCCCTTGGGGCCCTTGCAACTATAGGAATGTGGTTTTTATCCAAAGGTTTTGCTGGTGCAACCCTAAAATATATAAAATTAAATATCAGTATTGTTAAGAAAAGGAGCAATATAAATGAATAGAATTAGAAAAATATCATTATCATTAACCGCAATTTCAGTGATCTCCCTTGGATTGGCTTTGGGGGTATTTTTCCCATGGGGAAATCTTCACGCTCTTGGCCAGGGAGAATCAGAATACGATGAGAATATCAATGAAGAGAGGTTTTATAAACTCGAGGATATAAAAGATATTAAGATTGGTGTATCCAGTGCAGAAATCCGGATTAAAGTGGTCACTAGTGACAGATTAAGGGTTCACCTTCACGGTAGTTCAAGCGGACAGCAACCTTTTCTGGATGAGAGAAAGTCCGGAACCAGTCTGACCATAGAGGTAAAAAGAAAGCCGGGTTTAGGATTCTCCAGATCCAATTTAATACTCGATATTGAAATACCCAAAAGATATGACCGGAACCTGGAACTTAACAGTTCATCCGGCAATATTTCTCTTCCTGATCTCGAACTTGAAAATCTTTATGTTGATATGAGTTCTGGCGATCTTAGTATCGAAAATCTTACAGTCAGAAATTTCATCTTTAAGTCCTCTTCCGGAAAATTAACAGCAAATAAAATAGATAGCTCCGAATCGAGGCTTAATTTATCAAGCGGTTCAGTAGTAATAGATAGTTTTACCGGAGATCTTGATGTAAAAATGAGTTCAGGTGATCTTGAAGTTATGTATACCGATTTCAACAATAGAATCTCTGTTGATAGTTCTTCAGGCGATATAGTAATTGCACTGCCAAAAGATGCTAATTTTGAACTTGAAGCTGAAGTCTCTTCCGGTAAAATTATCTGTGAATACCCCATAACAATATTGGGTGGACAGGATCGCGATCAACTGAAAGGTACTGTGGGTAGTGGAGTAAACAGAATTAATGTTGAGACGAGTTCCGGAGACATATCAATTCTAAGAGACTAAATTTTTTACTCCTCTTTATCGATATTTTTAAACCTGTATCCCTTTCCCCATTCGTTCAGAATATATTCCGGACTATGGGGATCGGGTTCTATTTTTTTACGTAATCTTTGAATATTTACCTTTACCATTTCCCTGCCTCCTTCCCAGTCCTCATGCCCCCAGACATCTTTTAACAAAGCCTGCCAGGAAATAACCCATCCGGCCCTGGAAACAAGACAGGTTAAGAGTGCGAATTCATTTGGAGTAAGATTGATTCTCTTCCCTGATTTGTAAACCTCATCCTTTTCCAGATTTATCACAAAATCATCAATTTTTATCTCTTTCTGTTTGTCTATCCATTTTATCCTGCTTAGTATTTTTCCAACCCTGAGAATAAATTCCCTATGATTAAATGGTTTCGTAATATAGTCTTCAGCACCTATTTCCAGGCCGGAAATTACATCACTATCTTTATCTCTGGCACTAAGAATTATTATTGGAATAGTTGAGCTTTGTTTTATACGATTACATACTGTAAGTCCATCAATACCGGGAAGGGAAAGATCCAGTACAATTAGATGAAATTCATGCTCTGCATGCAACTGGAGCCCATCCTCTCCTGTATAAGCTACAATAACTTCATAGCCTTCATCTCTTAATAAGTACTCCAGCATTCCTGCTATATCAGGTTCATCTTCGATGATCAGAATCTTGTGCTGCATCCGGCATCTCCCTCTTTTGGAAGTGTAAAGGAAAGAGTAGTTCCCAGTCCTGCCTCAGAGCCGACTTAAACCTTTCATTTATGTTTTTCTGTAACATTTTTTACATTATATAGAC
>DAOWEB010000413.1 GCA_030638735.1 Spirochaetaceae bacterium
AATAAATCATTTGATACTATACTTAATGAAAAGGATCTTGATCTTGATGATTTTTCTGAGCTCATCGAACTTATAAAAGAAAGTCATGTTTTAAAAGTTTTTCTGGAAGAGATGATTTTTCTTTTACATGAAAAAATTCCAGGATATTCCAGTTCTCAAGAAAGTATTTCTCTGCATGTTCTTAGTGCCTGGAATACTCTAATCCATAGTACTATGTCAAACAGAATAAGTTATAATCAAAATACAAAACTTCTTTTTGAGACTTTGCTTTATCAGATGAGGGAAGTAATTTGAAGAAATTTTTCAGGAGAGCTTTAAAGAAATTTGATAAACTCAGCGGGGAACAGGTTAGGGACCTTTTATCAGATTTAACTTCGGAAAATGAGCTTTTGGAAATTGTTTTAAATTCTATGACAGATGGTATTGTAGTAACAGATACCAATAACAGACTAATCTTTCATAACAGAAGATCTGATCGCCTTATCCCTTTTTCTCCTGTCGAATTGGATGATTCCGTTATATGGGAAGTTATAGAAGATGATGATATTTCAAATTTTATTAAAAAGACCCTGTTAAATGCAGAGAAGGTTAGTGAAGAGGAATTTACAATCAAAATTGGAGGAATAACAAAAACTCTTTGGTTGGATATTATGCCTGTTGTAAGGGAAGGTGCTATACAGGGAAGTCTTCTTCATGTGTCAGATATTACAGAACGTAAAAAAAGAGATGGACGTTTAAGGCGGGCAGAAAATCTCGCCTCTCTTACAACTCTTGCTGCCGGAGTGGCCCATGAAATAAAGAATCCTCTGGGATCTATAAGTATTCATATACAGCTAATGCAAAAATCTTTGAAAAGAGATAAACAGTTAAAAGAAGAAACCTCTGGTAAATATCTGGATATATTGAATGAAGAAGTTGAAAGGCTTAATAATATAATAGTAGATTTTTTATTTGCAGTCAGACCTATGAATCCTACTATGAAGAAATCTGATATAAATAAAGTTCTTACAGATTTATTGGAATTTGTAAAATATGAACTGGAAGAAGCTTCTGTGAGTATAGAATGTGAGTTCCAGGAGGATCTTCCAAAACTTGATATTGATGAGAAGTATATAAAACAGGCTATTCTAAATATTATCAAAAATTCAGTTGCTGCTATGCCGGATGGCGGTGTTATGTATTTCAAGACAGTAAAAGATGAAGATTTTGTTCATATATATGTATGTGATACCGGAACTGGTATTTCTGAAGAAAATATGTCAAAAATATTTGAGCCTTATTTTACTACAAAACAGTTTGGTTCCGGTTTGGGATTAACTGTAGTATATAAAATTATTAAGGAACATGGTGGAGATATTGTTCTTGAATCTGTTGAGAATCAGGGTACTACATTTACAATAAATTTACCTGTTCCTCAGATTGGAAAACGACTTCTTGACTGGAAGGGGTAAAATTGAAATTTAATATATTAATTGTAGATGATGAAAAAAATATAAGAGAAGGTCTTGGCCGTTCTTTAGAAATGGATGGCTATAATATTTTACTGGCAGGAGATGGTAAAGAGGGCTTAAGTCTGGTTAACAAAAAAGAAATTGATCTTGTTATTTCCGATTTGAAGATGCCTGAAATGTCAGGAGAGGAACTTCTTCGTAATATAAGTGCTTCTAATCCGACTATACCTGTTATTATACTTACAGGCCACGGAACAATAGAATCTGCTGTTGATGCCATGAGGGATGGAGCTTTTGATTTCCTTACTAAACCTGTCAATTTGGATAGAATGTCACTTTTAGTAAAAAGAGCTCTTTCAAACAGGCAATTGGTTCTTCAACATAGAGAACTTCAGGATGAAATTGATAAATTAAGTAAAAAAAATAAATTTTCAAGTATTATTGGAAAAAGTGCACCTATGCGCAAGGTGCTGGATATTGTAGAGCAGGTTGCGGATACAAAGGTTTCTGTACTTATTACTGGTGAAAGTGGAGTTGGAAAGGAGCTTATAGCTGAGGCTCTCCACAATTTATCACCAAGAAAAGATAAAAGGATGGTAGAGGTCCATTGTGCAGCTCTTGCTGAATCTTTATTGGAAAGTGAGCTTTTTGGTCATGAAAAAGGTGCATTTACCGGAGCTGTGGGACTCAAAAGAGGTCGATTCGAGGTTTCTGACGGAGGAACAATTTTTCTGGATGAAATAGGTGAAATTTCCCAACAGGTCCAAATAAAATTATTAAGAGTTCTTCAGGAGAAAAAATTTGAGCGGGTTGGTGGTGAAGAAACTTTAGAAGTTGATATTAGAATACTTTCTGCAACAAATAAAGATTTAAAAGAAGAAACTGAAAAAGGGAATTTTAGAGAAGATCTTTTTTATCGTTTAAATGTAGTTAATATTCATGTCCCTCCATTAAGAGATAGAAAAGAAGATGTGGAACTTTTATCAGCTGCTTTTCTTAAAGAATTTTCTGAAGAGAATGGTAAAAATATTACTGGGATTGATCAAAAAGCCAGGCTGGCTCTTCATAATTATAATTGGCCTGGAAATATTAGAGAACTCCGTAACTGTATAGAAAGTGCTGTTGTAATGTGTAAGGGATCTGTAATAACTCTGGATGACATGCCTCCTTCTGTAGGTGCAAATAATGATGATGATACTGTAATAATTCCCATTGGAATAAGTATGGATAATGCTGAGAAAGAAATTATTAAGGCTACTCTTTTTCATGAGAATGGAAATAAAACAAGAACTGCTGAAATTTTGGGAATTGGAAGAAAAACCCTTCATAGAAAAATTAATGAATACGGTCTTAATAGTTAGAATTGATAGTTCTTTGGATTATCCCTGTTTAGCCAGTTCCCAGGCTTTTATCTTTTGAAAAGAAATATTTAATTTTTTAGTTTTTTCTGTGGCTTTATTCATAGACTTACTATTTAAATTATTTTTATCCGGATGATATTGTATTATTAATTTTTTGTATGCACTTTTTGTTGTGGTAAAATTTGATCCAAAAGGGACTCCCATATTAAGATAGTCAGGACGGAGCATTTCTGGTGTTTTTGGTTTTGATGCAGATTTCCCTGTTGAACCGGTATTTTTTCTATTTACTGATCCAGGGCTGGATAGAAAGTCATTTAGTTCATCCCATGCTTCTGCATAATCCTTATCCATACCTTCTGAAAAATTATCGTATCCAAAGTCAATATTATCTGTATCAACAAACATTGATTTTATCAGTCTGTTAAATCTTTCAATTATTGGATCCATTGAAGTTTAGCTCTCCTGTTCAAAATAAAAATCTCCTGAAAATACATATTCGGGCTGACCTGTAATATATATATGATTATTCTCAATATCCCATTGGAAGAAAAGGGTATCCGACCTGTAATATATAGTCAATTCTCTGTCACAGAATCCATTTAGAACAGAGGATACACCTGCAACTGCAGAAATAAAACAATTATCTCTTCTGTAGTATTGTGCGTAAGTTTCTACTCCAATTTCTTCTTCATTAAATACTGTAATAAAAGCTGTTCTGTATTGTCTTTTCTTTCTTAATTGACGAAAGTAATTGGAAATTTCTTTTTTATCATTTTTTTGTTTATTAGAGAAAAAAACAGAAATTCCGGTATCTTTTAGTGTTACTGGTGTATAAACAGTTGCTCTTCCTGCAATAACTGCCTGTTTCGTATAGTCCAATATAGAATTTTCGGATAGAATTTCTCCTTTTTCACTGTGTGCTTCTCCCAGAGCTATTCGAAAACTGGTACTATCTATGCAATCTACAGTAAAAACACCAAAATCGCTATTAATTACTATGTATTTACTACCTGCAAGACCATAGTCAAATATATATTTTGCACTGCAAAGTACAGCATCATAACTAATATTTTCCATACTCCCTTTGGAGTTATAAAATTTCATTTTTACTTCATTATTTTTTCCTGAGTAGAGAAAAATAATTCCATTTGCACCCACACCCTTACTTCTTTTACAAATATTTTTTGCAATATCAGGTAGTACTTCTGTACTTATTGTAGCTTTATTAATCTGACTAACCAGAAGGAGATCATTTCCGCCAATTTGTAATTTATAAAATTTTAATTCCATATAACTTATACTATATTATTCAGAAAATGAGTTCCAGAAGAAAAAATAAAAACTAACAATAAATTATGATGGATATTTAATCAGAAACAAATAAGAGTCTTTACTACAGATTGAAGTAATGTTAGTGTAATTTGTATATGAAACACCAATTAAAGTGTCTTTTTACTTCAGACCTTCATGGTAATAAATTAAAATATGATCGTCTTTTTGATTATATAGCCGTTTCTACTTTAGATGCTGTATTCCTGGGAGGAGACCTTTCAAAATC
>DAOWEB010000276.1 GCA_030638735.1 Spirochaetaceae bacterium
AAATTCCCCGAAAACAATGTTGAAAAAGCAGGGAATTGTATTGCTGTGAATAAAAACAGAACCAGTGCAGTAAAATCAGCAGAGGATGCATGTCAAAAAATATTTATACGCCTTGAGGCTTGTAATAAAAATACCGAAGAATTTCTCTTTGGTACGCTTCAATCCTGGGTGGAAGATACCTTTGTTTTGAAAGATAAAGTAAATATTGAAACTTTAAAAAATATGCCTGATTATTATTTAAACCAGGGGCATAAGACAGCTGTAATATCTTCGTCTGTATTAAAGCAGGAATTAGTTTTTGACTGGCAGGGGAAATCTATAGATCTGGCTTTCAAGGAAGTTTTAGGAAAAAAATATAGAAATCTAAAAGTAAAAGCTGTTTCTTTAAATGAATTATCTCCTGTCAAAGATGATATTTTTAAAGGTGATATAGTAATAGGAAAGCTTTTCTATCGGGCCTTTCTTAGAGGAGGGGTTCAGGGTGGTGTCTGGGTAATAGACAGTATTCTAAAAACTATAGAAGAGAATAAAAATCTCCTGGAGTTGTTTACACGATGGAAAGAATATTAACAATAATTATTATTCTGCTTCTTATATCTTTCACTGTGTATGGAGAGACCCCGAATGAAAACATGGTCTCTCTTACCAGTATAATTAGTGAAACTTCTGCACAGCTGCGCTGGGATCCTTACAGATCTATAGGGGAACTGACATTCTATGGAAAATCGATAATATTTAAACCTGATATCCCTTTTCTTCTTATGGATTATTCCGAAAAATCCATGAATCTGGAGATAAATAGAGGTGTAAATGGTGATATTTTCTTTTCTAACCAGGCTGCAGAGATAATTATTGACTTTTTTGCATTATCTGAGGCTCAAAAAAATTCTCTTAAAATAAAGGCTATTATTATAGATCCAGGTCATGGCGGGAAAGATCCGGGAGCTATAGGAAATTATATTGAAGACGGTAAACAGGTTCGTCTGCAGGAAAAAGATATTGTTCTTACAGTAGGAAGAGAAGTTGCATCACAATTGAAGAGAACATATCAGGATAAAGATATTATTTTAACAAGATCTACAGATGATTTTATTACTCTTGAGCAGCGTACAGTGATTGCAAATGAAATGGAACTTAAAGAGAATGAATCTATAATATTTGTCTCTATACATGCTAATGCTTCTCTTAACTCTAAAGCAAATGGCTTTGAAGTGTGGTACCTTCCCCCTGATTATCGTAGAGAGTTACTTGATGAGAGTGTTATAGAGAATGAACTTCAGGATGTAATTCCTATTCTTAATACAATGCTGGAAGAGGAAATTACAGTGGAAAGTATTCTTTTAGCTCAGAGTATACAGAAAGGTCTGAAAATTATTGTTGGTGATATAATAGCAGACAGGGGGCTTAAAGAAGAATCATGGTTTGTTGTGCGTAATGCAAAAATGCCTGCAGTTTTAGTGGAGCTTGGATTTATTACCAATCAGGAAGAGGCCGGTATATTGGGTGATCAGACACACTTGAAGAAAATCAGTGAAGGGATCTATAATGGAATAAGCGGTTTTATTGATCATTTTGAAACACAATACTCTTCCGGGGAATAATATATGAATTTAAAGTTTGAAAAAAGAACACTTATACTTATATCCATAATGATTTTTTTATTAATATTTTCAATGACAATATATTTTGTTGCAGATAATAATCTGGTCAGGAGAGTTTTATTTTTCCCTGACAGAAATAATTTTTCAGGTGAAATGCGTCGTGTGCCCAGACAGGAATCTCCGGAGGAGAATATTGAGTTATTTATAAATGAACTTATACTTGGTCCTTACAGCATTGATCACCTTAGGGTTATTCCGGAAAATACCAGGCTTTACAGCATATTATTGCGAAACAGGTCTTCACTTTACATCGATTTTTCGGCTGATTTGATAGTTTCAGAACATGAACTTAGTATTATTCATTCAGATATGCTGGAGTTAATTAGAAAGAATCTTAAGTATAATTTCCCAATATTAGAGGAAATAACCCTTTCTGTAGATGGTCAAACTCTCAAGAGGGGGTTAAATTGATATTATATGGTCGAAGTGTCTAAAAAAAAAGAAAAATTGTTGACAAAAAATAATCATTGCGTATAATTTTAGATACTTATTGAAAATGGTTTTAAAGGAGCAATAGATGAAACGGTTCGGAATCCTTCTTATTATTATGCTTGTTGCGGTTAGTTTTTCAGTTTCTGCTGTAGAGTCGGTACTTATCGATTTCTCTACTTTGACTGCAGATATGGAAGATGGAAATAACAGTGCTACTCTTGTAGATTTTTCCTCAAAAGCAGGGGTTGGTTATACTGACGAAGAGAAAGAATTAATGAAGACCTCTTTGGCAATTGAACAATGGAGTGTTGTACTTAACTCTTCAGCCAGAACAGTGGTTAATCAGAGATTGTCATACACAAAGGAAGCAGAGGTTAAGGCCGATGCATTGAGTTATGGTGGTGATAAAGTAATGGGTATAAGGGTTCATTTTCCTGAAGATCCATTTAATGCATACGCAGTAGTACAGCCTCCATTTGAAATTCCTGCTTATATGCAGAAAGATGAGAATGACACTGCAGGCAGTAAGTTTGATGGTTATGGTGTTATTAAAAACGTAGGTGCCATAAAGAGTATTTCAATGAATGTATATGGAAGTAACTTTACAAATGGTCTTGGTCTTATAATTAGAGACGAGAATGGTGAAGAGCGAAATGTATTTATGGACTATCTTAATTTCAAGGGCTGGAGACAACTTGGATGGGCTAATCCTGCTTATATTGATGATGTAAGAAACAGAGAACTTAAGAAGTTTCCTTTATATCCAAGAACAACACCTATGAGACAACTTGTCGGGTTTATTCTATACAAAGATGCTGCTCAGGATGGCGGAGATGTTATAACCTATATTAAAGATGTAAGTTTAACTTATGACCTTGCAGTACTACCTGGTGTTGATGATATTGATAATGAAGAACTTTGGGGTATTCTTGGAGAAAGAGAAGAATCCCGAAGAACAGCTGAATGGAATAAACTTGGTGAAAAGCAGGTTTTACGAGCTCTTGAAGATAAATTACTTCATAGAGATCCAGACGTAGAAGAATAGGCTTAGTATTTTAGCCTTTACATTTATAATCAGAACCCTCCTTTACAGGAGGGTTTTTTTGTTGTCAGGGTAAAATATCATGCAGCTTTATTTAAATAATAAATCCAGATCCAGACTAACTCCTGTAGTCAGGCGGAAAAGGAAAACACCTGGAAAATCTGTTGCGAGAGTAAGAGGAGTTGAATCATTATACCCAAAGGAATAAACATTGCTTTCAAGATTAGTTATAAGACTGAATCCGTCTGCCAGTTGGAATGTAAAGTTTGTTCCCAGTATTAAAGAGTTTAAAGTATTTTCTGTACTTGTAGATAAATTTGTATCTAAATAGGTTCGGGTTAGTGTTTGGTATGCAAAGGAAAGCATGGCTCTAAAGGCAACATTTTTTTGAAACATATCTACTTTAAAAGCATATTCAGTAAAACTGTCATCAACTTCAAGATTTGATTCCTGTTTTGTAACAAAAGATTTGGATGTAAGACTAATCGAACATATTGCATTAGGAATATAATATCCTACGGAAATTTCATTGAATTCCTGCAGGTAATCACCTGTTTTAACAAAACGGGAGCCTATAGAACTGTCTGCTTTCAAAGAAGCATACAATATTCCCGGTAATTCAACTCTGACAGAAGTTGATATTCCTGATTTTAAGATAGTACCAGGTGTATTAAATGTTCCAAAAAAAGGTCCAACTCCTAATTTAAAGAATTCATGCTGATATTCAAAAAGAGTGTAAGTCGTGTATCTAAGTACCGGATCGTAAAATACACCTGCTTTTAGAGACATCTCATCACTTATCTCATCACTTGCGAATATACTTATTCCCCAGGGATAGAATGTTCCGGAAAAACTGGATACTGGTGAGGTATCTGTATTATCAAAGGAAATATCACTCATATGGAAAAGTGTAGATATTTCCATACTGGAAGCCGGTATTAAAATTATAAAAATAAGTAAGATAATTAATATTGCTCTTTTCATCTAGAACTCCGCTTTAACACTGATTACACCCTCAAACATATCTTCCAATGAGTAGGGAAACAGCTCTGTATTTAACATTATATTCCAAATAACCCCGGAAGTGATAGCACTTATATATGGGGAAACCTTTACACCAAACTGATTTGACGAAGCTGAAGAATCAAAAGTTACACTTCCTTCAAGCCCCCCGGAAAAGGTACTAACTTCAGGTTCTCCAATCATAAAGTTTATATGAACATCAGAAGATCCCATATCTGCAGTTGTTTCCTGTAAATAATACCCCGGATGCCAGAAAAGAGTGAAAATAATTGTAACCGGATTGATTTTAATTCTGGGTTCAAAAAGGAAAAAAAGTCTTTCAATTGTAAAGTTTTCAGACGGATTCCATTGGGGTACTCCAACCTGGGCAAAAAATTCTCCAGTTGTCCCGGGGTTGTAGTAGAAAAGCAGTCCCCCTCTGTACAGACCA
>DAOWEB010000178.1 GCA_030638735.1 Spirochaetaceae bacterium
AAATATTCCTGCAAGCACAAGCAGAACAAACACCCCCTGGAGTAATACCAGGCCAGCCAAAAGAATCATGAGAATTTTAAGAATTCTCCTTGGCGTGATAAGCTTTGGTTTTTTCTGCATCAACATAAAAATACTCTACCTTGCGGTCTTCTGTTTCATATGTACGTGTCCCACTTATGTCTTTGCTTCCAACATCCACCTGCCATTCTATGGAAGAAAGGTTCCCGTCTGCATTATATAAAAACTCTATTTCTCTTCCTATTGTATCCACAACTAAAGAGAGCCTGGTTTTATCAGTTTCATATTCTTCATAAAAATACCATATCTGATTAAGCTTAGTTCTGTCCTGGTGCATCATAAGTTTTCCATCCGGCCGGAAATAATATTTACTATTGTCCTTTAGTATAAGTACATATTCACTTAGATCTGTTATTGCATCGTCTACAGGATATCCGGTTGGCATAATCCCGTTATTATAATCGCCGTAAGAAACAGCAGAACCTGTTACCCCGGAATATACCCGTAAATTAAGTAAGTCATATCCATGTATATTAGAGTTATTGGAATTGTATACAGGCAGTAATGCAGTGTTTAATTCATACACATTACCATTAAAAAATAAATTCTGTATATCTGAATTATCATCTGTATATACATAAGGGATATTTGCAGTCCACCCAATACCCATATTATTGTATTTTTCTATTGTATCTGATGTTAAGTAACTGGAACCATCATATACACTCTTGTTCATGGCATATACATTGGATTGATTTAAATTCCAGATACGAGTGAACGTAAAATTCATTCCGGCCCTTCCGGGGAGAGCTACATCCGTATATTTAAGTGTTATGTTTCCTGTTTGAGGATTTACGTTGCCTGCTTTTTTGTTAAAGGGCAGGTTAAGCCCGGAGTCATAGCGGGTGTCGGATTGAGTAAAACCCAGGGATGGAGTAAACAGTAATAATAGTGTTAGTAATAATATTATTTTTTTGAAATATCCGGATTTTGTTTTCATTTTTTTCTCCTGTTTATTTTTATAGTTTCTTACTTTATTTCTCACGGAGCTCACTGAGTAAACAGAGAGCACTAAGTTTGTATAATTATTTTTATTCAATCTTTCCATTAACAATTCTTTTTCGTTAATCGATAGCAAATTATTCATCTACTTTTAATCCTTTTTTTCTCACAAAGCTCGCAAAGTTCACAGAGTATATTTTATTATTCTTATTCATTTACAAACCCTATATCCTCTGTCTTTTCTTCCTCTGTGTTCTCCGTGAGCTCTGTGAGAAATTTCTTCCCACACAAAGCTTTCAGACTTACTTTTTTTCTCACAGAGCTCACTAAGCCCACAAAGTATTTATATACATAATCATTCTTTTTCAATATTTCCATTTACAACTCTTTTTAAACCATCTTTTAATAGTTCCTTATTAAAATTTATAAGCAAACCTAATTTCTTTTTGGCTAATCTTAAATAAGTTAATATTTGCTTAAAATGTACATGTTCAAAATTCTTTATGGATTTAAGCTCCACAATTACTTTATCATTTACAATTAAATCTGCTTTAAAGGCTTCTTCAAACACAATATTCTCATAGTTAATCGCTATTGGAACTTGTTTATCTACTTTTAATCCTTTTTTTCTAAGCTCATAATCAAGAGCCTTCTCATAAACAGATTCAAACAATCCCGGTCCTAATGTTTTATGAACTTTAATTGCACATTCAATAATAATCTCAGAAATAACATTCTCATCCATTTGCAAACCTCTGTGCTCTCTTCATCCTCTGTGTCCTTCGTGAGCTCTGTGAGAAATTCCTCCCCACAAAGCCTTCACTCTCATTCCTATTCATACACAACCCCATTAGAACTCGCAGATGATCTCGCTTCATTAAGATTTATTCTGACAGTTATAGATTCTGCTTCCACACGACCGTCACTGGTCATACGATAGACCAAGAGAGTAGCAATTACATTACTAAGCCCGGACACATTCCTTCTGCAAATAGTTCCGGTATGTGTATTCTGGGTGGAAAAAGTTTCATTGTTTTCTTCATAATCATCATAATCTGTATTTTCATCTACCCAAATAAAATCACCTGCAGCAGTAATTTCTGCATATGCTATATCAGGTCCAAAGTGGCCCATAACTTCATTATGAAAGTTTCTTGTAAATGAATCTTTTTTAATAACTCCACTTTTATTATAATCTGTACTTGATTCCGAATCCCCCTCTCCGGGGAATAACCAAAATGCTCTGTCCAGCAACAGTCCCCTTCCCTCGGATCTTTCACAGGAAAGC
>DAOWEB010000395.1 GCA_030638735.1 Spirochaetaceae bacterium
CTCAATAACTTTCAGCTGATAGCTTATGTGTTTTATAGCAGAGCCTGGATTTTTCATCTGCTCAATTAAAAGTTCCACTGCTGTTTTTCCGGACTGATCCAGAGACTGGTTAATTGTTGTTATCCCCATATAATCTGCAAGATCAATATCATCAAAGCCGATAACTGCAATATCTTCCGGCACCTTCAGCCCCATTTCCCTGGCTGCTTTTATAACACCAACAGCCTGAAGATCAGAGTCTGCAAAAATTACATCCGGCTTTTTCGGCTCTGCAAGTATTCTTTTTACACTATCAACGGAATGATCCATACCGTACTCATGAAACGAAACATTACTGCTAAAGAGATCGATACCTTTCTCTACAAGGGCTGACCTATATCCATCAAACCTCATTTCAGTTGCATGCAGTGAGTAAGGAGGTTGACCTCCCTCTCCAATAAAGCCAAAAGTTTTATATCCTTTTGATAAAAGATATTCTGCAGCAAGCTTTCCTCCAGCAAAGTTGTCAATTTCAATACTGGATACATTTGGATGAGATATCTCCACCATAACAACAGGAAGATCATATTCTTTAAAAAGTTTTAATTCTTCTTCATTAACTGGTAAAGCAAGTATTATCAAACCATCAATTCTGTTTGAAACAGGAAGCATTGAGAGGTAGCCCGAAAGCTGTTCTTCACTTGCGACTGAATAGGTAATCAGTTCATAATCAGTAACTGCCAGAGCTCCGGCTATACTTCTGATTCTCTGTACAAAGGAAGGAGCAGTAGAAAAAGGAGTTAAAACTCCTATACGTTTAAAGTCTTTCCTTGCCCTTGCACTGGCTTCAGCCTTTGGAACAAAGTTAAGCTCTTTCATTGCATCTATAATCTTTTTACGGGAAACCGCTGCTACCTGACCTGGAGAGTTAAGTACTCTGGAAACTGTTGTAATACTTACGCCTGCCAAAGAAGCCACATCATAGATAGTTGCATTTTTTGCCATTCTCAATTTCTCCAACATGATACTACTGCTTATGAAAGTGCTTTCATGTTACCACTTTCATAGAATAGAACAGACAATAAGATTTGTCAAGAAAATAATGTTGTAAAAGAGGTAAATATGTCTGAAATTGGAATTGCAAGAGAAAATCTAATTATTAACCAGGCTATATTTTATGCTCTGCTTTTTTCAATCTGTCCATAATTGCCATGCCAATTCCTTTTTCAGGGACAGTTTCTGCATAGATAATATCCAGAGCAGCAACATCAAGTCTATGAAGAGCGGAAAAAAGATTTGAAGCAGCCTGATACAAATCCCCGGATTCAGATAGAACCTCAACATTATTAAAATGGAACTGATCTGGAGAACCTCTAAAAGAGAGCAAACCTGCCTTGAGGCCTTTAGGTATAATAAAATTTTTATCTTTTATAATTTCAAGCCGGGTATTGGGTGAATAATGATGAAGCAGCTGTCCCGGAGAATGGGGTTTGGCACTGGAAAAAGAGCTGTTAACATGGCCAATTACATCTTCAATCTCTTCAATTGTAATTCCCCCGGGTCTTAACAAAGTAACTTCTTCATTTAGTTCAATAACAGTGGATTCAACTCCTATGGAACAACTGCCTCCGTTTATTATAAGATCAATTTCAGATCCAATTTGACTTTCCACATGTACAGCTGTCGTAGGACTCAAACGGCTGAATGGATTTGCACTTGGAGCAGCTATTGGAAGTCCTGTTTGCCGTATTAGTTCAAGAGCAATAGGATGTGATGGCATTCTGACTGCAAGAGTTTTATTTCCTGCTGTTACAATATCTGGTATTTTGTCTGATTTTGGCAGTACAAGGGTTAAAGGGCCTGGCCAGAACTTTTCAATTAATTTATATGCTTTGTTACTTATAGTTGTACATAATGGTTCAATATCTAATGGATCTGATATGTGAACTATAAAGGGATCAAAACTTGGACGGTTCTTAACTTTAAAAACCCGGGCTACAGCTTTTGTGTCAAAAGCAGAAGCGCCTAATCCATAGACAGTCTCTGTGGGAAATGCAACCAGTCCACCACTCTTTAAAATAGAAGCGGCATACTCTATTGATTCTTTGCTGGCTTCCAGTATTTCTGCCATTAGTTCTGAGATCCGGTAATTATTCGCAATATATTCTTAAAATTATACATACAAGTACTATTAAATCAAATCCTTCACTGATTCAAGTCATTGGAGGGCTATTTGATGAATTTAATCAGTACCTGTATATTAACCATTTTCAAAAATAAGTAGAAAATCCCAGATAAAATTTAAAATGATTAGGTGAATATAGATCCTCACTTACCATTCTTCCATCGGGCATCATAAAAGGGTTTAACCCAAAGGATTCAATAGCAAAATTATCTGATTCATAATAGTACTCACCAGTAGTCGGACTCTGTGCATCAACTTCGGATGGAGGAAACATTACAGAAAAAAGATAAGTACACCCAATATTCAATGCAAACCGGGGAAGTATGAAGTACTCAAAATCAACAGCAGCTGTTGCCCCAAGGCCGATAAAGTTCATCACAACCTCGTATCTTTTCAAAGCAATACCCTGATTTATCAGGATGGGAACATTGTCGTAGAGTTGTCTAAGCTGCATAAAGTTTATAAGGGGTCCAAGACCAGCAGATATGTTCATCTTCTGATTAATGGAGTGAACGTAGGAGAAAACCAGACCTGCAGTCGTTGTAAACTGGGTAAGGGTGTAGTAGTTGTACATTGCATTTAGAGTAGTTAATGGATCACCATCAAGTCTAAAACTTCCATCTTTCTCCCAGAAGCCTAAAACATCCAATCCATTTCCAACCTCGAAAACATCCCCTGGATCAGTTCCAAGTGCAGTCAGATTAGCCATGCTTCCAATAGTCCTATAATCAAAAAATACATCATGAAATTTTAAATCCACATTCAGGCTTATCTTCCATTTCGGCCCAAGTCTGTATGTAAGTCGTCCACCAGCTGATCCAGCATGTATAATGTCATCACCCACTTTCACAGCCTCAGATTGTGGAAATAGCAGAAATCTGGTAGGAGTAAAAAACAGAGATGTTCCTATTCCATTGGCGGTTACATATTCATAAGCTATCTGCTTCCCAACCTCTATCATATCTTCTTTCGGAATAGCTTTGCTTACAGCTGCAATAAGTTCTGTAGTCTCAACTTCAATGAGCCTTAAACTTATTATAAAGTTACCATCTTCTGAAGTTACACTTCCATCAATTAAAAGTCGTAATCCCCGGATGTTTCCAATCTCAACACTGTCTCTTTCATCTGTAATACCGGTCAGGGAAAGCTTTATCTCCTCCAATGCAGTATCAAGAGCCCTGCGGTCTATAAATTTAAACACCAGGCTGTCTGTTATTGCATTCTTAAGAAGTTCCTCTATGGCTTCACCTACATAGTTATCTGAAGCATCTTTGGAAGCATTTGTAATTTCTAAAATAGAAACTGTTTGTTTTGAATAAAAAGGTGTATCACTTTTCAGGGATGAATACTCAGCAGCAAGCTCATCAACTAAACTATTAATTGTATCTGAAACTGAAATGGAGTAGAGCATGGCAGGAAACAGCAGAAAAATAATAATAAACTTTTTCATAGTTTTACTCCCCGGGAAATCACGTAGCATAAAGTATATTAATCCAATTATCAGGACACGATAAATTGAACCCCTACGACTTTTTTGACAGTATATCATAAAACTGATGGAACTATGTAACACTTTTCTCATGGCGCTGTGTTTAATATTGTAAAGAACTGTTAGGGAGATATAGATGAAACGAATATTTTTAATTTTACTTTTGCTGTTTATATTAACAGGATTACTATCTGCAGAAGTATTCAGAATTGGCGGCATAGGCGCCATGGAACTGATGAATAATCCGATAAACAAAGAAAACCGACAGGAATTTGATACTGAGGTAGATATTATCCCTGGCCTTTACTGGGAAGTAATACTTGGGAAACTGGGATTTGGTATGACATATCTTGTCAATTTTACATCTGTAGATACTGTAGTTCCCGACATGGAATATGAATGGTTTCTTGACTGGATAGGGTCAATAGATTTTAGATACCATATACTTGGAAACTTTGCCATTGATCCCTTTCTTGAATTCGGACTGGGAAATGCAGGCAGGGTAGATATTTCTAATTTTGAAGATAATGAGGAATTAAGAGATCCTCTTCAGTTATCTCTATTTACCCAGGCAGGCGGTGGTGCAGCTCTTAGACTGGATAATTTATATATAGGCGGGAAATTATTATACAGAATAGGTAATTCCCCTATTCCTGCAACCCAGTTTGAAACCTATCCATTAAAGAATTTTCAACTTGCATTTTTCGGGGGTTTTAGTATTTAACATTAATTCAAATACAGATAGATCAAACAAATGGAGGATTTTGCGATGTGTCTTACTTTTAGGTGTTGAAGGCTATTTTGCGCCAGTGTATTAGCCTTATATTAGAGAAGAAGTATTTTTAAAGTAGAAAATGTGACACAGCGCAAAAAGCTTAAATGATCTATCTGTTGTTTTCTAATTTGGCATCGGCAGCGACCCGGGAAGATATAAACAACCCCCATGTCTCACTAAAAAGGACTCCTGACAGTATAATTATTCCACCTAATAATTCCTGCCAGCCAATATATTCAGCAAGAAAGAAATATCCTAAAATAATGGCTATTACAGGTTCCAAAGCATAAATTACAACAGCCCGGACAGGAGTGGTCCCTTTTTGGTATCTATTCATTATATAAAGAGCTCCTACAGTTCCGGGAAGAACAAGATAAGACAGGGCTATTAATAGATTGAAGGTTGGAACAAGAACAGGAGTTTCGGAAAAAGTAATTAGTATTGCAGAAAATAGAGCTGTAAAGAAAAACTGCAAACCAGTAAGAATTTCAACATCATAAATTCGTGAATATTTATCTAAAAGGACTACTGTAAATGCATAACCCAGAGCAACCAGAACAGTTATAGAATCTCCCATATTCCAACCGGAAGCTGAAGGTGAAGTAAAAATCATCATTCCAGTAAACGCTATTCCCAAACCTATAAGATTAATGGGGCTTACTTTCTTTTTAAGTAGAAGAAACTGTAATGGCGGGGTTATTAAAGCATAGCCATAGGAAATAAGGCTCGACTTTGCCACTGTGGTCATTGTCAGCCCAATTGTCAGCATTCCATAACCTATAAAAGTGGAAAACCCAAGTATTAATCCAGCTTTTACCAAACCTGATGTTAAGGTTCTTCTTCTTTTAATTATTAAAGGAAGAAAAAATAAAAAAGACAGAAAAAAACGAATAATAACCATTAATAAAGGAGAAATATCGTTCAACCCTGCTTTTATTACAGGAAAGGTCCCTCCCCAGATGAGGGTTACAAGGATTAACATAATTTCGCTTTTAAACTGATTTTTGCTTTTCATGATAATATTTAGATATCAGAAAAGAAGGGTAATGGCAATGGGGTTTTAAAATTTGACATTGCATCCCATTTGGGATACATTTAAAAAAAGGAAATAAACATGGCAACAACACAAACAACAATACGATTGGAAGAAAATAACTATAAAAAAGCCAGGGAAGTTCTTAAAATTATTGGATTGAGTTATTCCCAGGCTGTAAACATGTTTAACAGTATGATTGTACTCAATCAGGGTTTACCATTTGAGGCCAAAATTCCTAACAATAAAACTTTAAAATCCAGGAAGGAAGCAGAGAATATGGAGGGGGATTTTTTTTAATTACTGAATTATTTTTTCTTTCAGAATAACACTCTTACTGTATTTCTCCTGGACATGGGTTATAATATAATGATAATTTTTATTACAAATAGAAATAAGGAAAAACAACAGTATGAAAAAAAATTTTACTACTCTTTTAGTTAGCTTTGGAATTATATTTTTTGCTTTAATTTCATCTGGCTGTCCACAACCAGGTTCCGGAGGTTCTTCCGACATATCAGATAATTCAATAATTTTTAGTGAATATGAAAATATTATTACTCCTGTAATGAATATAATAGATGGTACAATTTCTAAAGTATCACCGGAAATGGAGTATAGTCTAAATAATAAATCTACATGGATATCATGTACAGGATCTGTTGTTGATGTCACTTTCAGTATAGGCAACCTTGTTTGGGTAAGAGATATTGGTATTTCTACTACTGAATTCTTTTTAGGTGAAGTTGAAGCTTTATCAGGACCAGACCTTATTGCTGGAAACAGAATATATTTAGGGCTAAATAATTGGGACGATGTAACAATTGCATCTTCCGGAGATATTCACAAGGTAAAGTGGTACTTTGAAAATATTGGAGATTCGTCTGCATATAGTGCTGATCATCGTATTAAAATATACCTCTCAACAGATAAAACCATTACCAGTGATGACACACTAATTCTAGATTTTTCCTATCCATATAGTTGTCCAGTAGGATCTAATATCTATGGAGGAACTGAAGAATTTACAGTTCCTTCAGTTACCCCTGGAGTCTACTATGTAGGAGCAATTATTGATGCCACCGGAGTAATTGATGAACTAAACGAATCCAATAATGTTACTCTACCCGAAGATACTGCAGAATTTATAATTAAAGATAACACCCCAGTCCCTGCAGGAGCTTTCAAATTTGTAAATTCATGGGGAGACTGGTCAACTTCATGGGAAAATATTGCTGACGGTCATTACTGGGTGTCCTATAATACTATGAAAAAGCAGGAAATGATGGTAAATTATTATTATAATAACTTTTCCAATGTTTATGAACCAACAGTTGTTGCTGTTTTTCAATTGACACATAGTGAACGTAATAAGTGTAAAGTAATTCTAGGTCTCGGAGATCCATCTGACCCATATATGGTAAAAGAACTTCAAAGCAGATGGTTAAATACCATACAATCAGGGAGTCTACCTTTTCCTTCCAATGACATTGTGCTGGATATATCAGAATTTGCCAGTGCAATCAATGATTACGACCTTTTTCTTAAAATTGAAAATAGTTCTGCAATTACAGGTTCAATAGTTAATTTTTCTGTAGAATTTTATTCTGATTATGATATTGCTCCATTCGAAACCATCACAGGAGGTACTGCAGCAATCCCAGCTAATGATTCTGTGATTGTTACAGCAATAACTGATGGGGTTTTATCATATACAGAAATGGCACAGATAATTCCACTATCAAGAAGCATTATATCGGGAACATCATTTATTGAAGAAAAACCGGATAAACTGGAGTTTAATCGTGATATTCAAAGCGCCGGTATATATGAACCTGGGAAAAACTATAACAAAATAGTATATGACGGCTTTGGAACAGGTTATCAGCCTCCCACAGAAGAAGAGTGGAGTAGAATGAAAAAACTTAGAAGTGTTGAAAGTTCAGTAGTAAGAGGAGAACTCCCAACCAGTATAGACCACTCTATTACCCAGTATTTCCCTCCAATTGGCAGCCAGGGAAGTGAGGGTTCATGTACAGCCTTTTCTTTTGGTTATTACATACAAACTTATACAGAAGCTAAAGAACATGGATGGGATCTGTCTGGTACGTCTTGGTTAGAGACCGATCCATCAGGGCTTTCTTCTGCTGGAATACCAGATAGTAATCTGGATAAAATTTTTAGCCCGGATTTTATTTACCATCAAATAAATGATGGTGTTGATTTAGGTTCTAATGGAGGATCTGCTGCAACCTTAATTACCAGAGTGGGTGGAGCAACATGGGAAGAAATGCCATACAACACAGGGAATTCAACATCATGGCCATCAGAGAGTGCCTGGAGAGAATCCGGCAGATACCGTGGACGTGAAGTTAGCAATCAGTACTGGGATTTTTCATCATCCGGATACTTTATTATTTATGATGATTCGGATATTAATCTTCTAAAAAGCCTTCTGGCAAATGGATATTGTGTAAACGTATCAATAAGATCAGAAAGTCCTGGAGGTCTTTATGACCTTCTTGACGAATACGATGTTGTAGATAATGATACTGCAAATAAAATGAGTACAGATCATGCTCAAACTATTGTAGGATATAAAGAGGGAAGTTCCTGGAACCCCCTTAATCCAGATAGTTAATATAAAGATAAGAGAGTCTGGAAATGAAAAACAGTTTTATATTTATTTTATTAATATTCACTACTCCTTTGATATTACCAGGATGTGCTTCCCAGGAAGCTCCCGAAGAGAAAACATCTGTTGTTAGAAAGATAGAGGACTCTCCAGTTCCAAAAGAAAGATCTAAAACTGGAGGATATACTGAAACAAGTACAGATTCTGAAAATGTTATAGAATCTTTTAGTTTTCTAAAAAAAGAACTTACATATTCTTATCCTGAATTTGCTGATATAAAAATCCAAAAGGCAGAAATCCAGATTGTTGCAGGATGGAAAATGAAACTCTTCTGCGAATACAGTATTGGAGATAGTAAAGAACTTAATGTATTGGAAGCTATAATTTATAAAGATCCTGATCAAAATATAACCCTTGAATTTCTGGAAATTAACAAATAATACTTATGACTAAATACAAGCTATTTTTAATACTAATAATCTCATTCCCACTATCAGCCCAGCAAAACCCCCTCTCCTCTAATCTTTTCATCCAGCAGGATAAAGGAGAAGAAGAGGCATTCCAGTGTATACAGATTCGAAGGGGAGATATAATTACCCTTACTGGTAA
>DAOWEB010000298.1 GCA_030638735.1 Spirochaetaceae bacterium
ATATTATTTTTTTTAACATCATGTAAAAAAGGTGCACCCTTACTAAGTGCTTCTTTAATACTGAAAATACCTGGGAGCTCTTCGTATTCCACTTTTAGGAGATCAAGAGCATTCTGAGCCTCTTCCTTTGTTTCTGCAAAAACTGCAGCCAGTGGATCTGCTATTGATCTTATACGTTCTCCAGTTCCTACTATTCCAGGCTGATCCTGTGTTGCCATACCAATTTTATTGGAACCTTTCATTTCTTCAGCTGTAACAATTCCCATAAACCCAGGAACACTTTCTGTTTTACTGGTAACTATCTTTTTTAGAGTCCCACTGGGTATATCTGAATATTTAATTTTTCCATATATCATCCCATCCAGTTCAATATCATCTGCATATTTGATAATACCCATTACCTTCAGCCGGGCATCTTTTTTTCGTAGTGGCGCATCATCAGGAAGATTTTCTAATAAACTTTCTTCTCCCCTGAGTACTCTTCCCGCATCTTCTACAGCATCAATTATTTTTTGATATCCTGTACATCTACAGATATTTTTGGGCCCTATATACTCTCTAATTTCTGTTCTTGTTGGATTTGGATTCTCCATAAGGAGACCAGTACTTGTCATTATCATACCCGGAGTACAGTATCCGCACTGTAGAGCACCTGCATTTACAAAGGCTTCCTGTACAGGATGGAGATTATCTTCATTATCAGAAAGACCTTCAATAGTTACAATTTCAGCATCTGCAAGCAGAGGATCATTCATTTTTAAGCTGCAGGACTTTACTGGTTCACCATTAATAAGTACTGTACAGGAACCACAGTCTTCATTACTGCATCCTCTTTTTACACCAGTAAGTTTTAAATTATACCTTAGGAAATCCTGAAGAGTTTCTTCTATATTGATATTTTTTTGAATTTTTAATCCATTAACAGTAAAATTTGTATTAGTAGTCATTTAGTACTCCTTTGGTTGTATAACCGAGCAGCCAATTTATTGATGATCAGCCTGAATTGTAAATGATAATTTTAGGAAACTGACTATATCATACTTTTTGGATGTTTGGGGAAAAAAGTCTGAAAACATAATGAGCTTATTGCGATGTAGCACATTTTGAATTTAAAAGTAGCTCTTCTCTAAAATAACCATAGTAAACCGACGCAAAAAGCCAAAAACGAGATAATATTATGTACAGCGCAAAAGCCTCGTAATAATTGTGTTTTCACATAAACTGTGTTACACTTATGCTGTGTGTAAGTTGGAGGTCTGTAATGTCTAATATAACCATGACTTTAGATGATGAAGTAATTATGAAGGTGAAAAGAATTGCTGTAGAAAAAAATACTACTTTAACTGGCCTTGTCAGAGATTATCTAATAAGAATTGCAAAACGGGAGGATCAACGTACTGAAGAAGTTATTTCAGAGCTTACCCAGATAATGAATGCTCATGATACTAAAGTAGGTGATATTATCTGGACAAGGGATGAGTTATATGAGCGGTAAGTATTTTATCGATACAAATATTATTGTATATGCCCATGATTCAGATTATCCGGATAAACAAATATCTGCTCAGAAAATTATTTTTGACGGCATGCGTGGTATTAAAGGAGTAATATCAGCACAGGTATTGAGTGAGTTTTTTGTAACAATTACAAAGAAAATAAAACAAAAATATTCTGTACCTGCAGCAAAACACGAAATTTTACTTCTATCTCATCTGTCAGTGGTAGATATTGATTATGACCTTGTTATAAGAGCAGTAAGTATCCAGAATCAATATCAACTAAGTTATTGGGATAGTTTGATCGTAGCTGCAGCTGAAAGGTCTGACTGTGATACCCTTTACTCTGAAGATCTGTCCCATGAACAAAAGTATTTAGGAATTAAATGTATTAATCCTTTTATTAATATATAGAAGCTTTTGCATTGATTTTACATATACACTGATTGTATATTAAAACTTATATAAATTATGAAGAGTTATTAATGAAAATATTAAAATATGAAAAAAAATATTCCATTTTCTCTGGAGAACCTCTCCCTTTTGGTGCAACAGTTCTAAATAATGGTGTAAATTTTGCAGTATTCAGTCGTAATGCTACTTCAGTAACTCTTCTTCTATTTAACAATGCTGAAGATACTACTCCATTCGCAGAACTGGTCCTGGATCCTCTTCAAAACAAAACAGGAGATGTTTGGCATATCAGGATACAAGGGATTAAAGAAGGAGTCTTTTACCTCTATAGAGTTGATGGTCCTTATGATCCGGAAAAAGGTCACAGGTTTAACAGATACAAAGTTTTACTGGATCCATTTGCTAAAGCTTTGACTGATTCTTTTGTCTGGAACTTAAATAAATCCAGAGGATATGACTGGAACTCACCAGATAAAGATCTTTCTTTTAGTGAATATGATGACACAGGAAGTATGCCGAAATCGATAGTTATATCAGATGATTTTGACTGGCAGGGAGATCGTCCATTAAATTTCCCCCTCAGGCACAGTATCATTTATGAGACTCACGTAAGTGGACTTACAAAGCACAAATCTTCCAATGTAGAACAACCGGGAACATATAAGGGTGTAGTAGAAATGATACCCTATTTTAAAGAACTGGGGATAACAAGTCTGGAACTTCTTCCAATTTTCGAATTTGATTTAAACAGTGTTAATAAAATAAATCCTTTAACTAATGAAGTTCTTGAAAATTACTGGGGGTATGATCCTATTTCCTTTTTTGCACCAAAGGGGCGTTATTCAAGTTCTGGTGGAAATGGTAATCAGGTAATCGAATTTAAAGAAATGGTAAGAGAGCTGCATAAAGCAGGAATTGAAGTTATTCTGGATGTAGTTTTTAACCATACCGGAGAGGGGAGTGAGCTTGGTCCTACTCTTTCATTTCGTGGGTGGGATAATAATCTGTACTATATATTATCAGAGGATAAACGATTTTACAGAAACTATTCAGGTTGTGGTAATACTCTTAATTGTAATCATCCCATAGTACGCTCGATTATCAGAAGCTGTCTTCATTACTGGGTTATTGAAATGCATGTTGATGGATTCCGTTTTGATCTTGGCTCGATACTGGGAAGAGATCAGGATGGAAAACTAATGGAAAATCCTCCCATTCTTGAAGGAATTGCAGAAGACCCTGTTTTAAGAAATACAAAAATTATTGCAGAAGCCTGGGATGCAGGAGGGGCTTATCAGGTTGGTTCATTCCCTGGAGGTCGCTGGGCAGAATGGAATGATAAGTTCCGTGATGATGTAAGAAGTTTCTGGCGGGGAGATGAGGGAATGGTACATGTCCTTGCTACTAGGCTTACCGGAAGTTCTGATTTATACATGAAAGATGGCAGAAAGCCCTTTCACTCTATTAATTTTATCACTTCCCATGATGGTTTTACCCTCTTTGATCTGGTCAGCTATAATAATAAGCATAATGAAGCTAATGGTGAAGATAACCGTGATGGGAGTGATAACAACCTTAGTTATAACCATGGAGAGGAAGGTGTTAGTCATAATCCCAAAATCCAGTCTATCCGTCGAAGACAGGCAAAAAATCTTATGGCAACACTAATGCTTTCCCTTGGTACACCCATGATACTCGGTGGAGATGAGTTTCTAAGAACCCAGGGGGGTAATAACAATGCCTATTGCCAGAATAATGAAATTTCCTGGTATAACTGGGATCTAAAAAATGAAAATATAGAGAATTTTACATTTTTAAAAAAGCTGATTAATTTTAGAAAAAGGCATCCTGCTTTTCACAGACTGGAATTCTATCTTGGAAAAGATTCAACCTTCAATGCAATACCTGATATTACCTGGTATGACCGGGATGGGAACCTGGCAGATTGGGATAATATGGTTCATTGTCTGGCATACAGACTTGATGGAACAGAAGCTGAAATAAATGCAGATAAGGATGATAACGATTTTTATCTAATGTTTAATGCAAGTATAAGTGATCATGTTTTTAATATTTGTTCTCCTCCTGTTGGTACTTCCTGGTATAGGGCAATAGATACAGCAATGTCAGGAGAAGAAGATATTCCTATCTTTGGTAATGAGGCATATCTGGAAAACCAGGATGAATATGTTGTTGGAGCTAAATCTGTGGTTGTTTTGTTGTCAATACAAAAATAGGGTAGAATATTTTTAACTTTAATCTATTTCGATTAAATTTTGTTAATTATAAATTTGCTTTCTCTTCCTATCCTACTATACTTAAACTAATGGAGTATGAAAATGATTGAAATTACAGATAAAGATAGCTATAAAGATCAAATAAAGAAAATTATAACATTTAAATTTATGACAGATACTGAATTAGAACACCTTTTAGAAAGCTGTATTTTATTGGATTTTGATGAGGAGGAACCCATTATCAAACAGGGGGATACTGATCAGTCCTTCTATGCTGTTGTTTCAGGAAGTGTAAGGGTATCAGCACTCGAATCTGAAGGTAAAGATGTCTATATTTGTACCATAGGCGGTGGTGAAATATTTGGTGAAGCAGGCATATTTATGAAAGTAAAAAGAACTGCAAGTGTAACCAGTATGTCAAGAACTATAGTTATTAAAATACAAAGAACAAATATGCTTAAGTTCATTAAAGAAAACCCTGCTGCTGGTAATAAGTTTTTTATGGTCATGATTTACGGCTTACTAAAAAAACTAAAAGAAACCAACAGAGAACTCGCCTATGAGAGAAAGTCTGATATTGATCAGGATGATATTGATGCCATGGTAAATGATTTGCTTAATTAAATTTATTTTTCATTTTCTCAAAGTAGTCAAGGGCTTCATTACCTTTTACATCCTCCAAAGGAGTATGGAATTCAATTAAATCTTTAGGAATTTCCTCAAGAAATGGTGACGGTCCAGTATCTACTATTTCAAAACGTATTTTTCTTGTTTTACAACTAGTCATAAATAACTTCTGTTTTGCCCTTGTAATAGCGACATAAAAAAGCCTTCTTTCTTCCTCAATATTATCAGGGTTTTCCTCAATTGATCGTGCATGAGGGATAATGTTTTTTTCGACACCTGCGAGAAAAACATACTCGAACTCAAGTCCTTTGGAAGCATGTATGGTCATTAAATTAACCTGACCATTATCTCCATCTTCATCTTCGGCTCTTGTCATAAGTGTTATTCTATTTAGATATGTCCCAAGGCCCTTATCTTTATTGTCCGGTTTTTTTTCCCATTTCTCAAAGAGTTCAATAAATATACTAATATTTTTATACTTCCATTTAGCAAGTTTTTCATTTTTTTGATGTTCAATTATCAGGAAACCCCAGTAATTAATTGTTTCTATAAGATCTCTGATGATTTTGGTTTTATTGGAGTCTTCTTCTTCAAGCATCTCTTTATATTCTGAAATGAGATCTATAAACTCCTGGAGGCTGCTTTGGATTTTTTCAGAAAGGGGTGAATCTCCATTCCATCTTAGTTCGGTAGCTGCTGCATGGAGGCTGCACTCTTTTTCTTTTGCTATTTCCCTTATTTTTAGAAGTGTTGCTTTTCCTAAACCCCTTCTTGGCATATTAAGAATTCGAAGGAAATTTATATCATCATCAGGATTATTAAGAATACGAAGATAGGCAATTATATCCTTTATCTCTTTCCTTTGGAAAAAACTTTGACCTCCGGATACTTTATAAGGAATATTTTCTGAAAGAAATGAGTTTTCAATTAAGGTACTTAAATTATTTGTCCGGATAAGTACACCAAAATCATGGTACTTAAGATTTTCTGTTAAATGAAAGCTTTTTATCATCTCAGAAATAAAATCCGCTTCTCTGGATTCATTTTCGGGATAGTAGAGTTCTATGGATTTACCTTGGCCAATACCTGTCCAAAGTTCCTTTTCCTTTCTATTTGTATTGTTTGAAATCAAACTATTGGCAGCAGAAAGAATATTTTCTGTTGACCTGTAATTTTGTTCAAGTTTTATCTCAGTTAGTTCCGGAAAATCAGTTTCAAAATTAATTATATTCCGGTAATTTGCACCTCTCCATGAATAGATAGACTGATCATCATCGCCAACAACACAGATATTTCTGTTCTCCCATGCCAGCTGTTTAACCAGTTTATACTGAGTAAGTGATGTGTCCTGGAATTCATCAACCATAATATATTGATATTTTAACTGATAGCCCCTTAGAATATCAGGATATTCCGTCAGTAGTTTAACTGGTAAAATTATAAGATCATCAAAATCTACAGAGTTATGGTTGAAAAGATATTCCTGGTATTCTTCATATAATGGCTTAAAACTGTTATTGGTATCTGTCCATTTTTCTCTATCTGTTTTAATAGATGAAAATAAGTTGGATACTTCATATATATCCAAAACATCAGGAGAAATATTCAACTCTCTGGCTGCTTCTTTTATTGCAGAAATTTTATCACCCTGATCATAAATACTGAAATTATCGTTATAGCCTAAATGAGTTATGCTCTCTTTTAGAATTTTAACACCAAAAGCATGAAATGTTGATACCGTTAAATTTGTTAGTTTTTTATTTGTAAGACTTTTTACTCTTTCTTCCATCTCTCTTGCTGCTTTATTTGTAAAGGTAAGAGCAAGAATGTTAGACTGATGAATTCCTGACTCCAGCATATGGGCCATTCGAAAGGTTATCATTCTTGTTTTACCGGAACCTGCTCCTGCTATAATAAGAAGAGGACCGTTAAGTTGTGCAGCAGCAAGATACTGTTTATCGTTGAGTTCATTTTTAAGATCAATTGCCAAATTTAATTCCTAGTTTTAATGTGATAAATCTTTTGTAAAAAAAGATAAAGCTTCTATTCCGAAGTATGTTATTGCAAGTACAATAGTTCCGGAAATTATTACACCTATAAGAACACTTAAAAATGTTTTTTTAGGTTCCAGTCCTAATATCCATGAACCAAGGGTTCCGGTATATGCGCCAGTAATTGGCAAGGGAATGGCAACAAAAAGTGTAATGCCCAGGTACCCATATTTCTTTACTTTACCTTCAACTTTGTGTCTTGTTTTTTCAACAAATCTTTCAAAAAGGTTTTGATACCAGCTGAATTTAACTAGAAATTTGTGAAAAGTCGATAGAAAAATATATACCAGGGGACCTACTGCTGCATTTAGGATAACACAGTAAAACCATGTAAACATAGGAGCTAAACCATTTGCTATTCCATAGGGTATAGCTCCCCTAAGTTCAGATATTGGGAGTAATGCAAGAAATGCTGTTATAATATATATCATTAGATTATTTCCTTATTTCAATTGCATCTACGGGGCAAACTTCATGGCAGCAGTAACAACGAATACATTTGTTATAATCTACAGCTACAAACTTTCCATTTGGCCCTTTTTCAAACCAGTTTGCATCTGAAGCACAGATTTTTATGCACTCTCCGCATTTAATACATTTTTCTTCAATAAAGTAAGGTCTGGGTTTTCTTTTTTGCTGATATTTTTCAAATATCCGAAAATGGAAAAGATCAAATATTATATTTTGAAATTTCTTTTCTCCCAGAAGTTTATAATCATCAATTTTTACATCTGAAAGAGACTCACCTTCTACTAAGATATCAGATATATGTTTTAAGCCCAAATGTCGATGTAAACCCAGTTTATTTGTTGGTACAGACATTGGATCATATCCAATGACAGAACTTGCGATAATATCCAATGCTACAGCATTTGGACTGGCTAATATCAATTTAACAGGCCTGGGGTATCCGTTTCCAGGACCAGGTCCTTCCATGCCTATTACTGCATCCATAATAGAATAAGCAGGTTTTACTGCTTCTAATAAATCAAGTATCATCTCTCCAAAGTTGTGACGGTTTGGATAGGTAACATGATATGGAGATTTACTTAGCCCTGGTAATAAACCAAATAAATTTTTTACAGCACCGGTAAAATACATAAGCTGATGTGTTTTCATTTTTGGCAGACTAATTACCATATCTACCTCATCTATTATTGATGTAACCTTAAATTCTTTCTGCACTTTTCCTGTTTCAGTTCTTATTGTAGTTTTTTCAGTTGTAAAGTCTATCCAGTGTGATCCTGTTTCTTCTGTTACCTGTCGAATACCACTTTTTCTACCACTAAAGCCAGGCTTTTGAAAACCAGGTGAGTCTCCTACATAGATTTCAGCAGCACCCTTTTTCTGCATATACTTAATTACTGATTTTACAAACTCAGGGTGGGTTGAAATTGCTTTTGCCGGGTCAGAATCCTGCAGTATATTGGGTTTTAGAAGCAATTTTTTCCCTTTTACATCAATCCCTCCGGATAGATCCATAGCCAATTCAAGAGCTTTTTCCAACTCCTTACTATCATAAGTGTTGCATTTTACAAGACCAACTTTAACTTTCACTTAATTTTATCTCCAATAATCAGGCTAGTAAAAAGGCTGTCATATTCTTTGATAATGGTATTCCAGCACAATCCGCTCATTCTATCGATTAATACATTTTGTTTAAAGACTTTATTTCTTTTTAGAGCTATTTTCAGTTTATTTTCAAGATTCTTTTTATCATCATATAAACAATCATAATGAAACTCTGAAGGAATTATTTCCGGGTATGAAAGTCTTGTGGGCAGTAACGGTCTACAGCCTGCTAATATGGCTTCAATAATTGCAATACCGAAATTTTCCTGATTAGCAGTACTAATAACTATATCTCCCGTTTTCAGGAAATTGATATAATTATTGTGGTTATCTATATATCCAGAATGAATAATATTTTCTTTTAGTGTTCTTTCTGCTTCTAAAAAGACTGGTGGCCGTTTCTTATAACTTTCTCCCAGAAGTGCCAGTTTAAAAGGAATCCCTTCTTTTTTTAGTTTATAAAGAACGCTGAAAAATGTTTCAGGGTTTTTATCAAATTCCCATCTGTGATTCCATATAATAAGAGGAGTTTCATTTATTCTTTTTTCTGATTTATTTGTAAGGACAGCATTTTCAATTCCCGGGTATATTACAATAGATTTTGCTGCAATTTTATCTATGGACCAGGTTGGAACAAAGTCCGGTAAATGACCAAGAAACAGAGGTAACTCAGTAAGAAATGTATTCATATGAGTATGTGAATTAAATACCACTCTATCTGCACCAAGGCAGTTTGTAAGGTCTGTGAGACCATAGTGGTAGTCCAGTTTTTCATTTTTATTTAAGGGATAGGCAAGCTGGTTTTCATGGAAGTATAGAATTATCGGGGGACATTTATTACCAAGTAATACCTTTAAATCAGCAATATTTATTAAATCAGTTGCAAATATAAGATCGTAATTTTCTGGATTTTTTATTTGTTCTGCAAAATACATTGCAGCTCCTTTCATTCTCCACTTCCAGAAGCGAGCAGGCATGGTTAATATTTCAATTCTATGTTTTGAATTGCAAATAAGCCCATCTGCAAAGGCCTTGTGTGAACCGCTGTAGAATGATTCAAGAAATAAAATCAAGACTCAACCACTTCCCCATGTCCACCTTGTTCCTTAAGTTTGGCAATTTGTTTGTCCACTCATTGGGCTCCTTTTTAAAGGGTCAATCTAACCTGAAATTATTTTTTTATATAATATTTCCTCTAAATTTCTTCTTCCATCTATAACTGATAAAACCAGGATATTATTTCCAATTACTTTGTAATATACTTTCCATGGGGACACAATTATTTGGTAAATATCTGTAACACCTATATTTACAAGTTCAGGAACCAATATGCCTGCTTTGGGAAAATCAACAATATGATCAACTTTACTTTTTATTCTTGTGTATATTTCTTTTGCAATTCCCTTTCCGGAATGAATTTTTATATATGAAATAATATCTAACAGATCAAGACTGGCATCTTCAGACCATATAACCTTAAAACTCATTTATATTAATCCAGTATTTCCTGGATTTTTTTGTCCAATTCTTCATGGGTAACAAAACGACCATTCTTTATATCATCTTCACCTATAGATATAATTTTCATTAAATTAATTGAGTCTATTATATTCTGATAAGAATTAATATCCAATAGTATTGCTTTGGCCTCTCCATTCTGAGTAATTACAATAGGAGTTTTTTTATCTTCTACCTGTTTTAAAATTTCTGCACTATGCGCTTTGATATATGATATGGGTCTAATATCTTTGGCTAAGTTTAACATTTATTTACCTCTACCCATAAATAGTACTAAATTTGGTCTTTTGAGTCAATAATAAATAACAGAATAGAAAGATCTTTTAATTAAGGCAACAGCAGGGGTGTTTTTCTGGGAATATGTACAACATCCAATGAAAGGGCAGCTCTGGCAGTTGAAAAACACATGCTTAAAAACATTAAAATAGATCTGATTCTTGCTGGAGATATTGTAAAACGTAAAAAACCTGATCCTGAAATATATAAAATGGCTCTGGAAAAATCCGGATTTTCAGCAAAGAATGCTTTTGTTGTTGAAGATTCCAGAATTGGTGTTCTTTCAGGCAAAGCAGCCGGATTACCAGTAATTGCAACTTTAAACGGATATACAAAGAATGAGGATGTTAGTTCTGCAGATATCATTGTTGACAGTCTGGGTGATCCGGAAGGAACTATATCAAAATTAATCAAAGGCAAGTGGGCAAACGATTATGATGGACTTATTACCTTTGATAAACTTGAAAGTTACCTTTAAATCATTGACATTATTGTCATACTTTTTTAGCCTGTAGAATATGAAGTATAAAGCAGTAATATTTGACTTGGATGGTACACTTTTATATACATTGGGAGATATCGCCAATATAATAAATTTAGTTTTGGTTGAATTGGATATGCCTGTCCATTCTGAAAAATCGTATATGAAATTTGTAGGTCATGGATTAAAAGAAGCTCTAAAGAGGGCCTGTACAGAAGATTGTCCTGAAGAGATTCTTGAAAAAGGATATTTGAGGGTTATGGAAGAATACAGCAATAATCCTGTTATTGATACAAAACCTTATGAGGGAATCCATTTTTTATTGGATTCTCTGGTAGATATGGGAGTTAAAATTGCTATTTTATCCAATAAAGAAGATACACTTGTAAAATATATAACAGGTAATTTATTATCATCCTGGCATTTTACAACTATACAGGGAATCCTTCCGGATATTCCTAAAAAACCTGATCCATCTGTTGTTTTTCAGATACTTGAAGAAATGAAAGTAGAACCTTCTGATGCTATCTTTATCGGTGATAGCGGGGTTGATATGAAAACATCTGTAAATTCCGGATTAATGGGTGTTGGAGTAACCTGGGGTTATCGTGATATAGTTGAGCTTACAGAAGCCGGGGCAGGAATATTGATTGACAAACCGGAAGATTTAATAAGAATAATAGAAAGTGCCCCTCGATAATATTGCTCTGTACTATATTGTAAAGGACAATATTATATAAATTCGCAATCACTCGGGGTACAATGTTTTGTAAACTGGTCACTGAGTGTTTTTGCTTGCAAAAATGTATCGAAGTGACATTGATAAGGGAGTTATCTATGGATCAGAAAGAGCTGGATACAAAAATCAGTGATTATTTAAAATTTGAGGAACATTCTCATTTTGTTAAAGATTTACAACAAGTAGTGGATAGCAAAAATACAGAAGAACTAAATGACAGATTCTACATGGATCTCGAATTTGGTACTGGCGGTCTTCGTGGAGTTATAGGCGGCGGTTATAACCGGATGAATCCATATATTATCAGAAAATCTACAACTGGCCTGGCAAAATATATAAATAAAATGACAAATAATGGTTCTGTTGCAATAGCATATGATTCCAGAAATTTCTCTGAACTTTTTGCAGAGGAAGCAGCACTTATACTTTGTGCCAATGGTATAAAAGTTTACCTTTTTTCCTCCCTTAGACCCACTCCTGTTGTTTCATATACAGTTAGAAAGTTGTCCTGTACTGCTGGTATAGTAGTAACTGCATCCCATAACCCAGCGGAATACAATGGTTACAAAGTGTATTGGTCCGACGGAGGGCAGATTGTACCTCCACATGATATTTCAATTATAAATGAAGTAAATGCAGTTTCCGGTAAAGTTCTGACAATGAGTAGAGATGAAGCTGCCAGTAAGGGGCTTTTAATAAATGCAGATAAGATCATAGATGAACCATATGTAGATCTTGTAAAATCATGCAGTTTCAGACCTGAACTTATGAGCTCCGAAGGAAAGAATTTAAAAGTTGTATACACACCTCTTCATGGTGCCGGTACAATGCTTGTAGAAAGAACCTTGGGGGAGATGGGGATTGATGTAATAACGGTGCCGGAACAAAGAGAACCAGACGGAGATTTTCCTACTGTTGCTTTCCCTAACCCTGAGATAGTCGAGGCTATGGAGTTGGGATTAAAACTTGCTAAAAAAGAAAATGCAGATATTCTTTTGGGTACAGATCCTGATGCAGACCGACTGGGTATAGCAGTTCCTGAAGGAGATAAATATGTGCTTCTATCCGGTAATCAACTGGGAGTTCTTCTTGGAGATTATATCTTTTCCTCTTTAAAAGAGAAAGGTTCATTAAACGGGAGAAGTGCTTTTGTAAAAACTATTGTAACAACAGAACTCCAAAGACTCGTCGCGACGAGTTATGGTGTAAAATCTTATGATGTTCTAACAGGGTTTAAATATATTGCAGAAAAGATTAAAGAGTTTGAAAAAACAGGAGAGAAATATGTTTTCGGTGGAGAGGAAAGTTATGGTTTCCTTGTAACAGATGAAGTTCGTGATAAAGATGCTGTATCTGCTGCATTTCTGACTGTTGAACTAACTCTCTATCATAGATCCATGGGGAAAAGTGTTCTGGATAGATTAAAAGAGATATGGGAAGAGTTTGGATATTTTGAAGAACTTCTAATCTCCAGATATCTTAAAGGTGAGAAAGGAAAGGCTCAAATGGAAGGTATGATGTCATCCATGAGAAATACACCTCCATCTAAATTCGGAGGTATTTCTGTATCTTTCATGAAGGATTATAAAACAGGAGAAACTTTTAATCTTGAAAATGGTAAAAAAGAAAAAAATATAGATCTTCCTTCAGCAAATGTTCTCCAATTTTTATTACAGGATGGGTCTATGGTTACTATACGACCTTCAGGTACAGAACCAAAGATAAAATTTTATGCTTCCTGTAAGGCGGAACCAGGTAAAGACCTCGAAGTTTCAAAAAAGGAAGTCTCAGAAAAACTTAAAAAGATCGAAGAGGATGTTGATGAATTCCTTAAACAATAAAGAACTTATTCAAAAATATGAAGCTAGAATTAATGATCTTGAGTCCCTTATAGAAATTAGTAAGAGTTTAAGTTCCAACCTTCATTATTCTTCTGTACTGGATTCAATTCTACTTACCTGTATGGGTCGTGCCAGGGTATTAAAAGCAGGTTTATTTATTAAACCGGACATAGATAGCAATGAGTTTTCCCTCTATAGAAATTATGAAGGATTTAATCCTGACAGAAAAATTCAATATACAATTTCTGAAGATTCTGAGATGATTGAAACTTTTAAAAATAATCCTCAGTGTTATACCATGCCGGAATTATTGGGAGCTGTTAAAAATATTTCCGATTTAAAATCATTTACAATTCTTGAACCTACTCTTATTATTCCTTTAATAAACAGGGCAAACTTACAGGGGCTGATTGTTCTTGGTGAAAGAATTATTAATGAGCCTTTTCTTGAAGATGAGAAAGATTTTTTAATAAATGTTGCAGGAATGGCTGCAATAGCAATTGATAATTCGTTTCTTTTCGAAATATCAACTACAGATATGATGACAAAGCTTAAACTGAAACATGTCCTGTATCAGACTATGAAGCAGAACTTTGATCCTGAACTCCCACCCATAAGTCTTCTAATGATGGATATAGATCATTTTAAAAATTTAAATGATACTTATGGACATTCTTTCGGAGATATTGTCTTAAAGAAAGTAGCTTCAATTTTAATAAGTAGTCTTCGTTTAGAGGATCTTGCTGCCAGGTATGGTGGGGAAGAGTTTGTTATAATATTGAAGAAGATGACAGTAGAAGATGCTGAGCTTGTAGCTGAAAGAATACGTAAACGAATTGAATCACTGGAATTTATCTATACCGAAAAATGTAAAAATGAAATTGTAAAAACCACAATATCTATAGGTATTGCCAGATATAACAGTATTTTGGATTTTGTACCGGAAGATTTAATAAAAAGAGCTGATGTAGCTCTGTACAATGCCAAGGAAGGTGGTAGGAACAGGGTTGAAATGGCACCGTAGAGGACGGTTTAAACCGTCCCCTGCGTTTGCATCAATCGTCACAAATATCGACAAGTCCAAGAATCCTGTCTGCTTCGTGAATACCTACATCAATAAGATCCTGCAGTATTTCTTTTACACTTTGAATTTCTTTAACAATTCCAACGCTCTGGCCTGCCATTAAAGATCCGCCTTTAATATCACCATCAATTACAGCCTTTCGTAGTCCTCCAATCCAGAACTCTTCCAGTTGCACACTTGCTTCCTGTCGGCTTATAACACCTCTTTCAAGTTGTGCTAGAAGCCCAAGCTGAAGTGTTGTAAAGTTCTGAACACCTTCATTTACAATTGACCTTACAGGTATTACCGGAACCCTTGGGTCAAACTGAGCAGTTGGTATTGCATCTTTACTTGCGGCTTTAATAAATGCCTGTTTAAAGTTATCGTGAGCAATTGATTCTTCTGCTACGGCAAATCTTGTACCAAGCTGAACACCGGAAGCTCCCATCATCAGATAATGGATCATAAGAAGCCCGCTTCCTATTCCTCCTGCAACAAAAACAGGAACTTCACTTGTATGTGGAAGAATCTGTTCTGCAAGAACACTTGTAGAAACAGGACCAATATGTCCTCCGGCTTCATGTCCTTCAATAATTAAAGCATCCACACCAAGTTTAATAAGTTGTTTTGCTATACCCACTGTAGGGGCGAAACATAGCATTTTGCTGCCTGTCTGCCTTACTTTTGTTATTGCATCTCTTGGAGGAAGACCTCCTGCAAAAATTACATAGGGAAACTCAATTTCCAATATATGTTCAAGTTGTTTTCTGAAATTCGGAGCTATTCCAATTAGATTTACACCGAATGGTCTATCTGTCAGATCCTTGGTTTTCTTAATTTCATCTTTGAACATGTCTATAGGCATATTCCCGCCTGCAAGAACACCAAATCCACCTTCGTTGGAGATTGTCGATACCAGCTGTGCTTCTGATATCCAGGACATTGCTCCACCAAGAATTGGATAGTCAACTCCCAGGAATTCCTGTCCTCTTGTAAATAATTTATCTAATAATTTCTTTGATTTTTCCATTTTTTATACCTCGGGGGATATTAAATCAGAATAATTATGATTATTCAAGTTGGAAATCATCACTATATCATACCAGTATCAGCACACTGTTAGTTGTTTCTAATATCATAACTCATAATTTATTACAGGGGATTATTATGTTAAATTTAAAAGATTCAGGTTTATCAAATGTCTGGACTCATGCTACAGAAATTGTAGCGGATAATGGAGATGGTGTTTACATTTATGATGAAAATGGTCTGAAATATCTCGATTTTACTTCAGGGATAGGCGTTACCAATACCGGTCATTGTCATCCTAAAGTTGTTTCTGCTATTGGAAGACAGGCAGAATCACTTATTTTTGGTCAGATGAATATAGTAGTTCATAATCCAATACTGGAATTAGTCAAAAAACTTAAGAAGATAGTTCCCGAAGGACTTGATAAATTTTTCTTTGCCAATAGTGGAGCCGAGGCTGTGGAAGCTGCAGTAAAACTTGCAAAACAGGCAACAGGGAGATCTAATGTAGTAGTTTTTCAGGGGAGTTTCCATGGCCGGACTCATCTGACAATGTCAATGACCACCAGTAAAACTGTATATAGAACACAGTATCAGCCCTTGGTTTCCGGTATTTTTGTAACCCCCTATCCCTATTCATTTTATTATGGATGGGATGATGATAAAACCAGTAGATTTGCAATAAAGGAACTTGAGCGCCTGTTAAAATCTCAAACTTCACCCAATGAAACTGCATGTATAATTATAGAACCTGTTCTTGGAGAAGGGGGATATGTTGTTCCACCAGCGGGCTTTATAAAAACATTACGTGAAATATGTGATGAGCATGGTATTCTTCTTATTGCTGATGAAATACAATCCGGATTTGGAAGAACCGGAAAATATTTTGCAATTGAGCATGAAGGTGTCATTCCTGACATTATGGTGATGGCAAAAGGTATTGCTTCCGGTATGCCTCTTTCAGGGATTGCATACAGGCATGAATTAGAGAAAAACTGGCTAAAAGGCAGTCATGGAGGTACCTATGGTGGCAACCCTGTCTGCTGTGCTGCTGCTGTAGCAACTATTGATGTTCTGGAAGATGAAAACCTGGTTGAGAATGCCTCAGTTCGAGGTAAACAGTTAAAAGATGGGCTGATTATACTTAAACGGCATGATAACCGAATTGGCGATGTTAGAGGTGTTGGCTTAATGATTGCCACTGAATTTGTTAAAGATAATGAACCGGATCCTGAAACTGCAAAAGCAGTAATAAAAGAAGCTGCATCAAATAAATTACTACTTTTAGGTTGCGGTACCTATGGTAATGTTGTCAGATGGATACCTCCCCTTATTGTTAATGAGGAGCAGATCGACAAGGCGTTAAAGATATTTGGGGATGCATTGGGTAATATATAATTTTAATGTATAAAAATAATCTGGTAGGGGCGAACGGCCGTTCGCCCCTACTAGATTATGGTTTCGTTAATCCACATTTCCGGTAGTGGATCCCCACCTCCAAGAAGCATTTCCTGTAATTGAACAGTTTTTTTATCTGCAGTTACATCATATGCTTCCATAAGCTGTCTGTTTAGATTATCTAAAATACGAGGGATATTACTTCTGCTTCCAATTAGTGCACTTGTTATCATTAACATTCTGGTTCCGGCTTCGCACAGGGGATCTTTAGTAATAAGTATTTTTAATGTTTCAAGTGCCTGAAGATAATTTCCTGTGTTTAAGTAAAGTTTTGAAAGTTTAAAAAGAGACAACCTGTATTTCTGTTTTAAATGTTCTCTTTCATCACGTATAAAATCTGAATAGATATCACTTTCAAGAAAATCACCCTTATATATATCCAATCCTTTATTGTACATTTCTGCTGCAGTTCCCAGTTCTTTTTGTTTCTCTGCAGTTTCTGCAAGATCAAGGAATTCAAGAAATCTATCAACATCTGTAATAGTACTGCCTTCTTTAAATCCTATAGTATTGGAATCGGTGAGTAGAACATCATTTTCTTTTCCAAGTATATTACGAAGTCGGTAAATAATAGTATTTAGGTTATCTCTGGCACTTTTACTGGAATATTTGGGCCAGAATGGTTCATATATCATCTCTTTCAGGATACCATTTTTTCTGTAAATTATAAGAAGTTTTAAAAGGTCAACAACTCTCTTTTGACTCATCAATCCTGATGGAGCTATTTCTCTGCCTTTTATATATAAACTGAATGTTCCAAGAGTTTTTATTTCCAGAGTATATTCTTTATTTCTAATACTGTTTTCCACTAATCTTGATTTCAATCTTGGAAAATCTGAAAAATACTTAAATCTTGAGATTTCAGATATTTTATCCAGAATTTCAGGGCTGCATATATCAAGGTTACGATATCCCTTTTCTTTAAATACAATGTCCATTTTATCAAATTGCTGTGAGGCTGGTTTATCTTTATTTTGAAGATGGAGAAGAAGTCCCCTTAGAGCATGCATGGTTGCTATAGAATAGGGAATGTATCCTCCTGATATATTTTCTTCGATTTTATCCAGCAAATCTTCTGCAACCTTATAATGTTCCAGAGAGATGTTTACTTCAATAAGCTGAATATAGCTATATGGGTAGTCACTGTCCAAAATCTGTTTATTTTCGTCTGCCAGCAATCTTTTACAGTAAAAATCTGTTCTTCTTCGATTACCCTGTCTGTAGGCATTCAGCATGGGAAGGAGGTATGATCGAAAATATTTAAGATATAAATTTTCATATTCTTCATTTTGTTTAGAGTTTTCCAGGAGTGATTCTGCAGGTTCATACTTGTCCAAATATAGATGATAGAGAATTAAATTTTGTTCCAGGTAGGGACGAAATGAGAAATCCTCACTGGCATGAGTCAGAGCATCCTGTACGTTTTGAATAGCTTTGTATATATCCCCAAGGTAGAAGAAAGTATCTCCAAGATAAAAACTTACCAGGGAATTATATGGATGATCTCTATTATTTGAATCAAAAAGTTCTTTTGTTTTTTCCAAAAGAGTATTTGCAGCCCTGAACTCTCCTCTTTGTATATATTTTCTTGCAAGAACAAGTCTGGAAGATAAAAATGCTTCATGGTTATTAAAA
>DAOWEB010000007.1 GCA_030638735.1 Spirochaetaceae bacterium
ATTAAAGACCTGTTTTGTTTTAATCATAGGTAGATGTATACATAATTTGAACAAAAAAAACAATTCATACAATCAAAACCATAGAAACATATTACCCGTAGAGAGGTCCCATCTATGTTGAAGGCTTAAATTAATCTATTGTAAATCCAATTTTATTTAACTCATTATCATCTCCATCATCAAGTAATTCCTGAATGTAACCAACAATTTCACTGTAATTGGATTGATGTTTTTGATCTACTTCCCTGACCATTTTGTATAATTCAGAAATATGTTTTGAATGCTCTGACGAAAGATCTTTGACTTTTACAAAAACTCTCATTATTTGAATATTAACATCTACTGCTTGTTTGCTTTTCAAAACGGAGGAAAGCATAGCAACACCATTTTGAGAAAAAGCATATGGAGAAACTCTTCTTTTTGATATTTTTGCGGTCACATTTTGTGACCGCAAATAATTAAACTCATCCTGTGTAAGCTGAAACATAAAATCTTTAGGGAACCTTTCCAGATTTCTTTTTACAGCCTGATTTAAAGCTTTTGTTTCTACATGATATAAATCAGGCAGTAGAGACGTAGCATGCTACGTCTCTACAACACTAACACTGGCAATCATCTACTTCAGCCAGAGCATCCCATAAGGAGGCAGTTCCAAGTTCAGAAATCCCTGTCTATCAATCAGAAATTTTTCTCCTGTAATCCCATCTATAAAAGGATTATCTTTTTTCGAAAGAATCAAGTTCTTATCAACACCTGTGAGTGTCTCCAGTGACAATTTATAAGTAACTGGTTTATCAGAAATATTTCCAAGTATCAAAGAATGATCACCTTCATAAAATGGATGATTTAGAAAAAGAGTATCTGTAAGTGCAATAAATTCAAAATCAATACTTCCCGGATAAAAAGCATTATCTTTTGTTCTAAGCTCCAGAATCTTATTAATTAAAGGTAAATATGATTTAGTAAACGGATCAGCTGGATTGGACAAATTCATATCAGGTAAATAACTTTTATGTCTGTTCAAGTCCCTGGGCTTTCCTGAAATTCTAAACCCGTGAAGATCATTTTTTATTCCCAGGAGATCATTAAAATATATGGCAGGAACAGATTGTCCGATGGTAAGCACAAAACCCTGAGCTAACGCAAGTCTCGAAGCTTCCTGTTCAGAGCTAATTTTTGTACCTGACAGATTTTTAAAACTCAAAGAACTTCTGGTTGTACAGCAAAGTTCATATATAGTTTTCCCGTCAATTATCCATTTCAGAAAATAATCAATTGAAGGAAGATTGGTTAGGATTTTAGGATTAAGACCGGAAATATCAGAAATTTTTATAATAAGTTTTTCTCTATCAACCAGATCCTTTTTTAAAACATAAGTAAATCCAGTTTCTTTTTGAGCAGAACTGCCCTCAGATTCCAGAGAAACATTTACAAACATACTTAAAAGTTCTCTTTTAAAGTTATCAAGATTAGCTTCTCTTATAATTTTGTCAAAAGTATCAGCCGCTATTTCCCCTACAGACACAGATCTATACTTTGCTCTACCCTCCTGTTTTTCAACTATATCCTTTAAATGATAGAATTGTTCAATACTGACATGCCCATCAGTTCTATGAACACCAAGACCCTGAACAGACCGTCCGTCATGAGTGGAGAGCATCACAAAAGGAACAAAATTATCAGGGACTTTCTTTTTATAAAGTTCATAATAATTTTTTAAAGGCTGCAGTGTTCCCTCATTAAAGGCAGTAACAGTAGAGTTAACAGGGCCGAATAAATAGGCGAATACTCCACCCTTGCTCATTTCATAAACTATCGGGTCGGGAGAGTTTATCTCATCCAGAGGAAGAACTCCAGGGGATGTTAAAGCCATAAGTTTTCTCATTAGATCTATAAACTTATTCCCTTCGGGCATATCAAAATTTTTCTTTCCCTTCTCCTTCCAAAGATACTTTATGGCATCCATTCTCATCATAGATAATTTACCACTGGAAAGAAGATGATAAAGATCATCAATTATCATCTTAAATCCATCAGTTGTCATTGGATTAATATCAGCCTGGGATTCACTGAATGTAGTGTAAACAAAGAATTTCTCACCATAGACAGCATCATCATTTTTATTAAAAACGGCCGCATAATCAGAAGAAATACCTATAGCCTGTAGAAACCCCTCCATGCCTGTAATTACATCTGTTTTAATTATTTTCTGATTTGCCTGAAGAGGTGAATCAGTAAAAAACAAATTTTCACTTATCTTTTTTTCACTCAGCCAGTCCCCAAAGGCAGCAAAAGTTCGTTTATCTTCTGCGGTAAGTCCCTGATCATTCTCCACTTTAAAGTAAATTGAAAGAAAATGTACAACCCGCACGTCAAGAGCTTCCAATACTTTATCTTTAAAAAAACTGTTCATTTTATTATCAGAGTTTGAATACTTACGCATTCCTGTGTATAAAGGAAAAGGTCTTGGTCTGAATGTTTTATAAAGAGAACCATCATCTTTCATAGTTTTATATTCAGAAGGAGAAATTATAATAAAGGCTTCACCGGAATTTTCACCTTGTTTAAATGAGTCAAGAATATCACTATCTATATCCACATGATTTACAACATAGTCCAGCATAACTGAATAGTTTTTTGTTAAATCCCTTATATCTTCCACTGTACCAAACCTGGGATCCACCTTTGCACGGGTTGCCTGAGAGAATCCTCCGTCATTAAAGTGGGAATTATAAGCTTTATCCAGAACGTCCACTACTTTTTCAGGAAGACTGGTAATAAAACTAGTCGCTATTTCCTGATATTTGGAAGTGATATAACGATCCTTGTTTAAAACCCCGGATTTCTGAAGATTAACTACAAGTTCCAAAGCATTTTCCTTTGGCATAAAGGAGAAAAAATCCTGAGGCCATACATCACCATGGCTCATTACCCTTTCCGGAAGAATATGAATACCATTTATAGAAGGGAAATACTCACTTAGAACCGATCCAAGAGTTTTTAAAGTTGGATCATTGTCATTATATATATTATCAGGATAGGATATTGCAAAGATTTTACCCTTAAGATCCTCATAAGGAGTATCCTTATTAAAAGCAGCATAGCTTTCAATCTCCTCACTACTCAGAGAGTTAAGATAGGTCTTTGCGGCACTGATCAGATAGTTAAAATTTTCAGTACCTTTCTCCTTTCCATATAAATCCAGAAGAATATCTTTTATATCAGCTAATATACTGTCTATATAAACTTCACTATGAAAGCTCTTCAATATATCTATCATAACGCCTCCAAAAATCTTTATATACATTCTAATAGTATTTATAAATAATTACCAATATAATAGGCAATATGAATCGGAAAATTAAAGCAAACCTGACAGAAGGCAATATAACAAAACTACTAATAAGACTTACCCTCCCCATGATGGCTGGTATGGTGAGTATGATAATATTTAATCTGGTTGATACTTTTTATATAGGACAACTTGGGAAAAATGAACTGGCGGCAATGAGTTTTACATTCCCGGTTGTAATGGTTGTTCAAAGCATTGCCCTGGGACTGGGAATGGGAACAGCCTCTGTAGTATCCAGGGCTATTGGGAGAGGTGACAGTGATATAGTAAAACGTCTTTCTACAGATTCTCTTTTTTTAGCAGGACTTATAGTTGCCGTAGCCGCAATAACAGGAGAATTGACTATAGATCCCCTTTTCAAACTACTTGGTGCTGATGAAATAACATTACCTCTTATAAAAGAGTACATGCGTATATGGTATATAGGAGTAATTTTTGTTGTTTTTCCTATGGTAGGAAACAATATTATCCGTGCTACAGGAGATATGAAAACACCTGCTCTTATAATGTCATTTGCTGCAATTGCCAATATGATCCTGGATCCATTCCTAATATTCGGAATTGGCCCCTTCCCGGAAATGGGTCTTGCCGGAGGAGCATTGGCAACTGTTATAGGAAGAGCATCAACACTTATCTTTTCACTTGTAATTTTAGTAAAGAGGGATCTTATAACCACACATGGTATTACTTTTAAAAAGATGTTTAATTCGTGGAAACACATTTTATTTATAGGTGTCCCTGCTACTATTACAAATATAATTACACCTCTGTCAATGGGAGTTATCACCAGAATGGTATCCACCTTTGGAACAGCTGCAATTGCAGGATTTGGAGTTGCTACAAGACTGGAAATGATTGTACTAATGATAATCCATTCCCTGGGAGGAGTTTTAATACCCTTTACAGGTCAAAACGGGGCTTCCGGTAATTACCACAGGGTTTCAGAAGCAGTTAAAAAGAGCTTTAAATTTTCGCTTCTATGGAGTGTTATTGCCTTTGCAGGATTCTATTTTGCAGGAGCATTTATGGCCGGTTTATTTAATAAAGATCCTGTAGTAATAAAAACGGTTGTTTTCTATTTAAGAATTATCGCATTAACATACGGCTTTCAGGGAATACTCCTGTTGTCCTCCGCTGTTCTTAATGCCCTGGGAAAACCAATACATGCAATCGTACTTTCACTTTTAAGGTTATTAGGCCTATACATTCCTCTTGCAGTTCTGGGATCCAAAATGTTTGGTCTCAATGGTATATTTGCAGGTGGTGCTGTTGCCAATTTAATTTCAGGTATTTTAGCAGCTGTGGTGGTAATCAGGATCATAAATAAAACACTATCATTAAAGGATAATATTCAATCCTGATTATAAATGTAATAATTTTCTGGACGTTACCCGTCTACAATCATTAACGCTCAAAAAACTATTGACCTCAGGCAGAGACTGGCATAAACTTTAAACATGAAAAGAAACAAACTAACTAAAATATCTGTATTAATTATAATGTTACTCCTTACAGTTGGAGTCGAACTCTTATTTGCCAGAGCAGGTGGTGGGGGAAGCAGTTCCAGCAGCTCCAGCGGAGGTGGTGATCTCGGGATTATTTACCTGATTTTCTATCTAATGAGAGTAATTCCATTCCCATTTAATTTTATAATTTTGGGTATAGTTGTTTTCCTTTATATTTCTGCAAATAAAAAACAGAAAAAAAACAAATCTGCATTTAAAAATTTCCCCGGACAAAATGAGGGAGGCCAGGCAGGGGCTGATCATATAAAAGGTTACTCTGCATTCCAAAAATCAAACCCGGATTTTGAGGAACATGAGTTTCTACATAAGGTAGATACTGCATTTATGGGAATCCAGAAGGCATGGTCAGAAAAAAATATCTCAAAAGCCCGAAGATATATAACAGATGGTGTTCATCAAAGGTTTCTTACCCAGATAGAAATGATGGGTATTTTAAAACAAACTAATATTATAAGTGATATTCAAATCGACAATATTTGGATAGACAAAGTAGAAAGTGACGGGGAATTCGACATAATTCATGCAGGAATAAGTGCATATGCTACAGATATTTTCAAATCAGAGCTTTCAAAAAGCTTAAACACTGATGTTTCAGAAGATTTTGTTGAATACTGGTCATTTATGAGAAAAAAAAGCAGTAAAAACAAAGACCTTTATGGAACAGTTGAATGTCCAAACTGCAGGGCTCCACTGGATGGTAAAAACTCAGACGTTGTAAAATGTACATTCTGCGGAACACTCCTTAACAATGGAGACTATGACTGGATTCTCTCTGAGATTACCCAGGCAAATGATTATGCAGCTTCAAGGACCAGTAAGCGTAAACTTGATCACATAGCCTCGGAAATTGCAAAAAAAGCATTTGAAGATGAATCCTCTGTTCAGCTTATAGAAGACAAAGCAAGTAATGCCTATCTTCAGATTATTTCTGCCCAAAGTACAAATTCCTATGATAAGGTTAAAAGATTTATTAGTGACAGCTATGCTGGTAAGTTGATTTCCTTAAAAACCAATGATTCAATTGCTTACAACAGACTATTTCTCAATGATGTATCACTTATTGGGGCAGGGAAAACAGAAACAGATAAT
>DAOWEB010000272.1 GCA_030638735.1 Spirochaetaceae bacterium
AAAATCACTTAAACTACATCAAATTAAGTAATTAAAATCCACACCAAAAGATTAGTAATTTGATTTTAAAAATGATACTTAGCTCCAATTTCAATATGTAAATTGTACTTATCGTTTTTATCAACATAATTATAGTTATAATCAAATGTATAAATTAAAGCACTATACAAATCAAATTTATTAAAAAACAACAAATTTTCAACTCCACAGTTAAACTCAGTAAAATAATACATATCTTCGAATGAAGCTATTTGATAAAAATAATCCTTATCAAAAGCAATACGTTGCATAAAAATAGAAATTTGGCCTTCCGGTTTTATCCAGGATAGTTTTCCCCACTGACTATTGCTTCCAGGTCCAATAGAAGCTCCCAATAACTGACCGTTATTTGTATATCCTTGTGTCCAACCAGCCCATGAATGACGATACCATGGCCCCGCAGCCCTTATTTCATAAGTCCTTTCCTGTTCTATGGTACTTAATTCTAATGATAGCTGAATTATTTTGTCACCCCATTGCTTTATAACTTGATTAATACCAATAGTAAAGGCTTGTGTATGTTCTGGAGATTTATATAGATCCTCAAAATTTCCAAAATTATCATTCCTGGCCCATTCTCCATAAAATTCAAACCCTACAGTAGGGAATATCCAGTTAAAAGGAATGGACATCATCATATCCTTGGTATCACCTGGTAAGTTGGATCGATCAAGGAAAGGAATTCCCCTTACAAGATCCCAACTATCCCATTCGCTTAATGGTTTATAGTACTGATGATTAAAACCTATAGTAAAATTATCCCAGAAAAAAGGAGACCAGGCTAAATATGTACCTGAAATCAACCCATAATCATTACTGGAATCTTCATCAAAAAATTCTGACTCTTCCAAAAAACCCCAGATAGCTCTAAACTCGAAATCTCCCAAATAAGCAATATTTATCTTTTCTGATGTTCCCATATCAAAATGAGGAAAACCACCGGCATTATTACTAAGAATAATATTTGTGACCTGCCCGGGGCCCAGAATTATAGATTCTGTGGAGAACCCTATAGTAAAACTATCCCAATATAACCTTAGATCGCTTTGACCCCATGAAAAATCATAGTAAAACTCATCTCCATATCGTTGAAGATTATCAAATACTGTCCAGTAATCTCCATACCCACTACTGGAAGCAGTGTCAATAATATCAATATCAAGATTCTGTGCTCCCCATATTTCAGGATACAATCTTATGGAGAAGTTAGGATTATTAATTTCAAATCCACCGGATAATACTGAATTAAAACCCTTCCCCTGCCATAGAGAACCATCATTTCCACCCCATGCAGTAGTAGAATTCCACGAAGTCCAGATTTCAGGAGAAAGTATACTAATTGAAATTGAAGGGGTTTCCTGAATAGAATCTTTAATTACTACATCTTTCCAGGGACCGTATTCAACTTTATCAAAATGAAGATCTGATGAATAAGTATGATAGTTTAGAGATTTTCCTTCAGTTTCTCCCAGTAACTGCATAGTTCGCTCGTAATCTATAAAAATGTAATTAAATGACATTTCTGCACTAAGCAATGAAGAGAAAAGTAGTATATATGCCAAAATAAAAAATATTTTTTTACTCAATTAGCTTTCCCCTTTTCCAAAGTTTGAATAGTATTAAATAATTGACAATAAATCTCAGCGATTCCTTTTCCTCAAACCGATCTATAATATCCAACATACTCAGAAATACCCTCTTTAATCTGAGTCTTCGGCGAATACCCAAATATCCTCTTAGCCTTACCAATATCAGCAAAAGTTCTCTTTACATCCCCGGGCTGCATAGGCTGCTTATCCAGAACTGCTTTTTTACCCAAGACCCCCTCTATTGTTTTAACCAAGGAGCTAAGTGTAGTCGTCTGATTCTCCCCCAAATTAAAAACATCCCAACATCCTTCATCCTGATTAACCAACCAGTCCATACATTTTTTTATACCTTCTGTAATATCATCTATATAGGTATAATCCCGTTCTGTTGTTCCATCACCATAAAAGGGAATAGGTTCTCCATGGTCAATCATCCTGGTAAATTTTGCAATGGCAAGATCCGGACGCTGTCGTCTTCCATAAACAGTAAAAAATCTTAGGACTGCTATTTTCTGATTATGAAGTTTAGCAAAGCTGTGACTCATCAGTTCACAGGCTTTTTTAGATGCTGCATAGGGGCTTATGGGAAAATCAACATTATCCTCTTCCGAAAAGGGGATCTTAACATTATTACCGTATACAGAAGAAGACGAGGCAAGAATAATATTTTTAATACCATTTTTTCTGGCAGCTTCAAGAATATTAACTGTAGCTTCAATATTATGCCTTGTATATCCTACAGGATCTACAATAGATGGACGTACTCCTGCTTTAGCTGCAAGATGTATAATTGTATCAATTTTTTCTATCCTGCAAATTTCATCCAGTTCACCCAGATCCAGAAGATCCATTTCATAAAAAGAAAAATTACTATTATTTATCAAATTCTTTATATTATCTTCTTTAATTTCCCGACTATAAAAAGAATCAAAGTTATCAATTCCTGTTATATAGTTTGAATCTACAAGTAAATCTGCAAGATTTGATCCTATAAAACCTGCAACTCCGGTAATTAAAATTTTCATCCCTTACCTACACCCTCAAGAATAAACCCTCTCTCCTTAGCTAATTCCGGGTCCAGAAGATTTCGGGTATCAAGAATAAAGTTACCCTTCATTAACTCTTTAGCCTTCCTAAGATTAAGATTTCTATATTCATTCCATTCCGTAACCAGGACCAGAGCATCAGAATCTTTTAAAGCATCAAACTCTGATTTACAGTACTCTATTTGAGGATAAACTTCTGCAAAGTTGTCCATAGCCTGTGGATCGTGGGCCTGTATTTTTGCGCCTTTACTTAAGATACCTTCCACCAGATTAAAAGCAGGGGTATCTCTAATATCATCTGTTTCCGCCTTAAATGCCAAACCCAGAACAGCAATAGTCTTACCCTGAAAGCTGCCTATAAGTTTTTCAAGCTTAGTTACCATTCTGGCCTTCTGCATATCATTTGCTTCTATTACAGAACGTATAAGGCTCATATCTATACCGTATTTATCACCAGTCTGTACAACAGCCATTGTATCTTTAGGAAAACAACTGCCTCCATAACCTGGCCCGGGATGAAGAAATTTAGGGCTTATACGACCATCCATACCCATTGTTTTTGCAATAGTATGAATATCTGCCCCGACAGTTTCTGCAAGATTTGCCATCTGATTAATAAATGTTATTTTTGTAGCAAGAAAAGCATTGGAAGCATACTTTATAAGCTCCGCTGTTTCCAGGCTGCACCATACAAATGGAACAGAAATAAGATTAAGGGCTCTATAAACTTCAAACATTACATCTTTCGCCCTTTCAGATTCATAACCAATTACAGTTCTGTCAGGATGGAAAAAATCCTGTGTTGCCTTTCCTTCCCTAAGGAATTCAGGATTGGAAACTACATCAAAATCCTTCCCGGGAGCAAACTCATTCATCTTTTCCTTTATCCACCGGTTTGTTCCTACTGGAACAGTAGATTTGGTAACAATAACCTTATAATCATTCAAATTCTCTGCAATTGATTTTACGACACTTTCCACAAATGAAAGATCTGCTTCTCCGTTATCTTTAGGAGGCGTCCCAACAGCAATGAATATTACATCAGCATTCTGAATTGATTTACCAATATCTGTCGAAAATGTAAGTCTCCCGGATTCAAGGTTGCGTTTTAAATAACGCTCAACACCTGGCTCATAGATTGGTGAAATACCTTCATTAAGCATTTTAACTTTCTTTTCATCTATATCCACACCAATTATTTCATTTCCAAAGTCGGAAAGCCCTACAGAGGCAATTAATCCAACATATCCTGTTCCAACTACACATATTTTTTTTGACACTATATTCTCCTGTAAATGTTATCTATTGTAAAATTTTTATCTTATTTTTTGCTTATCAATATTTGAATTTTTCAAGTAACTATTTACTCTCTATATTTATTCATTATTTTATCCCTATATGTACAGCAACCTGTCTCTCCCTGGAAAACAAATTAAACCCGGAAGGATTATTCAAAAGAAGGCTTTTCCCATCTTCACCCTTAATAACAAGTGTTGAGGAACCTCCTCCATCCAGAATCATGGCATTAGAGGCTCCAAGACTTTTCATCCATTCTGCACCTTCCCACAAAGAAGCTCCAATACTCCTGTTTTTATCTTCCCCATCTATAACAACCAGATACAAATACCGATTATCCTGGGATAATCCCATAATACTTAGGGGATTTCTTTCTCCCTGAACCCCTATATTTTCTCCATCTTTAAGAATTAGAAAGAAACCACCTGCAGCCTGGTCAATATCAGATATATTTTCAGAATTAAAAGGAAGATCTGTAAATACAATATGATCATCTTTTGTAAGTAAAAAATATGCATATTTTGAAGGTGAAGAGTATAAAACTCCTTCTGATATTACTACACCAACTGCCTTTTGAGACCTTCCCTGAAAAATTCGAAAAGGGTAAAAAGGAGTGGCATTGACAGCAGCTATACAATCAAAGTCTTCTAAAAACTGACTGGTAGTTCTGGAAGGAAAATTCCTTTCTTTGTCATCTATACTTACAGAACTGAAGCTAACAGGATGAATACCTGGTGTAACAAATATTTTTCTTTCCGGGTGTTCAAGATCAATCCTTAAGGCTGTTACGCCCAAAGGTGGAAAATCCTGATTCCAGAAAGTATGTCCCAGGCCAGGATATAGTGATTCCCATTCCGGATGATAATTTGTTGCAGGAGTTATATTTCCTGGTATAGAAGTATAATCAATAAGACCTGTTGTGGTGCAACTTGTGAGAAAAATTACAAATAATATTATAAAGCTGTTAGCAACTTTAATAATTTTTACCCTTTATATGATGATATTTGAAATAATGAACAACTTACTATAGCTATAATAAAAGCAGATACCTGGATAATTTATAATCTATTAAGCTTTGTGATCAAATGCAGAGGATTACCTACATGGATATTCTTATCCTTATTAAGAAGATAAGTTTCAGGAACCGGGGCTATTATCCAGCTTTCCCTGGGATTTAAATCATCTCTGGCAATATAAAAACCTTTAGTTAACTCCGGAGCACTTGAAGCCTTACATTCAACGGCTATCAGCTCTTGCCCCTTTGTCAGTATTAAATCAATTTCATTCCCTGAGGAAGTGCGGTAGAAGTAACTTTGCCAGCCTTTAATTGATGATAGTATCTGTTCTATTGCAAATGCCTCCCAGGATGCGCCATAGGAGGGATGCCCTAAAAGAGAATTCCTGGATTCAATATTTAAAAGTGAATGAAGAATTCCAGAATCCCTAATATATATTTTGGGAGATTTTATCAATCGTTTCTTTAAATTCAAATAATATGGTTGAAGCAGCCGAACCATATATGTCCGGATTAAGAGTTCAATATAATTTTTTACAGTATGTCCGGATACTCCTAGAGATGCTGCCAGGGTAGAATAGTTAAGAATCTGACCAGTGATATGAGCGCACATCTGCCACAATCGGTTAATATTTCCTGAATAATATTTAATACCTAAAGAAGGAATATCTCTCTCCAGAAAAGTACGAATAAAATCCTCTCTCCAGAATAGACTGTCTTCATCACTTTCTCCCAAAAAGCTATCCGGATAACCTCCTCTCAACCAAAGCTTTTTCATGCTGTCCTGACCAATCTCTATTAGAAGAAAAGGTGTTAATTCAAAATATGAAATTCGGCCGGCAAGAGTTTCAGAACTCTGTTTAATTAAATCAGGTGATGCAGATCCAAGAATGAGAATTTGTCCTTTCCTGTTTGAGTTATCAATAATACTTCGCAGAGGGGTAAAAAGCTCAGGTCTTCGCTGGATTTCATCAAGACAGATTAATTTCTGATAATTATCTTCAAAAAATGTTTCAGGATCTTCCAGTTTGCGGAGATCACGATTACTTTCAA